>NZ_JBFBAV010000061.1:0-34870 GCF_040689505.1 Streptomyces sp. NPDC051211
AACCGGAGCCGAAGTCTTACCCGCATCCGTGCGGTTGACGTTCAGGAGAAGGCTGCCCGCGCGGCCGACGCGCTTTGCGGCCGCCTGGTCCAGCAGGTCCACCTTCAGCTTGACGTCGGTCGCAGCGGCAGCCGGAGCCCCGGCCGCCATGGACCGCTTGGCCGGGTTGCCGGATGCGGCTGTCGGGGTGACCGCGGCGACCGAGACGGGCAGCTTGCCCGCCTTGACCGGCTTGCCGGCCATACCGGTGTCCTTCGCCGGGAGACCGAAGGCCCCAGCGCCGGTGGCCGACTTCAGCGCACTTTTTTCCGCCTTGGGCGCGTCAGGTAGTGCAATTTCAGCCGAACCGGCCGCAGGCCAGGCGATCTTCGGAGCGCCCTTCCATGCCTTCAGGTCCGACTCGGCGGGGCCGGAAGCCGGCTTGCCCTTGACGTTCTCGCCGTTGACCTTCGTCAGCTTCTGCAAGCCCGGCAGCTTGGGGCCGGAGGCGGCGGACGCCTCCAGCACGGTCATGCCACTGGCGAGCAGTGTGGTGGCCAGCAGCGGTATGGGCCACCGCCAGACACGCCTCAAAGGCGCACGCATGGCGTGCGCCTGGGATCGTCTCAAAATTCGAACACTCCCCGTTGGATCGCGCGGATCACGGTGATTTCGCGCTGTTGATTGGGTGCGCTGAATTTAACAGTGGGCGATCGAGGGCGTCGATTTTTTGGAAGGGTCCCCGGGGTCGGCCTGTGGCACATCATTGCTGGTCCGAGCGGTCAACCGGAACCTTGTATTCGGAATTTTTGATTCCGGTGAACGTCTGATAAAGGGCTGCGGTCGCGGGCGGGCTCGTGGGGGATCGCCTCGAATTTCCGGGGCTGTGGGTGCTACAAATCAATCGAACACATGTGACCTGTTGGCGGATGGCTGAAGTTCGGCCTCCGTTTAAGAGGTTCAGCCGACAGTTTTCGGCCACTCCTGAGAGGGGGTTGCCGGAACCGACCCCGAGGACTCAGTCAGTGAGACCCTTCCCGACGCGGTCACGCGTCGCGGGACCGCCCTCTCGCAGGGCACCCGTACTCACCTTGGCGACCGCGCTCGTCGCCACCCTGATCGGCGCGTTGCCCGCGGCTGCCGCGGCAGCCCCCGCGCTCTCGTCCGCCGCGCAGGCCGCCAAGGCCGCGAAGGACGACCAGGCGAACATGTCCCCCGAGGCGAAGGCCTCGGCCAAGGCCAAGGCCGAGGCCAAGCGCACCGGCAAGCGCGTCGAGGTCGGCTCGCTGCGCTCGGAGACCGAAGAGGTCTGGGCGAACCCGAACGGGACGTTCACCTCGGAGCAGTCTCTGGTGCCCACCCGGGTCCGTCACGGCGGAGCCTACGTCCCGGTGGACACCGGACTGGTGAAGCAGAAGGACGGCCGGATCGCCCCCAAGGCGACCGTCGCCCGGCTCAGTTTCTCCGGCGGTGGCAAGGCCCCGCTGGTGACCATGCGCAAGGACGGTCGGGACATCACCCTGACCTGGCCGAAGCCGCTGCCGGCGCCGATCGTGGAGGGCAACAGCGCCACGTACGCCGAGGTCATGAAGGGCGTGGACCTGCGGGTCAGCGCGGACGTGACCGGCTTCTCGCACCAGCTGGTGGTCAAGAACCGCGAGGCGGCGGCCAACCCGGAGCTGGCCTCCGTCGACTTCGGCCTCAAGGGCAACGGCGTCACCGTGCGCAAGGAGGTCAACGGCGAGCTGCTGGCCGTCGACCCCGCGGGCCAGACCCTGTTCAGTTCCGCCAAGCCCCAGATGTGGGACTCCGGCGCCGACCAGCCCCAGGCGGCCGCCGCCCCGACGCCCACCCCGTTGGCCAAGTCCTCCGCCAAGACTTCTGCCGACTCCTCGGCCAAGTCCGTCGCCGAAGCCGGAGCTGCCGCCGCAGCCGCCAAGGCCCCCAAGGCCCCCAAGCCCCCCAAGCCCCCCGTGGCCGACCGGGTGCGCGCCGTCGACGGCATCTCCCTCGGCAGCAAGCAGGCCGACCTCGGCGTCTCGCTGAAGGCCGACAAGCTGACGCTTACCACGGACCGCAAGCTGCTCACCGCGGCCGACACCACCTTCCCCGTCGTCATCGACCCGGTGTGGCGGGACGACTGGAAGTCGGCCTGGGCGGTGGCCTACAAGCACAACGGCATCCCCGGTTCGGCGAGCACCAACTACTGGAACGGCGGCACCCTCAGCAACGACGCCCGCGTCGGCTGCGCGAAGGACGCCCAGCGGGGCAACGCCGTCGTCTGTGCCAAGACCTTCTTCCAGGTCGGCATGGGCGGTCTGGGCGGCAAGCAGATCCTCAAGGCGGACCTGCGCATCCAGCAGAAGTATGCGGGCTCCTGGGGCTGCAATTCCGGTGACATCCAGGTCTGGGACACCGATGCCATCAGCGGCTCCACCACCTGGAACAACCAGCCCGCCTGGAAGCGGATGGTGGACGCCTCCGGCCAGTCCTACGGCGGCCGCAGCTGCCCCGGCGACGGCGACACCATCGAGCTGAACGTGACCTCCGCGGTCGCGGATGCCGCCCGCTGGAGCTGGCCGGCCTGGACCTTCGGTCTGAAGTCCGCCACCGACACGGTCGACGTCTCCTGGCGCAAGCTGAACCCGGACAGCGCCCGCATCTCGACCGAGTTCAACACGCTGCCCGACCCGATCTCCCCGGCCGATCGCTCGATGGACCCGTCCCTCCCCTGTGCGGGCGGCCAGATCGGTACCACCGACGAGGTGGTGCTGCGTGCCCGCATCAGCGACGCCGAGGACAACAAGGTCTGGGCCGAGTTCAACTACTGGAAGGACGACGACTACCACGGCACGATCAAGCGGCCGCTGGTCGAAATCACCAACGGTAACGTCGCCCAGCTCAGGATCCCGAAGACGGACCTTCCCGGAGCCACGTATCGGTGGGACGTACGCGGTCTCGACGGTACCGGTGCGGGTCCCTGGGCCGGTCAGTGCGTGTTCAGCATCGACCGGGACCGTCCCGGTTCGCAGCCGGGCGTGAGTTCGCCGCAGTTCCCCGAGGACGATCTGACGAACAACGGTTACGCGCGCACCGAGGGTACGTTCAACCTGACCGCCAACGGCGTCTCGGACATCACCAAGTACCAGTGGTACACGGCGTCCGACCCGACCGTCCGCACGGTCAACGCAACCTCTGTCGGCGGTCCGGGGCAGTTCAAGTACACCCCGACCACGGCGGGCCCGCACAGTCTCTTCGTCTGGAGCCTCGACGCCTCGGGCAATCGGTCCGACGTCACCTCGTACCTCTTCAACGCCAAGCGCCAGCCCAACCGGGACAAGCACGGCGACCTCGATGGCAACGGCACCGTCGACATCTGGAGTGTCGACCCCGGTTCCGGCCGCCTGTGGATGCACCCGGGCAACGGCGACGGTACGTTCGAGCCGTCCAAGAAGCTCGACAAGGGCTCCTTCGCCAACGTGGCCTCGCTGACCCACCGGGGCAGTTGGAACGCGGACTACTACGAGGACCTGGTCGCCCTGCGGCCGGCGCCCGACAACAGCCGCAAGCACCTGTACCTCCACCGGGGTAACGGTGACGGCGACCTCGAGCACAACGATGCCACCGCGATCCAAATATCGACCCAGTACTCCTCGGACGACCGCTGGGGCCAGGCCGATCAGGTAGTGGCGATCGGCAGCGTCAACGACGATCTCCTGCCCGACCCCGACAGCACCACCGGGGACGGAAAGATCGATGACAGCGACACTCCCGACCTGCTGGTCAAGGAGGGCTCCAACCTCTGGCTCTACGCCGGTACTCCGACGGGCAAGCTCGGTCTGCGTAACTTCCGGCCGATCCCGCTCGGCAACGCCGACTGGCAGGACATGACCCTGATCGCCCCCGGCGACCTCAACAAGGACGGTCTGCCGGAGATCTGGGCGCGTAACAAGACCACCGGCAAGATCCACCAGTACACCAGCCGCAAGACCACGGACACGACGGCGGCCGTTGCCCTCGACCTGACCGTGTACGCGGACCCGGCGGTCCGGACCACCTCCATCGGCACCGGGTTCACCGGCACCGCCTACCCGCACCTGTCCAGCAACGGCGACTTCGAGAACGACGGCTTCGTCGACCTCTGGTCGCGCAACGGCGACGGTGCGATCACCGAGTTCCCCGGTCGCGCGCTGAGCAACGGCTCCGCCTTCGGTGCCGGCAAGCCTCTCGTCCTCGGCGGTACGCCCTGGAACGAGTGCGAGACCGTCCCGTCGTCCGCCGACGCCAACGTCAAGCACTCCCTGTGCGGTCCGCTGCTGGCCAAGTTCAAGGCCGCGGGCGGCCTCGAGGGCTTCGGCAAGCCGACGGGCCCCGTCGGTGTGGCCGCCGACGACGGCCGGTTCATGCACTTCCGCATGAACAACTACAACTACGACAACGCCTCCATCTACTGGCACCGCAGCACCGGCGCCTGGATCGTCATCAACGGCATCCGTGAGAAGTGGATGAGCCTCGGGGCGGAGACCGGCTTCCTCGGCTACCCGACCTCGGACGAGAACCGCAACTCCGACGGCGTCGGCGTGGTGTCCACGTTCCGAGGCTCGGGCGGCGACGGCGCGATCTACTGGTCGCCCACGACCGGTTCCTGGGAGCTCCACGGCACCATCTACAAGAAGTACCTGGCGACCGGCGGCCCCAGCGGCTGGCTCGGCTACCCGACCACCGACGAGGTCAAGCACCCCGACGGCGTGGGCCGCTACAACCACTTCCGCCACCGGGACCAGACCTCCGACACCGCCTCCATCTACTGGACCACCACCACCCAGAAGGCCTGGTCGGTCCGCGGCGAGATCCGCAACAAGTGGGTTTCGCTCGGCGCCGAGAAGAGCTTCCTCGGCTACCCGAAGTCGGACGAGTACGACGTCTACGGCGGCCCCCGCGAGGACTTCGACGGAGGCTACATCCGGCACAACCACACCACCGGTGTGAGCGTCGAGCACAAGCCGAACGACCGCACCGCCCACCTGCGCACCGACCTGGCGGGTGACTTCAACGGCGACGGCCGGTCCGACATGGCCACCGTCTACGACTACGGCTACGACGCCACGGCGGTCTACACGCTGGCCGGCAAGACGGACGGCGGATTCGCCGCGCCCGTGCTCGTCTACGACAGCGGCCGCGGCAACTGGCGCTACAGCCAGTCGCAGTGGGTCGTCGGCGACTACAACAACGACGGTCGTGACGACCTGGCCGCGCTGTACGACTACGGCTGGGGCCAGAACGCCATGTTCACCTTCCTGAGCCAGGCCGACGGGACCTTCGTCCAGCTGAAGAGTGCAGCCTCCCCCGCCGGCAGCTGGGAGCCGACCAAGGCCAAGCTGGTCGCCGGTGACTTCAACGGCGACAAGCGCGACGACGTGGCGTTCTTCTACGACCACGGCGGCTCGACCGGCGCCCACACCTTCATCTCGAAGGCGGACGGCTCGTTCAACCACTCCTTCGGCAGCTGGCGCTCGGCGCAGGGCGGCTGGTACTGGAACGAGTCCAAGCAGGTCGCCGGTGACTTCAACGGCGACGGCCGGGACGACATCCTCGCCGTCTACGGCTTCGGCAACGGCACCGTGACCGCCTACACCCTGCTCGGCAAGCCCGACGGCGGCTTCGCCGACCCGGTGGCCTCGTGGACCCGCTCCCCGGGCAACTGGGAGTACAACAAGAGCCGGATCACCTCGGGCGACTACAACGCCGACGGCCGCGCCGACCTCGCCATCCTGTACGACTACACCGAGGGCAGGGCGGCGCTGTTCACCCTGACCGGTCGGCCCGACGGCGGAGTCAACGAGGACTTCAAGAGCTGGGAGGTTCCCGCGGGCAACTGGTACGCCGGGTCGTACGGCATGCCGGTGTCCGGCGACAGCGACAAGGACGGTCGCGATGACATCGCGATCATGTACAACTACGCCACCGGAGCCACGGCGGCGTTCACCTTCAAGGCCCGCACCGACGGCGGCTTCGTAGCCCCCCTGAAGAGCTGGCAGGCGGCACCGGGCACCTGGTAGTCCGGTAGCAGCACCGCCTGAAGGCGTGAAACAGCACGAAGCCCCCGCCCGGGTGAACCGGGCGGGGGCTTCGTCGTACAGACCCTGAGATCAGACTCCGAGGTCGGAGATCGGACTCCGAGGTCAGTCCTTGATCTCGCAGATCGTCGCGCCGGACGTGACCGAGGCGCCGACCTCGGCCGCGAGGCCCACGATCGTGCCGGAGCGGTGCGCGTTCAGCGGCTGCTCCATCTTCATGGCCTCCAGGACGACGATCAGCTCGCCCTCGGTGACCTCCTGGCCCTCCTCCACCGCGACCTTCACGATGGTGCCCTGCATCGGCGAGGCGAGGGTGTCGCCGGACGCGGCCGGGCCGGACTTCTTGGCGGCGCGGCGCTTCGGCTTGGCGCCGCCCGCGGCCGCGGTGCGGGCCAGGGTCATGCCCAGCGAGGACGGCAGGGAGACCTCGAGGCGCTTGCCGCCGACCTCGACGACGACGGTCTCGCGGCCCGGCTCCTCCTCGAGGTCCTCGCCCACCGGTGCGGCGAAGGCGGGGATCTCGTTGACGAACTCGGTCTCGATCCACCGGGTGTGGACCCGGAATGGGTCCGAGGTGAAGGCCGGGTCGGCGACCACCGCGCGGTGGAACGGGATGGCCGTGGCCATGCCCTCCACCTCGAACTCCGCGAGGGCGCGGGCGGCCCGCTGCAGGGCCTGCTCGCGGGTGGCGCCGGTGACGATCAGCTTGGCCAGGAGCGAGTCCCAGGCCGGGCCGATCACCGAGCCGGACTCGACACCCGCGTCCAGGCGGACGCCCGGGCCGGTCGGCGGGTTGAACGTGGTGACCGTACCCGGGGCCGGCAGGAAGTTGCGGCCCGGGTCCTCGCCGTTGATGCGGAACTCGAACGAGTGGCCGCGCAGCACGGGGTCGCCGTAGCCGAGCTCCTCGCCGTCGGCGATGCGGAACATCTCGCGGACCAGGTCGATGCCGGTGACCTCTTCGGTGACCGGGTGCTCGACCTGGAGGCGGGTGTTGACCTCCAGGAAGGAGATCGTTCCGTCCAGGCCCACCAGGAACTCGACGGTGCCCGCGCCGACGTAGCCGGCCTCCTTGAGGATGGCCTTGGACGCGGCGTACAGCTGCGCGTTCTGGGCCTCCGACAGGAACGGCGCGGGGGCCTCCTCCACCAGCTTCTGGTGGCGGCGCTGCAGCGAGCAGTCTCGGGTGGAGACGACCACCACGTTGCCGTGCGAGTCGGCCAGGCACTGGGTCTCGACGTGGCGCGGCTTGTCGAGGTAGCGCTCGACGAAGCACTCGCCGCGCCCGAAGGCGGCGACGGCCTCGCGGACCGCGGAGTCGTACAGCTCCGGCACCTCCTCGAGGGTGCGGGCGACCTTCAGGCCGCGACCGCCGCCGCCGAAGGCGGCCTTGATCGCGATCGGCAGGCCGTGCTCCTCGGCGAAGGCGACGACCTCCTCCGCACCGGACACGGGGTCCGGGGTGCCCGCGACCAGCGGGGCGCCGGCCCGCTGGGCGATGTGTCGGGCGGCGACCTTGTCACCCAGGTCGCGGATCGCCTGGGGCGGCGGGCCGATCCAGGTCAGGCCGGCGTCGATGACCGCCTGCGCGAATTCGGCGTTCTCCGAGAGGAAGCCGTATCCGGGATGGATGGCGTCCGCACCGGAGTCGGTGGCGGCCTGAAGAACCTTCGCGATGTCCAGGTAACTGGCGGCCGGGGTGTCACCGCCCAACGCGAAGGCTTCGTCGGCCGCGCGGACGTGCAGAGCGTCCCGGTCCGGATCGGCGTATACGGCTACGCTCGCGATCCCGGCGTCCCGGCAGGCCCGGGCAACGCGGACAGCGATTTCGCCACGGTTGGCGATGAGCACCTTGCGCACGATGGCTCCCTCCTTTGAAACAAGCTGAGTTTAGGGACAGCCGACACGGGCTTTCGACCCGTCTCCAGAGGTGAGCTTGCCCACACAGAGCGTTATTCGAGGCCGGTTCGAGTTCAAAGAACCCTTGTGGCGCCCCAGGTCGGGGGCATCCCCAACGGCACAGTAACCCTGTCATGTGGTCAAGGTCTCTGTGCGCACGCGCAGCGGCCCCCGACGATTCTTTGTGGGGTCCCTACGAACGCCCCGATCATTCTTTGCCTGTGCCCAGCCCCTTGTCCCGTGGTTTACCCGTTAGTAGCCTCCGGGGCATGCTGCGCAGACTGGTGGCCGGAGCGGCCACCCTCGTGCTCGTCGCGGAAGCGGCGGTTCTCGTCCTCGTCCACGTCGTGCTGGGCCGGACGACGGCGAGCCAGTCCATGTCGATCGCCGGCAGCGATCCGGATGTCATGTCCAAGGCAACCTATGCCATGGGTGCGGGCATCGGCGCGTTCCTGCTGCTGTGCGCCGCCCTGCTGGCCGTCGCAGCCATCCGGGACCGGGCACCCGGCCGGTTCGCCCGGGCGGTCCTCATCGGAGCCGCCTTCACCCACGGCATCCTCGGTGCGCTCGTCGTGGGCCTGGTCGGCTGGCCCGCCTTCGCCGTGATGATGCTGATCCTGTGTCTGATCGTCCTGGCCCTGATGCTCTTCCCGGACACGCCGGACACGCCGGACACGCCGAAGGCGGAGGGGGCGGACGCGGCGGGCCGGGCGGCAGGAGGCTCGCCCGGACCCGCGGAGGTCACGCCCACAAGTCCGTGATGGACACGCCCAGTTCGCCCAGCAGTGAGCGCAGCAGCGGCAGCGAGAGCCCGATCACATTGCCGTGGTCGCCGTCGATGCCCTCGATGAACGGCCCCGACAGGCCGTCCAGGGTGAAGGCGCCGGCCACGTGCAGCGGCTCCCCGCTCGCCACGTACGCCGCCACCTCCGCGTCCGTCGGCTCACCGAACCGCACCGTCGTCGAGGCGGTGGCCGACACCTGACGCCCGGTCGCCGTGTCGATCACACAGTGCCCGGTGCGCAGTACGCCCGCCCGCCCGCGCATCGCCTTCCAGCGGGCCGTGGCCTCCTCGGCGTCCGCCGGCTTGCCCAGCGCCTCGCCGTCCAGCTCCAGTACGGAGTCACAGCCGATCACCAGGGCCCCCGCGGCCGACTCCAGGCCGGCCACCACGCCCGCCTTGGCCTCCGCCAGCGCGAGCGCGAGCTCGGCCGGGCTGTCCGCGTCCAACGAGTCCTCGTCGAACCCGCTGACGATCACATGCGGGGCGAGCCCGGCCTGGCGGAGCAGGTTCAGCCGGGCGGGAGAGGCGGAGGCGAGGACCAGGGAGCGCGGTTCGGCAGTCATGCCCGCCATCGTAGGGGCGCGGCTAGAACCCGCCCACGCCGAGGACATAGACGAGCACCAGCATGGCCACCGCGAGGATCACCGTCATCCGGCGGATCATCGCCTGCGCCTCGCGCATGTCCTTCGGCGGCTCGTTCTTCGGGTCGGACCAGAGCATGCCCCGATCCTGTCCCCCGGGGCCCGAGCGGCGCCTGAGTACGGGTACTCAGGCGCCCCCCGGCGATCCCCTAAGGGTCACGCCGGCATGCCGTCACGCAGGCACGCCGACATGCCGGCGCACCGACACGCCGTCACACCGGCGCGCTGGTACGCCGTTACGCAGGCCAGTACGTACGTCCCCACGCGCGCGGTCCCGGCTGCGGCATCCGCTGCTGCCGGGCCACCCGCGCCGGATCCGACCACTGGTCCGGGGTCCGTACCGCGCCCGGCGCCGCCGCAGCCAGCGCCGCCGCGCGCACTTGGACCACCGCCAGTGCGGCGGCCAGCTCCTCCGGGGTCGGGTTCCCCTTGACGACCTTGATCACAGGACCTCCTAGAGGGGGATGTTGCCGTGCTTCTTCGGGGGCAGGGACTCGCGCTTCGTCCGCAGCTGACGCAGGCCCTTCACGATGTGTGCCCGCGTCTCCGACGGCATCACCACCGCGTCGACGTATCCGCGCTCGGCCGCCGTGTACGGGTTCAGCAGCGTGTCCTCGTACTCGGCGATCAGCCGTGCCCGGGTCGCCTCGACGTCCTCGCCGGCGGCCTCGGCCTCGGCGATCGCCCGCCGGTGCAGGATGTTCACCGCGCCCTGCGCGCCCATCACCGCGATCTGCGCGGTCGGCCAGGCCAGGTTGAGGTCCGCGCCCAGGTGCTTGGAGCCCATCACGTCGTACGCGCCGCCGAAGGCCTTGCGGGTGATGACGGTGATCAGCGGCACGGTGGCCTCGGCGTACGCGTAGATCAGCTTGGCGCCGCGGCGGATGATGCCGCCGTACTCCTGGTCGACGCCCGGCAGGAAGCCCGGCACGTCCACGAAGGTCAGCACCGGCACGTTGAAGGCGTCGCAGGTCCGCACGAACCGCGCCGCCTTCTCCGAGGCGTTGATGTCCAGGCAGCCGGCGAACTGCATCGGCTGGTTGGCGACGATGCCCACCGGGTGCCCCTCGACCCGGCCGAAGCCGGTCAGGATGTTCGGCGCGAACATCGCCTGGGTCTCCAGGAACTCGCCCTCGTCCAGGACGTGCTCCAGCACCGTGTGCATGTCGTACGGCTGGTTGGCGCTGTCCGGGATCAGTACGTCGAGCTCCCGGTCGGTGTCCGAGACCTCGGTGTCCGCCTCCTCCGGGAAGGCCGGCGGCTCCGACAGGTTGTTCGACGGGAGGTAGGAGAGCAGCGACTTCACGTACTCGATGGCGTCCTTCTCGTCACCCGCCATGTGGTGCGCCACGCCCGAGGTGGTGTTGTGGGTCCGGGCCCCGCCCAGCTCCTCGAAGCCCACGTCCTCGCCGGTGACCGTCTTGATGACGTCCGGTCCGGTGATGAACATGTGCGAGGTCCGGTCGACCATCACGGTGAAGTCGGTGATCGCGGGCGAGTACACGGCGCCGCCCGCACACGGGCCGACGACCAGGCTGATCTGCGGGATGACACCCGAGGCGTGGGTGTTCCGGCGGAAGATCTCCCCGTACATGCCGAGGGCCATGACGCCCTCCTGGATCCGCGCGCCGCCGGAGTCGTTGATGCCGACCACCGGGCAGCCGGTCTTCAGCGCGAAGTCCATCACCTTCATGATCTTCTGCCCGAAGACCTCGCCGAGGGCTCCGCCGAACACCGTGAAGTCCTGCGAGAAAACGGCGACGGGCCGGCCGTCGACGGTGCCGTAACCGGTGACGACGCCGTCGCCGTACGGGCGGGTCTTCTCCAGCCCGAAATTGGTCGACCGGTGCCGGGCGAGCTCGTCGAGCTCGACGAAGGAGTCCTCGTCGAGCAACAGCGCCACCCGCTCACGAGCCGTCAGCTTGCCCTTGGCATGCTGCTTCTCCACGGCGCGCGCCGAGCCGGCGTGCGTGGCTTCGTCGATCCGGCGCTGCAGATCCGCGATCTTGCCCGCGGTGGTGTGGATGTCGATCGGCTCTGAGGGTTGAGACATCGGGGTCGCGGCTCCCTGAGTGGTGTCCACTGCCTGGTCAATTGATTGACTACTGCTGGCTACTGGTGCGTAGCGTAACGGCGGGCATGCCGCACGGCAGTGCGGCGTTTGACACACCTAATCTGGCTTGCATGACGCCATCAGATGCATCAGCCGGGCGCTGGTCCAGCCTCGACCGGCCGCCGCTTTCCGTCGCCTCCCTGCGCCGCGCCCTGGTCGCCGAGGGCAGCCTGTGGAGCTCGCTGGAGGTCGTGGACTCCACCGGGTCGACCAATTCCGATCTCGCGGCCCGTGCCGGGGCGCTGCCCGAGGGGGCGGTGCTGGTCGCCGAGGAGCAGACCGCCGGGCGGGGCCGGCTCGACCGCAGCTGGGTCGCACCGGCCAGATCCGGCCTGTTCTTCTCCGTGCTGCTGAAGCCGGCGGAGGTTCCGGTGGAGCGGTGGGGGTGGCTGACCCTGCTCGCCGGGGTGGCCACCTCGGCCGGGCTGTCCCGGGCGGCCGGGGTGGACACGGCACTCAAGTGGCCCAACGACCTGCTGGTCACCGTGGACGGCGAGGAGCGGAAGGCGGGCGGGATCCTCGCGGAGCGGGTCGAGGGCGGTCTGGTCATCGGGATCGGGCTGAACGTCACGCTCTCGGAGGACGAGCTGCCGGTGCCGGCGGCGGGTTCGCTGGCGCTGGCGAAGGCGTCGGTGACCGACCGGGAGCCGCTGCTGAAGGCGGTCCTGCGGTCGCTGGAGGAGTGGTACGGGCGCTGGCGCGAGGCGGGCGGCGACCCGGCGGCGAGCGGGCTCCAGGAGACCTACGCGGCGGGCTGCGCGACGCTGGGGAGGCATGTCCGGGCGGAGCTGCCGGGCGGGCGCGAGCTGACCGGGACGGCCGAGGCGGTGGACGCGGAGGGGCGGCTGGTCGTCCGTACGGCGGAGGGGGCGCGGGAGGCGGTGGGCGCGGGCGACGTGGTCCACCTCCGCTCCACGCACTGACCGCCGGCCAGGTGCGGGCCGGGTTGCCGCGCTGCGGCGATTCCGGCCCCGCCGGGGCCGGAGGCGGCCGATCCCCGGCCGGGCGAGTGAGCTACGGCACACCTGCCGTATGGTTTAGGCGATCGCGGTCCTCGCGGTGATCAACCGGTTCGGCAGGGCAGTGCGCACGGAATGGACAGGAGGCGGCCCTTGACCGTCGACGACACTGGTTCCGGCGCGCCCGCTTCGAACGGCCCTGCCACGCCGATCGGGCGGGACCAGCACACTCCGCTCCACGAGGTGGACCACACCGCGCAGCCGACGGCGGATCCGCTCGCCATCCGGCTGGAGCAGCTGATCCTGGGTGCCGAGCGCCGGTACACCCCCTTCCAGGCCGCCCGGAGCGCCGGCGTTTCGATGGAGCTGGCCTCGCGCTTCTGGCGGGCGATGGGTTTCGCGGACATCGGCCAGGCGAAGGCGCTGACCGAGGCGGACGTGCTGGCGCTGCGCCGGCTCGCGGGTCTGGTGGAGGCCGGGCTGCTGAGCGAGCCGATGGCGGTGCAGGTGGCCCGGTCGACGGGGCAGACCACGGCCCGTTTGGCGGAGTGGCAGATCGATTCCTTCCTGGAGGGGCTGACGGAGCCGCCGGAGCCGGGGATGACCCGCACGGAGGTCACGTACCCGCTGGTGGAGCTGCTGCTGCCGGAGCTGGAGGAGTTCCTCGTCTACGTGTGGCGCCGCCAGCTCGCGGCGGCCACCGGCCGCGTGGTGCAGGCCGCGGACGACGAGGAGATGGTGGACCGGCGACTCGCGGTCGGTTTCGCGGACCTGGTCGGGTTCACCCGGCTGACCCGGCGCCTGGAGGAGGAGGAGCTCGGCGAGCTGGTGGAGGCCTTCGAGACCACGGCGGCGGACCTGGTGGCCGCGCACGGGGGCCGGCTGATCAAGACGCTGGGCGACGAGGTCCTGTTCTGCGCGGACGACCCGGGCACGGCGGCGGAGATCGCGCTGCGGCTGGTCGAGACGATGGAGGCCGATCCGTCGATGCCGGAGCTGCGGGTCGGGATGGCCTTCGGCACGGTCACCACCCGGATGGGCGATGTGTTCGGGACGACCGTGAACCTGGCGAGCCGTCTGACCTCCATAGCGCCGAAGGACGCCGTGCTGGTGGACGGGGCGCTGGCCGAGGGGCTGGGCCGTACGGGTGAAGCGCCGGTTTCCGAGAAGGAGGCCGAGGCGCAGGGCGCGGAGGAGCGGCCGTACCGCTTCGCGCTCCAGCCCATGTGGCAGCGGCCGGTGCGAGGCCTGGGCGTGGTGGAGCCCTGGTTGCTGACGCGGCGGGCCTCTAAGATCCCCGGGTGATGCACGGTAACGCTCGTTAACCGGCCGACCGGCCGGTCGGGAGGGATTCACTCATGGGTCAGCGTTTCGGGGAGTTCGTCGAGGTACGCCGCCATGGCGACGACGGGGTTGTGGAGCTGGTGCTGGACCGGCCCAAGGCGATGAACGCGGTCTCGACGGAGATGGCCCGGTCGATCGGTGCGGCGTGCGCGGCGCTGGCCGCGGACCCGGCGGCGCGGGTGGTCGTCCTGACGTCGACGCACGAGCGGGCGTTCTGCGTGGGCGCGGACCTGAAGGAGCGCAATTCCCTGTCGGACGCGGAGCTGGTGCGGCAGCGGCCGACCGCCCGGGGCGCGTACGGGGGTGTGCTGGAGCTGCCGATGCCGACGATCGCGGCGGTGCACGGGTTCGCGCTGGGCGGCGGCTTCGAGCTGGCACTGGCCTGCGACGTGATCGTGGCGGACGAGAGCGCGGTGGTGGGCCTGCCGGAGGTGTCGGTCGGGGTGATTCCGGGCGGCGGCGGTACGCAGCTGCTGCCGCGGCGGGTGGGGGCGGCCCGGGCGGCCGAGCTGATCTTCACGGCGCGGCGGGTGGAGGCCGCGGAGGCGGCCGGGCTGGGGCTGGTGGACGTACTGGTTCCGGCGGGCGAGGACCGTACGGAGGCCCTCGCGCTGGCCGGGCGGATGGCCGTGAACTCGCCGGTGGGGCTGCGGGCGGCCAAGCGGGCGCTGCGGCTCGGGCACGGGATGGACCTGGCGGCCGGCCTGGAGATCGAGGACGCGGCGTGGCGGACGGTGGCCTTCTCCGGGGACCGGGCCGAGGGCGTGGCGGCGTTCAACGAGAAGCGGAAGCCGGCCTGGCCGGGGGAGTGAGGCGCACGCGGGTCCGGGCGGATTCTCCGCCCGGACCCGCCTCGTGCTCTGATGCTCCATCAAGCATCACCAAATCGGACAAAACTCCCTAGCCTGGGGTGATGGGAGTTGACGGGCGGCTGCGGGCCGTGGTGAGCCTGGCGCAGGCCATGGCGGCGGCGCACACGCCGCAGGGCAGTGTGCGGGCGGCCGCGCGGGGTGCGCGGACGGCCATGGACGGGTCGTTCGCGGCGATCTCCGAGTGGGAGCGGGAGCGGGGCCGGCTGCGGGTCCTCGTGAACGAGGGCGAGCGGCGGGACGGCGAGGAGGAGTTCCCGGAGGACGAGTCCTATCCCGTGCACGACTTCCCCGAGATCACCGAGTTCCTGCACGAGCGGTGGGCGGGTGGCGGAGGGCCGCACGCCTGGGTGGAGCACGCGGGCGGCGACCGGCCGGGCCGGCGCGGCGAAGCGCTGCGGCGGCGGGGGCGCGGGACCTGTGTGGTCGCGCCGATCGTCCTGAGCGGACGGGCCTGGGGCGAGCTGTACGTGGCCCGGAACGAAGGGCTGCCCGGATTCGACGCGGACGACGCGGAGTTCGCGACGGTGCTGGCCGCGGTGGTGGCGGCCGGTCTGGCCCAGAACGAGCGGCTGGAGGAGGCGCGCCGGCTGGCCTTCACCGATCCGCTGACCGGGCTGGCGAACCGGCGGGCCGTCGACATGCGGCTCGACGAGGCGCTGGAGCGGCACCGGACGGCCGGGGCGGTGGTCAGCCTGGTCGTCTGCGACCTCAACGGCCTCAAGAGGGTCAACGACACCCTCGGGCACGCCATGGGGGACCGGCTGCTGGAGCGGTTCGGGTCGGTCCTGAGCCTGTGCGGGGCGATGCTGCCGGGCGCGCTGGTCGCGCGGCTCGGCGGGGACGAGTTCTGCGTCGTGTCGGTGGGGCCGGCCGCGGACGAGGTGGTGCGGGTGGCGGAGCTGGTGTGCGAGCGGGCCGGCGAGCTGGAGCTGGGGGAGGGGGTGGCCTGCGGGGTCGCCTCCACCGGGGACGAGATCGGGGAGGTGCGGTCCTCGCGGCGGCTGTTCCGGCTGGCGGACGCGGCGCAGTACAAGGCGAAGGCGGCGAGGTCCGCGAAGCCGGTGGTGGCGGGGCGGGACCACGCGGTGGTGCGGCTGGCGGATGCGCCGCCGGCGGGGACGGGGGAACGCCGCCGCTTCCGCGGCCGCGGCTGAGCCGGGCCGGGCTCGCTCCGCCCCTGGCCGTTGCCGGCCTGCGCCGCCGCCCTTGTCGGGGAGCAGGCCCGGTGGACCGGTGCGGCACCGTTGCCGGGGCGCCGCCCCGGACCCCGCGCCTCAAACGCCGGCGGGGCTGGATTGGCCGGGCCCCGGTGGGCCGGTGCGGCGTCGTTGCCTGGGCGCCGCCCGGACCCCGCGCCTCGAACGCCGGCGGGGCTGGATTGGTCTAGAGGCCGCGCTCGACCATCGTGATGACGTCCTGGCCGGCCGTGTGGGCCTGCTCCGGAGTGACCCCCCGGAGCGGGCCGTCGATCATGAGGACCGCGAGTCCGTGGACCGCGGACCAGGCCAGGAACTCGGCGCCCGGGCGCCGCTCCAGCGGAAGCACGTCCGCGTCGACCAGGTCGTCCAGGGCGGCGCCGAGGATCTCGAACGGGGTCAGTCCCCGCTCTCCCGCCGCCGTGTCGTCCGCCGCGTGGGTCATGTCCGCCGGGGTGTGGAAGGCGGCCCGGAACAGGCCCGGTTCGGCGACCGCGTAGCCGAGGTAGCCGGTGCCGACGGCCCGGAACCGGGCCCGCGCGCGGGCGGCCGGGTCCGCCGTCGGCGGTACGGCCGCCTGCTCGGCCTCCATCCGGTCCGCCACCTTCGCCATGGCTGCCATCGAGACGGCGTGGACCAGGGCGTCCCGGTGGGCGAAGTGCCGGTAGGCGGCATTGGGCGCCACCCCGGCCCGCCGGGTGACCTCGCGCAGGGAGATGGCCTCGGGCCCGCCCTCGGCGGCGAGTTCCACCGCCGCGTCGAGCAGGGCCCGGCGCAGGTTTCCGTGGCGGTAGGTGGCGCGCTTGGGCGGGGTCGGATCGGCGGCTGCCATCTGCCCTGCTCCTTCGGTGAGTTGCCGTCATTGGATGTGGACAGCGTCCACTTCTTCTGGTTAGTCTATGGGCAACGGATGTGAACGGCGTACACATTGGGGGGTTCCATGAGCTTCGAAACCGTGGTGTCGACGGACGGCACGCGCATCGCCTATGAGCGGAAGGGTGCCGGCCCGGCCCTGATCCTGGTCAGCGGCGCCTTCGGCGTCCGCGAGGACCCGCACTGGCGCGAGTTCGCCGACGCGCTCGCCGACCGGTTCACCGTGGTGGCGTACGACCGCCGGGGCCGCGGCGGCAGCGACGACAACGGCGGCAACGGCGAGGGCGGTTCCGCCGCGCGGTACGACGTGCAGCGCGAGGTGGAGGACCTGTCCGCGGTGATCGCCGCCGTGGGTGGCCCGGCGTACCTGTTCGGCCTGTCGTCCGGCGCGGTGCTCGCGCTCGAGGCGGTCGCCCGCGGCGCGGCCGTCACCCGCCTCGCCCTGTACGAACCGCCCTTCGTCGTGGACGGCAGCCGGCCGCCGGTCCCCGCCGAGTACCTCGACCGGCTGACCGCGCTGCTGGCGGAGGGCCGCCGCGGGGACATGGTCGAGTACTTCATGACGGCTGCGGTCGGTGTACCGGCCGAATTCCTCGGCGGGATGCGCCAGGACCCCTCGTGGGGCTCCATGGAGGCGGTCGCGCACACCCTCCCGTACGACGCCGTGGCCATGGGAGACACCATGAGCGGCCACCCGCTGCCGGCCGGCCGCTGGGCCTCGGTGTCCCTGCCGGTGCTGGTCGCCGACGGCAGCGAGACCTTCCCCTGGATCCACGCATCGGCCGACGCCCTGGCCGGAGTGCTGCCGGACGCGGTCCGCCGCACCCTGGAGGGGCAGGACCACGGCGTCGAGGCGAAGTCGATGGCGCCCGTGCTGGCGGAGTTCTTCGGCCGGGAGGAGGGGCACTGATGGGCGGCAAGGTGTTCGTGTCGATCGGGATGAGCCTCGACGGATACATCGCCGGGCCGAACGCCCGCCCCGGCAACCCCCTCGGCGACGGCGGCATGAAGATCCACCGCTGGGTGTACGGGGTGGAGGCGTGGCGGGAGCGGCAGAACCTCGGCGGCGGCGGGACCAACGTCTCCGGAGAGATCGTCGAGGAGAACTTCGAGCGCGCCGGGGCGTACGTCATGGGCCGCCGGATGTTCGCGGAGGGCGAGGAGGGCTGGCCCGACCCGCCGCCGTTCCGGGCGCCGGTGTTCGTCCTCACCCACACCCCGCGCGACCCCTGGGAGCGGCAGGGCGGGACCACGTTCCACTTCGTCACCGAGGGCCCGGAGGCCGCGCTGGAGCGGGCCCGGGCGGCGGCCGGGGGCAAGGACGTACAGATCTCGGGCGGCGCCGAGACCGTACGGCAGTTCCTCAACGCCGGCCTGGTGGACGAGCTGGAGGTCCACCTCGCCCCGCTGGTCCTCGGCTCCGGCGTCCGGCTGCTCGACGGAGTGGATCCGGGGGTCACCCTCACGCCGGAGCGGACCGTGGGCACCGGGGAGGTCACCCACATCCGCTACCGGGTGGCGACGGGGTGACCCGAGGACGTGCCCCAGACCACTAGTGACATGTTGAGATTCAGTCCGTAGGGTGCTGAATATGGATATGCACACTGTCGTGGTGGGGACGTCCGGGACCACCGCCGAGGACGTCATCGCCGTGGCCCGCCGGAACGCGCGGGTCGAGCTGTCCGCCGAAGCCCTGGACGCGCTCGCTCGGGCCCGCGCGATCGTGGACACGCTCGCCGCCAAGCCGGAGCCCGTCTACGGGGTGTCCACCGGGTTCGGCGCCCTCGCCACCCGGCACATCTCGCAGGACCTGCGGGCCCAGCTCCAGCGCAACATCGTCCGCTCGCACGCGGCCGGCATGGGCCCGCGGGTCGAGCGCGAGGTCGTCCGGGCGCTGATGTTCCTGCGGCTGAAGACCGTCGCCTCCGGCCACACCGGCGTACGCCCCGAGGTCGCGCAGACCATGGCCGACGTGCTGAACGCCGGCATCACCCCGGTCGTGCACGAGTACGGCTCGCTCGGCTGCTCCGGCGACCTCGCGCCCCTCTCGCACTGCGCGCTCACCCTCATGGGCGAAGGCGACGCCGAGGGCCCCGACGGGGTCGTGCGGAACGCCGGCGAGCTGCTCGCCGAGCACGGGATCGCCCCCGTCGAGCTCCGCGAGAAGGAGGGGCTGGCGCTGCTGAACGGGACCGACGGCATGCTCGGCATGCTGTGCATGGCCCTCGCCGACCTGCGCAAGCTCTACACCTCCGCCGACATCACCGCCGCGCTGTCCCTGGAGGCGCTGCTCGGCACGGAGAAGGTGCTCGCGCCCGAGCTGCACGCCATCCGCCCGCACCCCGGCCAGGGCGAGTCGGCCGCGAACATGGCCGCCGTACTGAAGGACTCCGGTCTCACCGGGCACTTCCAGCACGACGAGGCCCCGCGCGTCCAGGACGCCTACTCGGTGCGCTGCGCCCCGCAGGTGGCCGGGGCCGGCCGCGACACCCTCGCGCACGCCACCCTCGTCGCCTCGCGCGAGCTGGCCTCCGCCGTCGACAACCCGGTGGTCCTGCCCGACGGGCGGGTCGAGTCCAACGGCAACTTCCACGGCGCACCCGTGGCGTACGTCCTCGACTTCCTCGCCATCGCCGCCGCCGACCTGGGGTCGATCGCGGAGCGCCGCACCGACCGGCTGCTGGACAAGAACCGCAGCCACGGCCTGCCGCCGTTCCTCGCCGACGACGCCGGTGTGGACTCCGGCCTGATGATCGCCCAGTACACGCAGGCCGCGCTGGTCAGCGAGATGAAGCGGCTGGCGGTCCCGGCCTCCGCCGACTCCATCCCGTCCTCCGCCATGCAGGAGGACCACGTCTCGATGGGCTGGTCCGCCGCCCGCAAGCTGCGCACCGCGATCGACAACCTGACCCGGATCGTCGCCATCGAGATGTACGCCGCCACCCGCGCGATCGAGCTGCGCACCGGCCTGACCCCGGCTCCCGCCTCCCGGGCGGCGATCTCGGCGGCCCGCGCGGCGGGCGTTGCGGGCCCCGGGCCGGACCGTTTCCTCGCCCCTGACCTGGCCGCCGCCGAGGAATTCATCCGTACGGGTGGACTCGTCGACGCGGTGGAGAGCGTCACCGGGCCGCTCGCCTGACCCGAGGAAGCAGAAGGGCCGTCCCGTGTGGTTCGGGGCGGCCCTCCGGCATGTCGCCAGGGGGCGCGGGGCGCTAGACGGCCCGCGACCGGTGGGCCGAGAAGACCACGAAGCCGGCCCCCACGCCGAGGCAGGCGATGCCGCCGAAGAGGTACGGGGTGGTGTCCGTCCCGCCGGTGTCGGCCAGCACGAGCTGCGGCCGCGGCGCGGAAGCGGAATCCGACCCGGTGCGCCCGGTGGTCCCGGTCACCGGGGTCCGCGAGGCGTTCGCGCTCGCCGGTGCGGCGGCGGGCGGGGTGGCGGTCGCGGGCGTGCCGGAGCGCTCCGGCGCGGTGGCATTGGCGGAGGGGACGAACCAGAGGGCGCCGAGGAGGGTGGTCGCCCCGAGAGCGGTGAGCAGCGGTCGACGTGCGGACACGGTTCGATCCCCCTTGTGGCAGCAGCGAATTGGCCGTGTGCGCCGATGCTAATGAAAGGGGCGGGTCGTGGGGAAGTCCGGGTGCCTCCCAGGCTTACTCTCCGTCGTATGGAGACATCTGACACTGCGCGATACGTACGACTTCGGGTCGATTTGGTACTGGAAGTACCGGATCCGGATGCACTCACCGGAGCGGCACTGGACCACATCAAGGCCGACGAGTTCATGCCGGACGAGGAGCGCAGCCACGCCGAGGCCGCCGTCCGCGAGGACGAGGCGGAGGCCCTCGCCTACCTCGTCGACCCCACCGACCTGATCGCGGAGGTCCCCGGAGTGGAGCTCGCCCAGGCCTCCTGGAGCACCGAGCCGGTGGAATACGACCCCGAGTCCATGGAGTGGGACATCGACGAGGAAGATGGGGTCTTCGACGAAGAGGACGACAACGCCTGACAGTGGGGTGGCCCACATCCGAACGGATTGTGGAACCGAGCCGACACGTGCACGCGTTGTCTGACCAAGGCAGGGGGTGCACCCCCCTGCCCTGGCCCTTCCCGGGCTCGAGCCTCGATCCCCGGGATTCCGGCAACGATGGAGTGGCGTGTGAGGACGTACAGCAAGGGGCGGAGAAAGGGCCTGGCGGCCATATCCGTCCTGCTCGGTGGTGTACTGATGCTCTCGGCGTGCAGTGACGGGGACGAAAGCGGCACCCCCAAGGGCAACGGCGAGGCGACCGGCAAGTCCCAGGCGGACGTCGACGCGGCGGCCGCCAAGGACACGTCCAAGGCCCGAATAGCCATCACGCCCAAGGACGGCGCCACCAATGTCGGCCTGAACTCCGACACCACCGTGACGGTCAGCGACGGCACCCTCACCAAGGTGGAGATGAAGTCCTCCGAGGGCACCGCGGTCGCCGGCAAGATCTCCGCCGACGGCAAGAGCTGGAAGCCCCAGGCCGCCCTCAAGCGCTCCACCAAGTACGCACTCTCGGCCACCGCCAAGGACGCCGAAGGCCGCGAGGCCCACGAGAACGCCTCCTTCACCACCGTCTCCCCGGAGAACAGCTTCGTCGGCTCGTTCACCCCCGAGGACGGCCAGAAGGTCGGCGTCGGCATGCCGGTCTCGATCAGGTTCAACAAGCCGATCAAGGACAAGAAGGCCGTCCAGTCGGCGATCACCGTGTCCTCCAGCAGCGGCCAGGAGGTCGTCGGCCACTGGTTCAACGCCCAGCGCCTCGACTTCCGCCCCGAGCAGTACTGGCAGGCGAACTCCACCGTCACGCTGAAGATGAAGCTGGACGGCGTCGAGGGCGCCCCCGGCGTGGTCGGCGTCCAGGACCGCACCGCGACCTTCCAGATCGGCCGCAGCCAGGTCTCGCTGGTCGACGCGAAGACGAAGAAGATGACGGTCAAGCGGGACGGCCAGGTCCTCAAGACCATCCCGATCTCCGCGGGCTCCCCGGCCACCCCGACCTACAACGGCCAGATGGTGATCTCCGAGAAGTTCAGGGAGACCCGGATGAACGGCGCCACCGTCGGCTTCACGGACGACGACGGCAAGGGCGAGTACGACATCAAGGACGTCCCGCACGCCATGCGGCTGTCGACCTCCGGCACCTTCATCCACGGCAACTACTGGGGCGACGACTCCATCTTCGGCAGCGTCAACACCAGCCACGGCTGCGTGGGCCTGAACGACGCCAAGGGTGCGGGCGACCCGAACCAGCCGGCCGCCTGGTTCTTCGACCAGTCGCTCATCGGCGACGTCGTCACCGTGGTCAACTCCCCGGACAAGACCATCACCCCGGACAACGGCCTGAACGGCTGGAACATGAACTGGTCCGCCTGGAAGGCCGGTTCCGCCGTCTGAGGCACGGCGCACGGTCGGCGCGCGGTGAGCCGCGCACCCACTGAACGACCCCGTACGGCGGGGAGTCCCATGGCGGACTCCCCGCCGTACGCGTTCGCCACCGGATCAAGCCGGAGCGGTACCGGCCCCGGACTCGACCCCGGCCCCGGACTCGACCCCGGCCCCGGATCCGGCCCCAGCCTCGGCCCCGGATCCGGTCCCGGCCGGATCCGGTACGCCCCAGGACGCCAGCAGCCGCAGCGCGTCCGCCGACGCCGAGCCCGGCTCCGCGTGGAAGGTCACCAGCGCCTGCTCCGGGTTGTCCATCAGCCGGAACGTCTCGAACGACAGCGACATCGACCCCACCAGCGGATGCCGCAGCCGCTTCACCCCGTGCGCCTTGTCCGCCACCGTATGGGCCGCCCACAGCCGCCGGAACTCCTCGTTCTTCACCGACAGCTCGCCCACCAGCGAGGACAGCTGCGGATCGTCCGGATGCAGGCCCGCGTACAGCCGCAGATTGCTGACCACCTCGCAGGCCCGGCAGTCCCAGTCCCGGTACAGCGCCGCCGTGGCCCCGTCCAGGAACACCAGCCGGACCAGGTTCCGCTCCGCCGCCGGCAGGGCCGCGAAGTCCCCGAACACCGCCCGCGCCAGCCGGTTCCAGCCGATCACGTCCTGCCGGCGCCCCACGATGTACGCCGGTACGCCCTCCATCGCGTCCAGCAGCGTGAGCAGCTCGGGCCGCACCTGCTCGGGCCGGTAGCTCTGCCGCCGCTTGCGCGCCGTCGGCCGCGCCAGGTGAGTCAGATGCGCCCGCTCCACCTCGTCCAGGCGCAGCGCCCGGGCGATGGCGTCCAGCACCTCCGCGGACACGTTCTGCCCGTGCCCCTGCTCCAGCCGCGTGTAGTACGCCACCGACACCCCGGCGAGCTGTGCCAGCTCCTCGCGGCGCAGGCCGGGCACCCGCCGGTGCCGCCCGTACTTGGGCAGGCCGACGTCCGCGGGCTGGAGCCGGGCGCGGCGGGAGCGCAGGAACTCGCTCAGTTCGGCTCGCTGATCAAGCTGGTCCATTCCGCCAGTATCACCGGGTGGTGTGCGGGCCGGGCCGGAAATATTGCCGGGTGCCTGACCCTGCTGGGGGTAGGTTCGCCAGTCCTAGGCTGAGCAGGGGGCTGGGTGGCCCGGCCGGCCCGCGGCATCGTTGCTTCCGTCACCGACCCGGCGGACCAGATCCGGCGGACCAGATCCGAGGAGCATCGCAATGTCCCAGGCCACTGCCACCCAGGTCGCCGCCTTCGCCGCCCCCGAGCCCAAGGCCCCCCTGGAGCGGACGACCGTCCCGCGGCGTGCCGTCGGCCCGCACGACGTCCTCATCGACATCAAGTACGCCGGGATCTGCCACTCCGACATCCACCAGGTCCGCGACGGCTGGCGCGAGGGCATCTACCCCATGGTCCCCGGCCACGAGATCGCCGGCGTGGTCACCGAGGTCGGCGCGGACGTCACCCGGTTCGCCGTCGGCGACCGGGTCGGCGTCGGCTGCTTCGTCGACTCCTGCCGCGAGTGCGAGGCTTGCCTGCAGGGCCAGGAGCAGCACTGCCTCGAGGCGACCGGCACCTACAACGCCCTCGACGAGAACGGCGACCCGACCTACGGCGGCTACTCCAGCCACATCGTCGTGGACGAGAACTACACCGTCCGCATCCCCGACGGCCTCTCCCTCGACGTCGCCGCCCCGCTGCTGTGCGCCGGCATCACCCTGTACTCCCCGCTCAAGCACTGGCAGGCCGGTCCCGGCAAGAAGGTCGCGATCGTCGGCCTCGGCGGCCTCGGCCACATGGGCGTCAAGATCGCGGCGGCGCTCGGCGCGGAGGTCACCGTCCTCTCCCAGTCCCTGCGGAAGAAGGACGACGGCCTGGCGCTCGGAGCCACCCACTACTACGCGACCAGCGACGAGTCGACCTTCACCGAGCTCGCCGGCCGCTTCGACCTGGTCGTCTCCACCGTCTCGGCCCCCCTCGACCTGGGCGCCTACCTCGGCCTGCTCAAGGTGGGCGGCACCCTGGTGAACGTCGGTGCCCCGGAGGAGCCGGTCTCGCTGAACCTGTTCTCGGTCATCGGCGGCAACAAGACGCTGGCCGGCTCGATGATCGGCGGCATCGCCGAGACCCAGGAGATGCTGGACTTCTGCGCCGAGCACGGCCTGGGTTCGGAGATCGAGCTGATCGGCGCCGACCAGATCAACGAGGCGTACGCGCGGGTGGAGGCCAGCGACGTCCGCTACCGGTTCGTCATCGACGCCTCGACGATCTGACCGGAGCGCCTGCTGGCCCTGGGCGAGCAGGACTCCCTGCGCGTCCTTCGCAGGCGAGGAACCCAGCCCCTCACAGCCGGTCTGATCAGCCCTTCTCTCCTCCAATGGAAGTGGCCCCCCGCGTGTCGGGTTTCCCGCCAGGACCTCCAGAAAGTCGCCCTAGGGCCAGAGCAGTTGGCGCGACCATGACCCGTCGGCGGCCCGCCGGTAGCGCAGGCGCGTGTGGCGGCGGGCGGCGTCGCCCTGGAAGAACTCGACCTCGGCGGCGTCGAGGACGTACCGCGTCCAGGTCGGCGCCGCCGCGTCCGGCTCGGCCGCGGCCCGCTCCCAGGCTGCCGCCGAGGCCAGCGCCAGCTCCTCCGCCGAGCCCAGCACCTCGCTCTGCCGTCCGGTCAGTGCCGCCGCCAGTGCCCCGCGCGAGCGCACCGCCAGGTCCGCCCGGCTCTCCTCCGGGCCGCACGCGCCGACCCGGCCCCGGATCCGCACCTGCCGGCCCACCGCCGGCCAGTAGAAGCACAGCGCCGCCTCCGGCCGGCCCGCCAGCTGGCGCCCTTTGGCGCTGGTGGCGTGCGAGGCGAAGTGCCAGCCGCGGTCATCGACGTCGTGCAGCATGAGGATGCGTACGTCGGGACGCCCCTCGGCGTCCACCGTGGCCAGGGCCATGGTGTGCGGCTCCACCTGCCCGGCCCGGGCGGCCTGTACGAACCACTCCCGGAACAGGGTCGGCGGCTCGGCCGGCGCAGCCTCGGCATCGAACTCGGGGAGCGGGGTGGCCCATACCCGCAGCGCGTGCAGGGTGGCGTGGAAGTCGCTGGTCATGGCCCCAGGCTAGGGGGCGGGTGCAGGCGGGCCCCGGCGGCCTTAGCAGACCGGTGCCCCCGTCGTCAGCGCAAGGGCGGAGACCGTCACGGTGGGCCGGGGGCGGTGGGACGATGGCGCGTGGTCGAGGTCACCAGGGGGTGCCATGAGCGTTGATGCCCGCAAGAGGCTTGCCGTGCTCGGACTGAAGCTGCCGGAGGTGAGCCCGCCCAAGGGGGTGTACGTACCCGCCGTGTGCAGCGGGAAGTTCGTCTTCGTGGCCGGTCAGATTCCCATGTCGGACGGCGAGTTGGTGCAGACCGGCCGGGTGGGCGCGGAGGTGACGCCCGAGCGGGCCAGGGAGCTGAGCAGGCAGTGCGCGCTGGCCGCGCTGGCGGCCGTGGACTCGGTGGCCGGGCTGGAATCCGTGGTGCGGGTGGTGAAGGTGGTCGGGTACGTGTCCTCCGCGCCCGGGTTCACCTGGCAGGCCGGCGTGGTGGACGGGGCGAGCGAGCTGTTCGTGGACCTGTTCGGCGAGTCTGGCCGGCATGCGCGCAGTGCGATCGGGGTGAGCATCCTGCCGCTGAACGCGCCCGTGGAGATCGAGGTCCTGGTGGAGGTGTCCGGGCCCGAGGTCGAGTCGGAGGTTTTCGGGCCCGCGGTTTCCGGGTCGGAGGTTTCCGGGCCGCGCGAGGACGACGCTCCTTAGGGGCGGGCCGGTCAGGCGATCGGGACCGCCGTGCCGGTGACCTCGATGCCGGCCGCCGGATCCGCCGGAACGCCCACCGTGATGAGGCTCGGGCGCCCCATGTCCACGCCCTGGTGGATGGTCAGTACGGCAGGCGTGTCGATGAGGCGGAGGCTCCGCAGGTAGCCGCCGAGGGCGGCGGCGGCCGCGCCGGTCGCCGGGTCCTCGACCACGCCGCCGGGCGGGAACGGGTTGCGGGCGTGGAAGACGGTCTCCGACTCGCGCCGGACCAGGGCGACCGTGGCCCAGTCCCGGCGCGCCATCAGCTCGCCCAGCGCCCGCATGTCGTAGTCGAGCTCGGCGAGCCGTTCGCGGCTCGCGGCCGCGATCACCGGATGCCAGGCTCCTGCGTAGGCGGCCCGGGGCGGCAGGGCGGGGTCGAGGTCGGCGGCGGACCAGCGCAGCGCGGCCAGGAGTTCGGCCAGATCGGGCTCGCTGATCGCCGCCGTGCGCGGCTCGACGCTCACCAGGGTGGCGACGACCACATCGTCCGGGCCTGCCGAGGTGCTCACGGGGACCGGGCCCGCCTGGGTGTGCAGCAGCAGGTCGCCGACCCCGTGGCGCTGGGCGTGGGCGACAGCGGTGGCGATGGTGGCGTGGCCGCAGAAGGGCACTTCGGTCTGCGGGCTGAAGTAGCGGATGTCGAGCGAGCCGTCCTGGCGGGGGACGACGAAGGCCGTCTCCGAATAGCCGACTTCCGCCGCGGTGGCGGCCATCGTCGCCTCGTCCATGCCGGTGGCGTCCAGCACCACACCCGCCGGGTTCCCGCCCAGCGGGTCGGTGCTGAAGGCCACGTAGCGCAAGAGGTCCATCACCCGAACGTAGCGTGATGTCTGGCGGGCCGTCAAAAACTCTGGGTCATCGCGAAGTTGCCGTTGGCGCGTGTGGAATGCGCTGGTCGGCGGGGTGGTTCAGGCCCAGGTGAGCAGCTGCCCGGACGTGCTGATTCCCACCGCGAATCCCAGTGCGATTCTGCGGTCCCCGTGGCTGGGGCGTACGGCGTGGAAGTTGCGGGGGTCGATGAGCAGGGCCTCGCCGACCTCGGGGGCGAGCTCGATGGACTCGGCGCCCCGCACCACCGCCTCGTCGTACCCGTACGAGGCGTTGGGCAGCCGGTACGCCTCGTCCCCGGGCTGCCAGCGGTGCCGCCACAGGACCGTCTCGCCGCCCGAGGGCGGCACGCTGAGATACAGGTTGAAGGCGAACTGGCCGATCAGGGGGGTGTCGAGGAGGTCCTCCGCGTACTCGCGGAGGGCGTCGTCGAAATGGACCTGGAATCCCTGGTTCGGCTCCCGGGCCACCCCGTCGCCCATCTCCCGGCCGCCCCGGCGGCCGACCGCCACCCCGTGCGGCCAGTGCGCGGCGAGCCCCTCCCGGCAGGTGCGGAAGGGGTCGAAGGGCAGGCCCAGCCCTTTCCAGGCCTCGTGATGCCCCTCCAGGGCCTTCCAGTAGCTGTCGGCGACCCCGCCGTCCGCCATGTGGTCGCTGACGCCGACACCGAACCTCATCACCGGCGGATGGATGCGGGTCGTGCCGTACGAGTCGAACGCCTTTTCCTTCAGGGCGCCGAGCACTTCTTCGCACCATTGCCGCGGCAGGAAGCCCGGCACCCGCACCGCCGCGTACCGCCCGGCGGCGAGGCCGGCGAGCAGGTCGTGGGTGAAGGCCGGTGCGGTGGCGGCGCGGAAGAACGGATCGTGCGGCGGGTCCGCCAACGCGCCCTGCGTGGATTGCGCTGATGTCATGCGATCGCCCCCCGGTCGTCGAGAAATGAGAACCGAACAGAAAGCAGAGAACAGCGGCTGTGCGTCAGTGCGTGTGTACGTCCGTGCGTTCGTGCGTCCGTGCGTCCGTGCAGTGGTGTGGTTATGCCGGATGCGTTCCGCTGGTCGCGCGGAACGCGGTCTTGGCGTCGAGCTCGAGCGCCTGGCGTCCGGCCTCCAGCGCTTCCATCGCGATGCGTCTGCCGACCTCCGCCTGCAGTTCCTCCAGCTCGCTCCCCGGGGCACCCCACTGCAGGGACTGGCCGTCGTTCGCATCGGCGGGGAGAGCGTTCATCGGCGGACCTCCGTGCATGTTCGGTGTGGGATGCGTCACACAGAGTGAGGCAATGCCAGGCTACGCGCAAGCCCGCCACCGACGGTGGCGTTCCGCGCAACTGGCCCCGAAAGCGGGAGGTTTCAGCCGGGCATCTCCCGGCCCACCGTCTCCAGTGCCGCCCTGGCCTGCACGGACAGCGGATGCTCCGAAGCCACCACCCGGTCGAGGTCGCGCACCAGTGCCCGCAGCTTGTTCACTGCTTCGGGGGTACGCCCCAGGATGGGCAGGAGGACGAGGACGTGGGTCCACCGCAGGCGCATCACGAGGTTGGAGTCCGGTGGCTGGGACGCGTCGTGCAGAGCCTCCCGGATCATCTGCTCCGCCTCGCGGTGGCGGGCCTGGCCCAGCAGGGCGTGCGCCAGGGTCTCCCGTACGCGCAGGATCTCGGGAGTGGAGGGCGGCCAGTGGTTGCGGCGGCTGATGTCCAGGATCTGCCGGGCCTCCTCCTCCGCCTCCGTGTAGCGGTCGAGGGCGAGCAGTGCCCGGGCCAGGGTGTGGCGGACCACGAGGGTGTCGTAGTACTCGGGGCCGCGCACGTTCTCCTCCGCCTCGACGATGGAGCGCAGCATGAGCTCGACCTGCTCGTTCTTCTCCCTGTCCCCTTCCTGTTCGTTGATCGCCCGGGCGAGCTTGTGCCTGCTGGCGAGGGTGTCGGCGTCGTTCTCCCCCAGGATGCGGGTGCGGGCCTCGACCACGAGTCTCAGCTCCTCCTCGGCCCGTGTCAGCTGCTCCCCTTCGAGGAGGATGCGGCCCTGCTCGTGGCGCAGCCCCAGGATCTCCCGGTCGTCGCGGTCGAAGCCGAAGGAGGCGCAGTTCTCGGTCAGCGCGTGGACGAAGTCGTACGCGGGCGTCAGCAGGCCCACGGCGATCAGGTAGCGGGCGGTCAGCCGGGCCAGTTCCAGGGCCGCGGTCCGCACGGTGCGGTCGGACGGCTTGAGTTCGCCGAGCAGGCAGGCCCGGGAGACCTCCATCGCGTGCGGGGCGAGTGCGGACCACAGCGGCCAGTTGGTGGGGTGGTCGGGATTTCGCTGGTGGGAGGCCGAGAGCACCATCCGCACGGCCAGTCCGTAGTAGTCCGCGGACCGGTCCCGCACCTCCTCGTCCTCGCGCAGGACACCGTGCACGACGGGGTGCAGGGTCAGTACGTGGGCCAGGTCGCGTTCCGCGACGCCCTCGCGCTGGTAGGCGTCCACCAGCCCGAAGTCCTCCAGGCCCGTGAGGTCGGCGCGGGTCCGGGCCGGGGTGGCGCCGGGGAACAGCGGGGACTGGCCGAGCGCGGGGCCGCTGAGCAGGCAGCGGTAGGGGATCGGGGCGATGCTCAGGCAGGCGAGGACCTTCAGCAGGGTGGCCGATCCGGCCAGTTCGCGCCGGCGCAGCAGGTCCAGGGCGATGCCGCAGACCTTCTCCACGATCTCCCGGCCGAGCAGCTCGCTGAGGTCCGGGCCCGCCTGGTCCGCGGAGGTCTCGACCCGCGCGGCGAAGGTCCGGCGGAAGCTCTCGAAGTCCCTGATGTCGCTGTCCAGGGAGACGTGGCTCTCGTTGACGGCCTTGATCGCGTCGGCGGCGTGCCGCAGCGCGAGCGGCAGCCCGCCCAGCTCGCGGGACAGCCTGCGGGCGTCCTCGTTCGTGCCGCCCCGGCCGCCGGTCCGCTCCAGCAGCAGGGAGGCGCCGTCGTCCTCGTGCAGCGGCAGGACCTGGTGGACGGCGCTCCAGTCGCCCCAGGTCTGCTGGCGGCGCACCCGGCTGGTGACCAGCACCGTGCCGCGCGCGTTCTGCGGCTTGCGCAGCCAGCCGGTGCCGTCGGAGACCAGGCCGTCGCGCGGGCCCAGCCGTGCGGGGTCGTCGGCGTTGTCGAAGATCAGGAGCCAGGGGTCGGGGCAGTCGTTGAGGAGTTTCCAGACCAGGTTCATGGAGTTGCCGAGGAGCCAGGCCCGTTCGACCGCGATGGAGGGGGCGCCGAGGTCGTGGGCCATCATCCGCATGCGGAGGTTGAGTTCGGGCATCGACACCCACCACACGCGGTGTCCGGCGCGCTGGGCTCGGTCGGCGACCTCCAGGGCCAGCCGGCTCTTGCCGGACCCGCCGAGGCCCGCCAGGACGTGCACCTGCTGAGTGAACCGCCCGGACAGCAGGGAGCCGGCCAGGCTCTGCCGGTCCTGTCCCTTGAACTGGCCCTCGTCCAACTGGCCGTACGGCGGGGGCGGGAAGGGCGCCAGGTCCAGTTCCCCGGCGGCGGGCGGCGGCAGCGAGGGCCGTCCGGAGGCCTCGGCCGGGGAGAGGGGGCGCGCGGGTGCGGGACCGAGGGGCAGCGGGGTGAACTCCTCCTCGGGCGGGGCGTCCCGGGCCGCTTCGAGCAGGGCTCCGCGTACGGCCATGTAGGAGGCCGCCGCGCGGTCGGCGGGCTGGACGATGGAGAAGTGGTCGGCGGTGACCACCCCGCCCTTGGGGAAGACGCCGCGGGCCACGACCGGCGGGACGATGTCGTCGGCGGAGCCCCCGTAGGCGCGGACCGGTATCGGGCACTCCTGGTCGCTGTACGCGCGGGCGTGCACCACGGCGCTCAGGACGGTGCGCTGCGCTTCGGTCACCGCCCGGTCGAAGGGGCGCAGCTGCTGCTCCTGCGGGTTGCGCCAGAGCTTGAGGGCCTTGCGTACGGTGAGGAAGAAACCGGAGCCGGTGTTGGGGCAGGCGAACATGGTGAAGTGCTTGATGCGGGCCAGCTCGCTGCCCTCGCCGTTCCACAGCTTGCGGGCCAGGAACCGCTGGACGATCAGGCCGCCCTGGCTGTGGGTCACCAGTACGATCCGCTCGGCGCCGGCGAGCTCGGTCTCCAGGAAGGTGCCCAGCTGGTCGGCGACGTCGTCGGTTTCGGCGACCCGGCGGTCGGGCCGGAGCCGGACGAGCGGGGAGTCGTACTCGAAGCAGTGGACGCTGACCCAGTCGGACAGCTCGGAGTCGGTGGTGATGAGTGCGTGAAAGGCCTTCCACACCTTCGCCGAGGAGAACAGGCCGTGCACGAGCACGAGGTGGACGCGCGTCCGTACCGCCATCGCGAACCTCCGCAGCCATAAAAGGTGTTGAAGCAGAAGGATTTCGGTCGCAGATGAAGAAGCAGCCGGCTCAATGATGCACGAGGGGTGACCACAGGAGCCAGAACGAGACAGCCGCGGATGACGGCGCCGGGAGGCCGTGGGGGAGGCGGGTGGTCCAGACCTGATCAGTGCCCGGAGGGGCGCGACGGCAGCCGGCCGGCGAACACGGACGCGAGCGCCGGGCCGGGCTGCAGGATGCTCACTCCCCGGGTGCCTGGGCCACGCCGATCGGGCAGGACACGCCGGTGCCGCCGATGCCGCAGTAGCCCGCCGGGTTCTTGTCGAGGTACTGCTGGTGGTAGGCCTCCGCCGGCCAGAACGGGCGGTCCGAGGCCGGGAGGACCGCGGTGGTGATCTGCCCGTAGCCCGAGGAGGTCAGGACCTGCTGGTAGGCCTCGCGGGAGGCTTCGGCCGCGGCCTGCTGGGACGGGGAGTGGGTGTAGACGGCCGAGCGGTACTGGGTGCCGACGTCGTTGCCCTGGCGGAAGCCCTGGGTCGGGTTGTGGGACTCCCAGAACAGCTTCAGGAGGGTGCCGTAGTCGACCTGCGACGGGTCGAAGACGACCCGGACGACCTCCGTGTGGCCGGTCATGCCGGAGCAGACCTCCTCGTACGTCGGGTTCTCGGTGAACCCGCCCTGGTAGCCGGCCAGGGTCGTCCAGACGCCCGGGGTCTGCCAGAACTTGCGCTCCGCACCCCAGAAACAGCCCAGGCCGAAGTCCGCGATCTCCAGACCCTCCGGGTAGGGCCCGGCGAGGGGGTTCCCGAGGACCGTGTGGCGCTCGGGCAGGGCGAAGAGGGGCTCCGGGCGGCCCTTGAGGGCCTCCTCGCGGGTGGGGAGCTCGGGCGTACGGCGATACGTGAACATGCGTGGCCTCCTTTGTATGGGGAGAACGGGGGAGGGCGGCCGGGGATTCCCCGACCGCCCTCCCGGCACGCCGCGTGCCGCACGCGGTGGCCGCGCGTCAGCTGGGGAGGGTGGCCGGGGAGCCGCCGTTCGCCTCGTAGCCGCCCACCGCGAGGGCACGGAACACCGCGTACATCTCGGCCGGGTCGGGGCTGTGCGACCAGGGGAGCGCGCCCACACACCCGTCCACGTGGCGGATCTGCTCCATCGCCTCCGCCCACCGCTCGCCGTTGACCAGGAAGAAGAGCAGCAGGTGGCGGACGTGCGCCAGCATCGGGTCGTCCTGGCGGGCCGAGTGCACCGCGTACAGGGCGCCCTCCACGGCCCGGCTCACCACCGCGCTCTGGAAGAAGTTCTGGACGAGCACGACCTCGGGCAGGTGCTCGTACACCGCGAACAGCGGGAGGGCCGCCAGCAGGGACCCCTGCGGGGCGCGGGCCGCCGCCGCGTGCGTGAACGCGTCCGCCTGGTCCTGCGAGCCGTGCCACTTCTCGCACCAGTAGTGCAGGGCCGCGAGGTGCGCGCCCAGATGCTCCGGGGCGCGGTCCATCACCTCCGCCCACAGCACGTCGAACTCCGCCGACGGGTACGCCAGCCCGCGCGCGACCGCCAGCTCCGTGATGTACGGGACCGGGTCGCCCGGCGCCAGCAGCGCCGCCTTCCGGCAGGCGTCCCGGGCCTCCTCCAGGATGATCCGGTGGTCCGTGGAGCCGACCCCGCCCGACTGCCGCCAGGCCTGCTGCACCAGGAACTCGGCGTGCACCTGGGCGCCGCCCGCATCCTTCTCGGCCTCCAGCCGCCAGGCCTTCAGCCACCGCGCACCCGTACCCGGCTGCTGCGCCAGCTCCAGCGCCGCCGCCCCGGCGAAGGCCTGCACCCGCTGCCAGCGCTGCTCGCCCTCCTTCGGGGTGCCGGCCAGCAGCTGCGACGCCGCCTGCCACTGCCCGGTGCCCTGCACCACGCCGAGCGCGTCCATCAGGTCCTGGTCGGGGCCGGGGACCCGGATGTCGAGCTGTTCCTGCCGTACGAAGCCGTAGTTCGCCGGGTCGGCCGCATCGGGGCTGCCGGGCGCGACCAGACGCAGCCCGCCCCGGCGACGCCGTATCCACGGGCCGAGGACGGCCACCAGCAGGCCGATCGCGATCAGGAACCAGAGAATCTCCATACGCCCAAGCGAACCAGACGGACCGGCCCGGAGGCGAATAGGCTCTGCCCATGAGCCATGACCACCAGAGCTTCGAGACCCGCGCCATCCATGCGGGCAACACGGCGGACCCGCTGACCGGCGCGGTCGTGCCCCCGATCTACCAGGTGTCGACCTACAAGCAGGACGGGGTCGGCGGCCTGCGCGGCGGCTACGAGTACAGCCGCAGCGCCAACCCGACGCGGACCGCGCTGGAGGAGAACCTCGCGGCGCTGGAGGGCGGCCGGCGCGGCCTGGCCTTCGCGTCCGGGCTGGCGGCCGAGGACTGCCTGCTGCGGACCCTGCTGGCGCCCGGCGACCACGTGGTCATCCCGAACGACGCGTACGGCGGCACCTTCCGGCTGTTCGCGAAGGTCGTGTCGCGCTGGGGCGTGGAATGGTCGGTGGCGGACACCTCCGACCCGGCGTCGGTGCGGGCCGCGCTGACCGACCGTACGAAGGTGGTGTGGGTCGAGACCCCCTCCAACCCGCTGCTGGGCATCACCGACATCGCGGTGGTCGCGGACATCGCGCGGACGGCGGGCGCCAAGCTGGTCGTCGACAACACCTTCGCTTCGCCGTACCTGCAGCAGCCCCTCTCCCTGGGCGCGGACGTGGTCGTGCACTCCCTGACCAAGTACATGGGCGGGCACTCCGACGTGGTCGGCGGGGCGCTGGTCACCGCGGACGCGGCGCTGGGCGAGGAACTGGCCTACCACCAGAACGCGATGGGGGCGGTGGCCGGGCCGTTCGACTCGTGGATCGTGCTGCGGGGCATCAAGACCCTCGCCGTCCGGATGGACCGGCACAGCGAGAACGCGGGCCGGGTCGCGGACATGCTGACCCGCCACCCCAAGGTCACCAAGGTCCTCTACCCGGGGCTGCCCGAGCACCCGGGGCACGAGATCGCGGCCAAGCAGATGCGGGCGTTCGGCGGCATGATCTCCTTCCAGGTCGCGGGCGGGGAGGAGGCGGCGGTCGAGGTCTGCAACCGGGCGAAGCTGTTCACGCTGGGTGAGTCCCTCGGCGGTGTGGAGTCCCTGATCGAGCACCCGGGGCGGATGACGCATGCGTCGGCGGCCGGGTCTGCGCTGGAGGTTCCGGGCGACCTGGTTCGCCTCTCGGTAGGCATCGAAGCCGCCGACGACCTCCTCGCGGACCTCACCCAGGCCCTGGGCTAACCCCTGGCCCCTTGGCCCCCTGGGCCCTGGCCCCTCGGCCCCTGGCCCTCTGGCTGCGGGGGTTGGGGCCGGTGGTGCCCTGCGGGTCGGCTTCCTGGGGCTCCGCCCCGGACCCCGCGCCTCAATCGCCGGCGGGGCTGGGGTGCGGTCCGGCGGGGCTGGGCGGGTGCCTTCCGGCGGGGCTGGATTGGGCGGTTTCAGCCCGCGCGGCGTTTGAGCGCACCGGGTGCGGAGCACCCGGAACGGGTGCCGGGCGGAGCCCGGGCACCCGGCGGGGGCCGGGGCCGCAGGCCCCGGTTTCGGGAAGGGGCGGGGTGGGGGAAGGCTCCGCGCAGCGGCCCCCCCCCCCCCCCCGGGCCCCCGCCCCCCCCCCCCCCCCCCGGCCGGCACGCCCCGCCCGCGCCC
>NZ_JBFBAV010000062.1:0-32334 GCF_040689505.1 Streptomyces sp. NPDC051211
CATCGCGAAGCGACGCGACCGAAGGGAGCGCCCTTGACGGCCCGGACGGACCCGGAACGACACTGGGACTGCCGGGCAGCCCCCGCCCGCCGCCGACTTCGGCCCAGGCGAAGCCCCGGCCATGCTCTGGCCCCGCCCAACGGGCTGGGCGGGCCTGGCAGGGCACGCCTCGGTCAGCCGCGGTCCAGCAGCCGAGCGGGGTCACGGCTTGGCGGGGTCCGCTGCGCGGGGCTGTTCCCCTACCCGCCCCTTCCCGAACTGGGGCTCCGCCCCAGACCCCGCTCCTCAAACGCCGGAGGGGCTGAGAACGGGGTCTCTGCCCGGCCCCGCCACCCGCCTCGCGGGGCTGGAAAGCGGGCTCCGCCCCCGGCCCCGCAACCCACCCCACCGAGACTGAAAAGCGGGGGCTCTGCCCGAGACCCGCAACCCACCCCGGCGGAGCCGAATAGCGGGGCTCCGCCCCGGCCCCGCAACCACCCGGCCGAGGCCGGAAAGCGGGGCTGCGCCCCAGTCGGGGCAGCCGGGCGGGTACCGCTCAGCGGGGCGAGGGGCCGCGCCAAGGGCCTGGGTGCCCCGCTCCGCGTCCGGATTCCGTCCGGCCGTAGCCCCCAGGGGTGGGTGCACGCCCCGGCCCGAGTGGAGGGGCAAACCGTGCGCCCCACCCCCCCTAGCGTCCAGACTCCGTCCAGCCGAAGCCCACAGGCGGCGGGTGGCACACCGCCGCCCGGCGCCGGCACCGAGAGGGGGACAAAGAAGCGAGCCCACACCGTGCGCCCCAAGCACGCCCGAGCATCCAAACCCCGCCCAACGAAGCCCCCAGGGGGCGGGCGGGAAGCCCCGGCCAGCCCTGGTCCCGAGAGGGGGGCAAAGAAGCGAGCCCACACCGGGCGCCCCAAACCCCGCCCCAACATCCAGGCTCCGTCCAGCCGAAGCCCCCAGGGGGCGGGCGGGAAGCCCCGGCCCACCCCGGCACCGAGAGGGGGGCAAACAAGCGAGCCCGCGCCGGGCGCCCGCACGAGCAGAGCAGCCCACAGCCCACAGCCCACCGGCAGCGAGCGCCACCTAGCAGACCCCGCAGACCCCGCAGGCCCCCTAGGGAGCGTCTTGCACTCCCCAGGCCCGCTCAGCGCCCTCTGAGCCGCCGGACGAGGATGCTTGCGTCGCCGCGGGATTCGAGGTCTGCCAGGACCACTGCGACCGCTTCGCGGACGATCCGGCCGCGGTCGACGGCGAGGCCGTGTTCGCCGCGGAGTACGAGGCGGGCGTGTTCCAGGTCCATGAGCTCTTCGGCGGAGACGTAGACCGTGATCTTCTCGTCGTGCCGTTCCCGCCCGCTGGGGCGCCGGTTCGCGCCCCGTCCCTTGCGGCGGGGTGCGCCCGCCGCCGGGCCGGAACCTTCCTGCGGGCGGCGGGGTGCTCCCACGACGGGGTCTGCCTGCGCCGCTCCGGCCGTAGCCGCCACGGTCGGCGGCGCGGACGCGGACGCGGACAGAGATGCAGGCACACTCCCACCCACAGCCCCACCCACAACTCCACCCGCAGCGGACGAGGACGCCGACGAGGAAGCCGCCGCCCCCTGGCCCGGAGTCGCCGCTTCCTCGCTCGGGTCGTCTCCGCCCGCCCCCCGCCTCGGCGAGGACGACTGCAGCGCCATCCCGCCGGTCGTACGGAACAGTTCGTCGGCTCCGGGCAGACTCACTCGGCGTGACACCGGGCGAGCACCTCCCTGGCCAGCTGGCGATAGGCGGCGGCGCCGACGGAGTTGGACGCGTACGTGGTGATGGGCTCGCCCGCGACCGTGGTCTCCGGGAAGCGCACGGTGCGGCCGATGACGGTGTGGTAGACGTGGTCGTCGAAGGCTTCGACGACGCGCGCCAGCACCTCACGGCTGTGCACGGTCCGGGAGTCGTACATGGTGGCGAGGATGCCGTCGAGTTCGAGCTCGGGGTTGAGCCGCTCCTGGACCTTCTCGATGGTCTCGGTCAGCAGCGCCACTCCGCGCAGTGCGAAGAACTCGCATTCCAGCGGCACGATGACCTTGTGAGCCGCCGTCAGGGCATTGACGGTCAGCAGTCCCAGCGAGGGCTGACAGTCGATCACGATGTAGTCGTAGTCGGACATCAGCGGCTTGAGCGCCCGCTGCAGTGTCGACTCGCGCGCGACCTCGCTCACCAACTGCACTTCCGCAGCGGACAGGTCGATGTTGCTGGGCAGCAGGTCCATGTTCGGGACCGCCGTCTTCAGCAGCACCTCGTCCGCCGACATGCCCCGCTCCATGAGCAGGTTGTAGACCGTCAGGTCGAGTTCCATCGGGTTCACGCCCAGCCCGACCGACAACGCACCCTGGGGGTCGAAGTCGACGAGGAGCACGCGCCGTCCGTACTCGGCCAGCGCCGCACCCAGGTTGATGGTCGACGTGGTCTTGCCGACGCCGCCCTTCTGGTTGCACATCGCGATGATCTTCGCCGGTCCGTGGTCGGTCAGCGGACCGGGGATCGGGAAGTACGGCAGCGGCCGTCCGGTCGGGCCGATCCGCTCGCGGCGCTGCCGGGCGGCGTCGGGTGCGAGCGTGGCCGCGTACTCGGGATCCGGCTCGTATTCGGCGTCGGGGTCGTAGAAGTGCCCTTCGGGCACTTCGTTGTTGTTGTAGTCGGCGAAACCGGTGGGCTCTCGGCCGCTCAGGTCGCCGGCCATGGAGTTCACGTCTAGGCCGTCCATGCTCTTCGGGGGTGTCGTCATGTGCTGGTGGTTTGCGAAGGTGCGGACTGCGACGGAGCCGACAGCTTCGAGCCCGGCAGGGCTCTGGGCCGGCGCGGGCGTCCCTGCGTGACCACCCCCGGGAGCAAATGTCGACTCATTCACAAGTCGTCTTACCTCCTTGGACGTGACCAGGACACTTATCGATAGGTCAGCGTGGCACCATGCCGACGGTTGTGGACTCTATGGCGTGTCAGCGCTCCGCAGCAACACAATCCGCCGGACCCGGCACGATGTGTCGGCAACCGAACACCGCTCTGTCAAGAGCGTACGAGCCGTCACTGCGAAGTTTCGCGGGTGCGCGAAACGGTTAAAGGGTTACGTTCGAGGCGAGTTGAGCGGCCCCGTCCGGCCGTCCCCAAGCACGTCCGGCCGGACCTTGCGGGCAAGGTCCGGCCGGATACGTGAGATTGACGTCAGTCGTTGACGCGAAGGTTCTGCCGAGGCGTCACCAACGAATCGCCTGGCGCCGCAAGGCTTCTGATCAGCCCAGCAGCGTGTGCAGCTCGACCGTCTCGAGGCCGTGGGCCTCGGCGACCGGGCCGTAAACGACCTGACCGTCATGGGTGTTGAGACCCAGCGCCAGCGCGGGGTCGCGGCGCAGCGCCTCGACCCAGCCGAGGTTCGCGAGCTGCACGATGTACGGCAGGGTCGCGTTGGTCAGCGCGTAGGTGGAGGTGTTCGGGACCGCACCCGGCATGTTGGCGACGCAGTAGAAGACCGAGTTGTGGACCTGGAAGGTCGGCTCGGCGTGGGTGGTCGCGCGGGAGTCCTCGAAGCAGCCGCCCTGGTCGATCGCAATGTCGACAAGGACACTTCCGGGCTTCATCCGGGAGACGAGCTCGTTGGTGACCAGCTTCGGGGCCTTCGCACCCGGGATCAGCACCGCACCGACGACGAGGTCGGCCTCGAGGACGGCCTTCTCCAGCTCGTAGGCGTTGGAGACGATCGTCTTGATCTTCGTGCCGAAGATCTTGTCGGCCTCGCGGAGCTTGTTGATGTCGCGGTCGAGCAGGGTCACGTGGAAGCCCATGCCGATGGCGATCTGCGCGGCGTTCCAGCCGGAGACGCCGCCGCCGATGACCACGCACTCGCCGGCGTGGGTGCCGGGGACGCCGCCCGGGAGCACGCCGCGGCCGCCGGCCGAGCGCATCAGGTGGTAGGCGCCGACCTGCGGGGCCAGGCGGCCCGCGACCTCGGACATCGGGGCGAGCAGCGGGAGCGCGCGGTTGGCGAGCTCGACCGTCTCGTACGCGATGGCGGTGGTGCCGGACTCCAGCAGGGCGTCCGTGCACTCGCGGGAGGCCGCCAGGTGCAGGTAGGTGAAGAGGGTCTGGTCCTTGCGGAGGCGGTGGTACTCCTCTGCGATGGGCTCCTTGACCTTCAGCAGCAGGTCGGCGGTGGCCCAGACCTCGTCGGCGGTGTCGAGGATCTCGGCACCGGCGGCGACGTACTCGGCGTCCGTGATCGAGGAGCCGACGCCGGCGTTCTGCTCGATGAAGACCTGGTGGCCGTTGCGGACGAGCTCGTGCACGCCGGCGGGGGTGATGGCCACCCGGAACTCGTTGTTCTTGACCTCGCGGGGGATGCCGACCTTCATCGTCGATCACGGTCCTTGGCTCAGGGGATATTACGGGGCAATTCCATACATACCCGTCCACAAGAGCGCGCAACGGGATGCACCACGAGATGACGTGGTGAAGCCAGTTTAATGAAGGATGATGGCGTGTCTAGCCTTGCAAACTATTAATCTTGGCCGGAACCGCTGCGGATTTCGTAGGCAGCGGGGTCATCTCCCAGCAGTCGATCAGCTGCGGCCCGGTGCAGCCGGGCCGCCGCCGGGTCCCCCAGCCGGTCCAGGGTGTCGGCCAGCCGCACCTGGAGGGCCGCCTGAAGCCGCAGCTCTCCGGCCCGGCGGGCCAGCTCCACCGCCTCCCGGCAGGTGTGCAGGCATTCCTCGGGCCGCCCGGCGTACTCCTGTACGCGGGCCATCTCGCTCAACGCCTTGGCCTGTCCCGGCACATCGGCCAGCTTTCGGTACCCGGCCGCGGCCGCCCGCCAGCTGCGCAGGGCGTCCCCGTAGCGGCCCGCCAGGGTGTGCACATTGCCGAGCCGGCCGTAGAGCCGCGCCTCGTCCGCCCGCTCCCCCCGGGCGAGCGACTGGGACAGGGCCCGGCCGAACCAGTCGGCGGCCCGGTGCCAGTCCCCCAGCTCCTGGTGTGCACCCCCTACGGATTCCATCGCCCGGCCGGTCGCGTACGGGTCGTTCGCGGCCCGACCCGCGTCCAGTGCGGCCCGGTACCGCTCCAGCGCCTCGGTGGTCCGCCCGGTCTCGGCGTCCAGATCGGCCAGGTTCAGCAGCGCCGCGGCCTTCTCCCGGTGCAGCCGGCGGCGCTCGGCCACGTCCAGGACCAGCCGGTGCAGCCCGTACAGCTCGGGCGCGGCCGCGTCGGTGCCGCGGTGCGCGGCCAGCGCCCGGACCAGGGCCGCGATCAGCCGGCGGGCGAGGGTGTCGAGCTCGCCGTCGGCGACGGCGAGCCGGGCTGAGGCGGTCAGGGCCGGCAGCCGGGAGTCCAGCCAGCGGGCGGCGGACCGGGTGTCGGGGAAGCGGAGGGCCCGGGGCACCCCCGACGACGCGGCGTGCTCCTCCCCGAGCAGGTCTCCGTCCTCGTCCGGCTCGGTCACGGCCACGCAGGAGTGCAGCAGCCGTACGGTCCGCTCCAGCATGCGGGCCCGGGCCAGCTGTACCTCGGCGGCCCGCTCCTTGGTCTCCAGCAGCGGTTGCAGCAGCGGCACGAGGCAGCCGGGCAGCAGGTACATGCCGTCGGCGGCCGGTCGCAGGAAGCCCAGTCCGGCGAAGTCCTCCAGGGTGGACTGGGCCGCGGCGACGGAGCAGCCGGCGAGCGCGGAGGCGGTGTGCGAGTCGACGATGCCGGCCGGGGCGAGCGGGAGCAGCCGCAGGGTGCGCTGGGCGGGCTGCGGCAGCGACCCGTACACCAAACGGAATGCGCGGGCGAGCGGGCCGCCGGCCGCGGCGGGCATGTCGTGGAGCTGCTTGGCGAGGTCGGAGACGGAGGCCTTGGGGTGGGCGGCGAGCCAGCCGCCGACCAGGGTGAGGGCGGCCGGCTGGCCGCCGCACTCTTCGGCGAGGGCCTCGGCTGCGCGGGGGTCGACGGTGACCCGGGTGTCCCCGATGCGGCGGCCCAGCAGGATGACGGCGGAGGGGGTGTCGAGCCCGCCGAGGGTGCAGGGGCGGACATCCGGAATGCCGGTCAGGGGGCCCTCCGAGGTGACCACGACCAGGCACTCGCGGACGTCGGGGAGCAGCGGGTCCACTTGGAGGGCGTCTTGGGCGTCGTCGAGGAGGACGATCGCCTTCCGCCCGGCGAGGGCCTCGTTCAGGGCGGCTCCGAGCTCGTCCGCGCCGGCGCCGGGCGGTGTGCGCCGTCCGAGGCCTTCGAGCAGGTCCCGTACGGTGCGCTCGGTGCCGACGGGGGTCCCGCCGGGGGTGGTGAGGCGGGAGCGGAGCACGCCGTCGGGGTACTCGTCGGCGACGTCGCGCACGAAGGCCTCGGCGAGCGCGGTCCGGCCGGAGCCGGGGCGGCCGGCGATCAGCAGCACGCGGGCGCGGGGGGACCTGTCCTTGCGGCCGGAGAGGGTGTCGAGCCCGGTCCGGGCGATGTCCTCGCGCAGCTCCTTGAGCTCACGCCGCCGCCCGACGAAATCCGTCACAGCCCGCTCCTTTCCGTGCCCGATCCTTGGGGGATCCCGAGCGTAGTTCACGCAGAGCGACGGTCCGTGTGGAGCGCGGCGGGCGGATCCCCCGATCGGATCAGCAGATCGTCACACCGGCTCCGGCGGATGAGGCACCAGAGGGCCGACACGGGCACGACACCGAGCCGGGCACGAGCACGGCACCGGGCCGGGCACCGGCACGACACCGATCCGGGCACCGGCACGACACCGGGCCGAACGGGCACGGCACCGGCAACAGCCCCCGCCGGCGGCACCCGAGCCGAACTCCCCTTACGAGGCGTACGGGCGGGCCGGCCAGGGGGAATCGGCCGGCCGCAGGAAGTCCGGCCCGGTCCCGGCCGGGGCGCCGGACAACGTGGCGGACAGCGCGAGGACGCCCGTCACCAGCCCCGCGTTGCCGATCTCCCCCGCCAGCACGCCCCGGACCAGTTCGGCCAGCGGAACCCGCGCCAGCTCCATGTCGGCCTCCTCCTCGGAGACCTCGAAGCGCTCCCCCTCCGCGTCGGCCAGGTCCCGCGCCAGGAAGATCCGTACCGCCTCGTCCGAGCCGCCCGGCGAGGGGAAGAAGTCGGCGAGGACCCGCCAGTCCCCGGCCTTGACGTGCGCCTCCTCGTACAGCTCGCGCTGTGCCGCGCGCAGCGGGTTCTCCCCCGGTACGTCGAGCAGCCCGGCCGGCAGCTCCCACAGCTTGTGCCGTACCGGGTGGCGGTACTGGCGGAGCACCAGGACCCGGTCCTCCGCGTCGAGGGCGAGCACGCACACCGAGCCGGGGTGCACCTGGTAGTCCCGGCGGGCGGTGGAGCCGTCCGGCATCCGGACCACGTCCGAGTCGACCGCGGTCTTCTTGCCCTGGAAGGGCCGCTCGGTGGAGACGACCTCCCAGTTCTCGGCGGTGTCCTTGATCTCCACGGTTGCCATGGCGAGCCCTCCCGAAAAACGCGACAGCCGGGATACGGATCTCCGTATCCCGGCTGCCTACGTTACCGAGCGTCAGCGCTGCTGCTGGCGCTCCACCGCGGCCTTGACCAGGCCCGCGAAGAGCGGGTGCGGCCGGGTCGGGCGGGAGCGGAGCTCCGGGTGGGCCTGGGTGGCCACCAGGTAGGGGTGGACCTCGCGCGGGTACTCGACGTACTCGACGAGCTTGTTGTCCGGGGAGGTGCCGGAGAAGACGATGCCGGCCTTCTTCTCCAGCTCGCCGCGGTAGGCGTTGTTGACCTCGTAGCGGTGGCGGTGGCGCTCGTCCACGTACGCCTGGTCGCCGTACGCCTCGCGCACGACGGAGCCCTCGGCGAGCTTCGCCGGGTACATGCCGAGACGCATGGTGCCGCCGAGGTCGCCGGCGCCCTCGACGAAGGCCAGCTGCTCCTCCATCGTGGAGATCACCGGGTGCGGGGTGGAGGCGTCGAACTCGGTGGAGTTCGCGTCCTCGATGCCCGCGAGGTTCCGCGCGGCCTCGATGACCACGCACTGCAGGCCCAGGCACAGGCCGAGCAGCGGGATCTTGTTCTCGCGGGCGAAGGTGATCGCGCCGACCTTGCCGTTCACGCCGCGGTCGCCGAAGCCGCCCGGGACGCAGACGGCGTCCACGTCGCCCAGCTGGGCCGCCGCGCCCGCCGGGGTCTTGCAGTCGTCGGAGGTGACCCACTTGATCTGGACGCGGGCCTTGTTGGCGAAACCGCCGGCGCGCAGCGCCTCGGTCACCGACAGGTAGGCGTCGGGCAGGTCGATGTACTTGCCGACGAGCGCGACCTTGACCTCGTGGTCGGGGTTGTGGACCCGGTCCAGCAGGTCCTCCCAGACCGTCCAGTCCACGTCGCGGAAGGGCAGGTCGAGCTTGCGGACGACGTAGGCGTCCAGGCCCTCGGTGTGCAGCACCTTCGGGATGTCGTAGATCGACTTGGCGTCGATCGCCGCCACCACGGCCGCCTCGTCCACGTCGCACATCAGCGAGATCTTGCGCTTGATGGAGGTCGGGACGTCACGGTCGGCGCGGAGCACGATCGCGTCGGGCTGGATACCGATGTTGCGGAGGGCCGCGACCGAGTGCTGGGTCGGCTTGGTCTTCAGCTCGCCGGAGGGGCCGATGTAGGGCAGCAGCGAGATGTGCACGACGAACACGTTGTCGCGGCCGACCTCGTGGCGGACCTGGCGGACCGTCTCGAGGAACGGCAGGGACTCGATGTCGCCGACCGTGCCGCCGACCTCGGTGATGACGACGTCGACGTCCTCGGTCGCCATGCGGCGGATGCGGTGCTTGATCTCGTTGGTGATGTGCGGGATGACCTGCACGGTGTCACCGAGGTACTCGCCGCGCCGCTCCTTGGCGATCACGGTGGAGTAGACCTGGCCGGTGGTGACGTTGGCCGAGCCGTCGAGGTCGACGTCGAGGAAGCGCTCGTAGTGGCCGATGTCCAGGTCGGTCTCGGCGCCGTCGTTGGTGACGAACACCTCGCCGTGCTGGAAGGGGTTCATCGTGCCGGGGTCGACGTTCAGGTACGGGTCGAGCTTCTGCATCGTGACCCGAAGACCACGCGCCTTCAGCAGCGCACCCAGGCTGGAGGCCGTCAGGCCCTTGCCGAGGGACGAAGCGACACCCCCGGTGACGAAGATGTGCTTGGTCGTCATGGATTTGGGCGGCATCGCCAAGAGGGGGCTCCCGTGGTCGCGAGGTGAGGTGCGTCCGGCGACTGCTCCCGTTTCCGGGGGTGCCGAAGCTGCGGTTTCGGGGCCCCTGATTCGCACAGGCAGACCACCGGTCCACGGGGTACCAGCCTATCAGCGACCTGGACTGTCTGCCTCCGAGGCACGCGCCGGGCCGAGGCCCGCGCGCGCCCGCCGGCGGGTTCCGGGCCCCGCCCGGCCCGGGGTTACGGGGTCGTCACCCGTTCGGACCTGCCACATTCTTCCCAGGCTTAAGGGGATCACTAGTGTGCCGTCATATCCTGCTCGGATAACGCTCAACATCGCCGCCGAGCAGGCCGGCACACGGCACGACCCCAGCCCGCCGGCGGAACCCAGTAATGCAAGCGCCCTTCGGGGCGGACGTGGCTGTTCGACTGGAGATGCAACGTGTCCGGGCGCATCGAGGATTACGCACTGATCGGGGACATGCAGACCGCCGCACTGGTCTGCCGGGACGGTTCGGCGGACTGGCTGTGTCTGCCACGTTTCGACTCCCATGCCGTCTTCGCGGGAATCCTCGGAACCGAGGATCACGGCTTCTGGCGCATCGGGCCTGCCGTACCTCCGGGTACCGAGGCTCCGTACGCCGACCGCCGCCGCTATCGCGGCGACTCGCTGGTGCTGGAGTCGGAATGGGACATGCCGCGCGGCACGGTCCGGGTCATCGACTTCATGCCGCCCCGTGAGGACCACGCCCCGCAGCTGATCCGCATCGTGGAGGGGGTCAGCGGCCGGGTGCCGATGAGGTCCGCCCTGCGCATGCGGTTCAGCTACGGCCGGGTGGTGCCCTGGGTGCACAAGGTGGAGGGCCGTACGGTGGCCGTGGCCGGGCCCGACTCGGTCTGGCTGGACACCGACGCGCCGACGTACGGCAAGGACCTGACTACGTACGCCGATTTCACGGTGGGGCCGGGCGACCGGATCGCTTTCTCCATCAGCTGGCAGCCCTCCCACAAGGAGCCGCCGGAGACCCCGGACGCCGAGGCGGCCCTGACCGCCACCACCGAGTTCTGGCGGGACTGGGTCGAGCACTGCACGTACCACGGGCCGTACCGGGAGGCGGTGGTCCGCTCCCTGATCACGCTGAAGGCCCTGACGTACGGGCCGACGGGCGGCATCGTCGCCGCGCCGACCACCTCGCTGCCGGAGGAGATCGGCGGCGTACGGAACTGGGACTACCGCTACACCTGGCTGCGGGACGCGGCGATCACCCTCTCCTCGCTGCTACGCACCGGCTACCGGGAGGAAGCCCGCGCCTGGCGCGAGTGGCTGCTCCGCGCCGTGGCCGGCGACCCGGAGAACCTCCAGATCATGTACGGGATCGCGGGCGAGCGGGAACTCGGCGAGACGGAGCTGGACTGGCTGCCGGGGTACGAGAACTCGCAGCCGGTCCGGGTCGGCAACGGCGCGGCCCACCAGCTCCAGCTGGACGTCTACGGCGAGGTCACCGAGGCCCTGCACCTGGGCCACATGACCGGGCTGGCCCGCAGCGACTACGCCTCGCTGCTCCAGCTGAAGCTGATCCGCTACCTGGAGACCCACTGGGACCAGCCGGACGAGGGCATCTGGGAGGTGCGCGGCCCGCGCCGGCACTTCGTGCACTCGAAGGTGATGGCCTGGGTGGCGGTGGACCGGACGATCAAGCTGATCGAGAGCGGGGACGCGGACGGGCCGCTGGAGCGCTGGCGGGAGCTGCGCGACGAGATCCACCGGGACGTGTGCGAGAAGGGCTACGACAAGGAGCGGAACACCTTCACCCAGTCCTACGGCTCGAAGGAGCTGGACGCCTCGCTGCTGCTGATTCCGCAGATGGGCTTCCTGCCGCCGGACGACAAGCGGGTCATCGGCACCATCGAGGCGATCCAGCGTGAGCTGTCCACCCCGGACGGGTTCATCCTGCGCTATCCGACGGCGGGCGACGAGGCCGGCGTGGACGGCCTGGAGGGCGACGAGGGGGCGTTTCTCGCGTGCTCGTTCTGGATGGCCGACGACCTGGCGATGATCGGCCGGGTCGACGAGGCCCGCCGGCTCTTCGAGAAGCTGCTGTCGCTCCGCAACGACCTGGGGCTGCTGGCGGAGGAGTGGGATCCGCGGCTCCAGCGCCAGGTGGGCAATTTCCCGCAGGCGTTCAGCCACGTTCCGCTGATCGACACGGCCCTGCGGCTGACGGCGAGCGGGGCGTACGGGGGCTGACGGCGGGCCGGACGCCTGTTGTCCGGCGGGCCGGGGCCCGCCGGAGGGCGGGCTCCGGCCGGCCCGCCTAGCCTTGAAGGGTCCTGCACCCCGTCCGGGAAGGGGGCGCTCATGGCTGCCTCCGGCAAGGCGGGCACGGCCCTGACCGCGCTCCGCGAGGATCTGTCGGGTGACGTGTTCACCCCGGGGGACCCCGGCTACGACGAGGCCCGCAAGGTCTTCAACGCCATGATCGACCGGCGGCCGGCCGTGATCGCCCAGTGCGCGAGCGAAGCGGACGTGGTGACGGCCGTGCGGTTCGGGCGCGAGCTGGACCTGCCGATCGCGGTGCGCGGCGGCGGGCACAGTGTGGCGGGTTCGGCGCTGGCCGACGGGGCGCTGGTGGTGGACCTGCGGCGGATGCACGAGGTGACGGTGCATCCGGCGGCGAAGGCGGCCCGGATCGGGGGCGGGGCCACGATGAGCCACCTGGACCGGGCCTGCCAGCCGTACGCACTGGCGACCACCGGAGGCCGGGCCTCCACCACCGGGGTGGGCGGTTTCGTACTGGGTGGCGGAACGGGCTGGCTGGACCGGAAGTTCGGGCTGGCCGTGGACAACCTGCTGGGCGTGGACCTGGTCACCGCCGACGGCGAGTGCGTCACCGCGACCGCCGAGGACCACCCGGAGCTGTTCTGGGCGCTGCACGGCGGCGGCGGGAACTTCGGCATCGCCACCTCGATCACCCTGCGCCTGCACGACCTGCCGGACATGTCGATCGCGTTCGTGCTGTACCTGCCGGAGCACAGCCCGGAGGTCGTGCGCACCTACCGCGAGGTGATCGAGGGCGGGCCCGCGGAGGCGGGCGGCGGCGTGATCTTCCTGACCGGGCCGCCGGACGACGAGCTCGTACCGCCGCACCTGGTGGGGAAGCTGCTGTGCGGAATGCTGCTGACGTACGCGGGCCCGGAGGAGCGGATGCGGGAGGTGGCGGAGCCGTTGCTCGGCATCCCGCACGAGGCGGAGCTGGTCACCGCCATTGCGTACGCCGACCTCCAGTGCATGATCGACGACCCGCCGGGGATGCGGAACTACTGGTCGGCGGAGTACGTCAGCGGGCTGCCGGAGGCGTTGGTGGACGTGTTCTGCGCGCGGGCCGGCTCGATGCCGGTGCCGAGCGGCACCCAGCACATCCTGTTCCCGCAGGGTGCCGCGATCGCCTCGGGCCCGGCCGAGTACCCGGTTCCGTACCGGGACGCGGCGTGGGCGGTGCACCCGTTCGGGATCTGGGAGGACCCGGCCGACGACGAGCGGTGCCGGCAGTGGGTGCGGGACGTCCGGGCCGACGTCCGGCCCTGGTCCACCGGTGCGGTCTACCTGAACTTCACCGGGGACGAGGGCTCGGAGCGGGTGGTGGCCGGGCTGGGTGCCGAGAACATGCGGCGGCTGGGTGAGGTGAAGCGGAGGTACGACCCGGACAACGTGTTCCGCTTCAACCACAACATCAAGCCCCGCTAGGTGTGCCCCGGCCGCTCAGCTCAGGGCGGCGATCACCTCCCGGGCCGCCCGCTCCCCCTCGGTGGCGCCGCCCTCCATGAAGCCCTGGAAGTCGTAGCTGCAGTGCTCGCCGCCGATGTGGATGCGGCCCTGGGCGGTTCCCTCGTACTTCGCGTACCGGTGCAGGTAGCCGGTGGGCCAGTAGGAGTACGCGCCCAGGGAGTACGGGTTGCGGTGCCAGGCGGACAGCTGGGCCCGGCCGGTCCAGGCGGCCTTGGTCCCGGGGTAGAAGGCGTCGATGCCGGTGAGCATGCGGCCGGCGAGGCTGCGTACGTACGGGTCGGACTCGGTGGCGAAGGGGGTGGCCGGGGTGAGGGCCTGGGCGAGGCTGCCGCCGCCGTACTGGAGCAGGATGCCGCCGTTGCCGGGCTGCAGCTTGGTGGTGTCCCAGGTCTGCTGGACGTCGGTGTCGGTGAAGCAGTCGCCGGCCGAGACTCCCGGCCAGGGGCCGGTGCCGCGCCAGGGCCGGGTGGTGAACTGCATGTTGAGCTTGGTGCAGTGGCCCATCCGGGCGTCCCGCAGCAGGTTCCGCATCAGCGGGTCGAAGCCGGCCTGTGAGGTGTCGATCCGCTGCAGGACCGGCAGGGGCAGGCAGAGGACGGTGTGGTCGGCGGTGACGGTGCGGGTGGCTCCGGCATCGTCGAAGGTGAGGGTCTGGGTGCCGTCGGCGTTGGCGCGTACGGCGAGCAGTTCGCGGCCCATGACGAGCGAACCGGAGGGCAGGGCCTGGGCGATGGCGTTGGGGAGCCGGTCGTTGCCGCCGGTGATGTGGTAGCGCTCGTTGGACAGGCCCCACACGTTGAAGTGGCCGGGGTTGGGCTGGTAGCCCATGAGCAGGACCAGGGCGAGGGCGGACTGCCGGTCGGTGTCGGCCCCGTACTCGACGTTGTAGGCGACGTCGATGAACTGCCCCAGCCGGGAGGCGTGTCCGCCGGGGACCCGGGTCTCGATCCATTCGTGGATGGACATGTCGTCCAGGGCGGTGCCGGCCGGGGTGGTGGTGTTCCAGGTGACCTCGCCGGCTTCCTGGAGGTCGCGGCGCAGGGCCTGGTAGACGGCCTTGAAGTCCTCGTCGGCCTGGTGGCGCGGGTAGTAGCCGCCGTCGAACCACAGCACTTCCTCGGCGCCGTTGGGGCCGCCGCCGAGGAAGTCCTCGACGGGCAGGTCGAAGCGGCGGCACAGTTCCAGGATCTTCTTGTGGCTGGTGTCGATCAGCTCGCCGCCGATCTCGGAGGTCTGCCCGTACGCCCAGTGGCCGCGCTGGGTCCACATGCGGCCGCCGACCCTGCTCGGGTCGGCCTCGTAGAGGGTGCAGGGCAGGCCTGCGTCCTGGAGGGTGAGGGCGGCGGTGAGGCCGGAGATGCCGGCGCCGACGACGGCGATGCGGGCACCGCCGACGGGCTTCTTGTCGGGGAGGGTGTCGGCGGCGGCCGCGGGCACGGCGGCGGTGGCGGGCGCGGCGCCCAGGGCGGTGAGGCCGAGGCCGAGGCCGGCGGCGCGGGCCAGGAGTGCGCGGCGGCCGAGGCCGCGGACCTCGGCGACGGGGAGCTCCAGCCGGCGGGCGGCCGCGTGGTCGGCTGCGAGCTGCTTCAGGGCGTGCATGAGGGGCGTGCGGGCCATGGCGGTGGCTCCTCAGACGGTGGCGGACGGGGCCGGCGGGGCGGACGGGGCCGAGGGGGCGGGGTCGTCGGTGCGTTCGGCGGCGTCCTCCAGGACGATCCGGCCGATGATCTCGTAGCGGGCGGGTGCCTTGGCCTTGAGCCACAGGCCGAGCCCGAGGCCGCCGAGGAAGACCGCGCCGACGATCCAGGGGATGAGCTTGAAGAAGACGGATCCGGCGGCGCTGCCGGCCGCGGTCTCCATGTTGATGACCAGCAGGACGACCACGGCGGTCATTCCGATCCCGCCGAGCAGGGGGGCGGTCAGGGTCTTGAACCAGTGCCGGTCCTCGGGGTGGTTCTTGCGGAAGTAGCCGATGACGGCGAAGGAGCACAGGGTCTGGACGATCAGGATCGCCATGGTGCCGAGGATCGCGAGCAGGGTGTACAGGTGCAGGTACGGGTCCTGGCCGGTCAGCCAGAAGCCGGCGACCAGGGCGGTGGCGACGCCGGTCTGGACGACCGACGCCAGGTGCGGGGAGCCGTGCCGGGGGTGGGTGCGGCCGAGGCCGGGGTGCAGGAAGCCCTCGCGGCCGATGGCGTACAGGTAGCGGGCGGCGCACTGGTGGAAGGCCATGCCGCAGGCGAAGGAGCCGGTGAGCAGCAGCCACTGGAAGGCGTCCACGGCCCAGGCGCCGATGAAGGACTGGGTGGGGGCGAAGAACAGGTCCAGGGGGCTGGTGGAGGAGGAGAGTTCGACGGAGCGGGAGAGGCCGTTGCCGGCGATGGTCATCCAGGAGACGTAGATGTAGAAGAGTCCGACGCCGACGACGGAGATCAGCGTCGCCTTGGGGATCACCCGCTTGGGGTCGCGGGACTCCTCGCCGTACATGGCGGTGGACTCGAAGCCGACCCAGGACCAGAAGGCGAAGAAGAGGCCGAGGCCGGCGGAGGTTCCGGTGAAGGCGTTCGCGGGGTTGACGGGTTCGAGGGGGATGCCGTCGGGTCCGCCTCCCGCGATGAGCACGGCGGTGGCGACGGCGAACAGGACCGCGATCTCGGCGATGAGCATCACGCCCAGGGCCTTCGCGGTGAGGTTGATGTCGAAGTGGGCGAGGGCGGCGGTGACGGCGAGCATGCCGGCCGCGTAGACGATCCACGGCAGGTCGATGCCGAGCTGGTCCTCGACGGTGGTCTGGGCGAAGTAGGAGAAGACGCCGACGATCGACGCCTCGAAGACGATGTAGGCGAGCACGGCGAGCATGCCGGAGGCCATGCCGGCGATCCGGCCGAGGCCGTGCGAGATGTACCCGTAGAAGGCGCCGGCCGCGGTGATCCGCTTGGCCATGGCGACGTAGCCGACCGCGAAGACGGTCAGGACCAGGGTGGCGAAGAGGTAGCCGGCGGGGGCGCCGGTGCCGTTGCCGAAGCCGACCGCGATGGGGAGGTTGCCGGTCATCGCGGTGATCGGGGCGGCGGTGGCCACGGCCATGAACACGACGCCGACCAGTCCGACCGAGTTGGCCTTGAGCCGTTGAACGTCGCGCGTGCCGGGGGAGCCACTGCTCATGTTCGTCCTCGTTCCTGTCGTACGTCTCGGATCGGGTGCGGCTGCCGCGGCGGCGGCCGGTCGCTGCCGGGGCCGCTGCCGGGAGGGCGCCCACTCTCCCGGTGCGTGATGCAGACCACAATCGGCATGCGGTCCGATAATCCTCTTGCGGAGCCGACGAGTTGTCGGGCCGTACGAGGGCAGAGCGGACCTCGAAACGCCCGGGTGATGTTCTTGGAACACGCCTGCGGGTACCGTCCGGCCACATGGACCGCGATATGGACAACCAGGGCGGGATCACCGTTCAACGGGCACTGGAACTACCGGGGCTGCGCAGCGGACTCCCCGAGGTGGTGGCAGGAGCCGACCGGCTCGGCCGGACCGTGCGCTGGGTGCACGCCGGCGAGGTGCCGAACATCGCGTCCCTGCTCAAGGGCGGCGAGCTGCTGCTCACCACGGGCCTGGGACTCGGCACCCGGCCGGCCGAACAGCGGGCCTTCGTACGCCGCCTCGCCGACCGGGGCATCGCCGCACTGGTGGTCGAGCTGGGCCCGCGGTTCACCCGGCTGCCGGCGACGATCGTCGACACGGCGCGGGCGGCCGGCCTGCCCCTGGTGCAACTGCACCGCGAGGTCCCCTTCGTGGCCGTCACGGAGGAGGTCCACACCGAGATCGTCAACGGGCACTACGCGCTGCTCCAGCGCGCCGAGGAGGTCCACCGGCGCTGCACCGAGGCCCTGCTCGGCGGCGGCGGCATCCCCCAAGTCCTGCGCATCCTGGCCGATTTCACCGGAAACCCGGTGTTCCTGGAGACCCCGGACGGCCAGCTCCTGTACGCGGCCGGCAGCGCGTCGGGGGACGCGGCCGCCGACCCCCTGCAGGTGTGGGAGGGGCTGCGGGGCCGGGAAGCGGAGCCGTCCGCCAACTCCGTGCCGATCGACGTGCCGGGCGGCGGCCCCGGCACCGGAGCGGTACGCGCCCGGCTGGTGCTCGTCGGCGTGTCCGGGCCGCTGCTGCCGGTGCACCGGATGGCGGCGGAACGCACGGCGGGCGTGCTGGCGGTGGTCCTGATGCAGGCCCGCCAGGAGGAGGAGCTGGCCGCGCGCGGCCGCGGCGACTTCCTCACCGACCTCGCGGAGGGCCGGATCTCGGCTGAGGACGCCCCGGCACAGGCCCGGGTGCTCGGCTTCAAACCGGGCTCCGGCCCGCTGCTCCCGGTGGTGATGCGGCTGGCCGCCGACCTGGGCCCGGCCGGGAACTGGGCGGTCCTCGCCCGAGCCGTCCTGGAGGAACTCTCCTCGGTGGGCGTGCCGGTGCTGCTGGGCGTCCGGCCGGTCGAGGGCCGGGTCCCCCTCCTGGTCGGCCTGCGCACCGAGTCCGAGCGGACGGCGGTCGCCGACCGGGTGGCGGCGGCGCTGCGGGCCGGCGTGGAGCGGGCGGGCCTGGACCGGGCCGGCTCGCCGCCGGCCGTGGTGGTGGGCGTCGCGGGCGGCTGGGCGGCGGCCTCCTCCGGCTTGCGGCACGCGGCCGAAACCGCCACCGCCGCGCAGGGCCTGCCGGCCCGCCCCTGGTACGACGCCCGCCGCCTCGACATCGACCTGCTGCTGTGGCGGCTCCGCGAGCACCCGGACCTGGCGGCCTTCGTGGACCGCGCGATCGGCCCGCTCCGCACCCACGACGCGGCCTCGCGGCCGCCGCTGCTGCCCACCCTGGAGACGTATCTGGCGCACGCGGGCCGCAAGGCGGAGACGGCCCGCGAGCTGCACCTGAACCGGCAGACCCTGTACAACCGGCTGGCCCGCATCTCGGAACTCCTGGGCACCGACCTGGACGACCCGGAAACGGTCCTCGCCCTCAGCCTCGCCCTCCGCGCCCGCCGCCACACGCCGTAGCCGCTGCGCGGGGCCTTCCCCCACCCCGCCCCTTCCCGAAACTAGGGGCAGGCCCCCACCCCCCCGGTCTGGGCGCTTCGCGCCGGGTGCGCTCAAACGCCGCGCGGGCTGGAATGCCGCTCAGCGGCTCAGGCCGGGCGGAACCGCTCCATCAGCTCGTCGTACACCGCCAAGACCTGCGCCACCGTGTCATCCTCCGACGGCCAAGTCGCCGCCTGCACCAACCCCGCCCGCACCAACTCCCCCCGCCGCCCCGAATCCCCCAGCAACCCCGACACCGCCTCCGCCAGCGCCCCCGCATCCCCGTACGGCACCAGCACCCCCGCATCCCCCACCAGCTCCGGCACACCCCCCACCGCCGTCGCCACCAGCGGCACCCCCGCCCGCAGCGCCTCCTGCGCCAGCAGGGACCGTGCCTCCCAGCGGCTCGGCAGTACCGCCACGTCGGACGCCGCCAGCAGCTCGGCCACGTCCGGCCGCTGCCCCAGCAGCCGGACCGGGAGCCCTTCCTGCTCGATGCGCCGGGTGAGCTCGGCCCGCAGCCGCCCCTCCCCCGCGATCACCACCAGCGGTACGGGGTCCAGGGCCCGCCATTCCCTGGCCGCGTCCAGCAGCACCGAGTACCCGCGGTGCGGCACCAGGCTGCCCACGGCGATGACCAAGGGCCGTTCCACCGCGCCCAGTTCGGCCCGGACCTTGCCGGGATCCCCCGGTACGAACCGGGCGCCGGGCACGGTGACCGGTGCCAGCCGGGCGTCCCGCGCGCCGCGCCGGCGGGCCAGGTCCACCTGGTCGGAGGAGGTGCCCAGGACGACCGCGGCGGCCCGGGCCACCCGCCGTTCCAGCAGCCGGGTCAGCCCGGCCAGCGGGCCGGGGCCGGTGGCGGGCCCGGCGTGCCAGGTCACCACCAGTGGCACCCGCCGCCCGCGCAGGGCCAGCGCTGCCCGCATCCCGGCCTGGAGGCCGTGCGCGTGCACGATGTCCGCCCCGGCACAGGCGACCCGCAGCGCGTTCACCGCCGAGGGCTCGAACTGCGCGCCCGCGCCGGTGAAGTCGTACTCCCCTTCGGCGGCGACGGGCGCGCACACGGTGACCCGTACGCCGCGCGCGGCCAGCCCGCCGGCCAGGGACCGCACGTGCGCGCTGCTGCCCGCCCCGGCACCGGCACCGGCGCCGGCACCGCCCAGCACTTGCACGGTGCGCAGCGGCGGCCGCCCGTAGGGCGGGGCCGGAACCGGGGTACTGCTCACGGCCGGGGCTCCTGGAAGAGGGTGGTGCGGATGCCAGAGACGTCGCCCAGGATGCCAGCCCGTACGCGCGTTCCGGGACCATACGGGTGCGGATGCCGTACGAGAACCCGCCACACCCCTCCAGCTATCACCCACACGGGTGCGGCAGCGCCGCCCGGCGGGCCACCCCGGGGGCGCAACCGGCGCACCCGCAGCCCCCGACCACACCACCCGCCGGCGCGCACGCCCCGCGGGCGGCGAGGCGGGGTACCGAAAAGCACCCAGGGCCCACACGAGCGCATGCCCCCGCGGAACCGAACCGGCATCCCGCCACGCATCCGCGCGGGCACCCGGAGCCCGCCCCGCAGGGCCGAGGCCAAGGTCCGCCACGCATCCGCGCAGCCACCCGGAACCCACGCCCCCGCAGAGCCGAGGCGAAGTCCGCTTAGCCGCCGCGCTGCCACCCGGAGCCACGCCACCGCAGGGCCGAGGCCAAGGTCCGCCACGCATCCGCGCAGCCACCCGGAACCCACGCCCCCGCAGAGCCGAGGCAGGGTCCGCTACGCGTCCGCGCGGGCCGCCGCCAGCAGTTCCTCCGCGTGGGCCCGGGCCGTCTCCGAGTCCTCCTGGCCGGCCAGCATCCGCGACAGCTCCCGGATCCGGTCCTCGCCCTCCAGCACGGTGACCCCGGACCGGGTCACGGACCCGTCGTTGGTCTTCTCCACCAGCAGCTGCCGGTCGGCGAACGCCGCCACCTGCGGCAGGTGGGTGACCACGACGACCTGCGCCGACTTCGCCAGCTTGGCCAGCCGCCGGCCGACCTCCACCGCCGCCTTGCCGCCGACCCCCGCGTCGACCTCGTCGAAGAGGTACGTCGGCACCGGGTCCGAGCCGGCGAAGACGACCTCCACCGCCAGCATCACCCGGGACAGCTCACCGCCCGACGCGCCCTTGGCGATCGGCCGCGGCTGCGCGCCCGGGTGCGGGGCGAGGAGCAGTTCGACCTCGTCCGCGCCGGACGGCCCGTACACGACGCAGCGTCCGCCGACCTCCACCCCGTCACCGGAGGGGTCCTCGGTCTGCCGGATGTCGATGGTGACCCGCGCGTGCGGCATCGCCAGCGAGGCCAGCTCCGACGTCACCGCCGACCCGAACCGTTCCGCCGCCTCCACCCGCGCGTCGGTCAACGCCTGTGCCAGCTGCGATAGTTCCGCCCGCAGCCCGTCGCGTTCCGCGGTCAGCTCGCCGATCCGCTCGTCGTCGCCGTCCAGTTCCAGCAGCCGGGCGGAGCCCTGCTCGGCCCAGGCCAGCACCGAGTCGACGGAGTCCCCGTACTTCCTGGTCAGCTGGGTGAGCGCGGCCCGGCGCTCCTCGACCGCCGCGAGCCGCAGCGGGTCCGCGTCCAGGTTGTCCGCGTATCCGGCGAGTTCTCCGGCCACGTCGGCCAGCAGGATGCCCAGTTCCCCGATCCGCTCGGCGAGCCCGCCGAGGGTCGCCGGGTCGTGCGCGCGTACGGACTCCAGGGCCCGGTGCGCGCCCGCCACGAGCGTGTTGGCGTCGACGGCTTCCGGGTCCTCCGGGTTGCCGGCGAGCGCGGCGTGCGCGAGGAGCGCCGCCGAGGCCAGCGATTCGGCGTGGCCGAGCCGCTCGGCCTCCGCCGCGAGCTCGACGTCCTCGCCGGCCCTGGGCTCCACGGCCGCGATCTCCTCCAGCCCGAACCGCAGCAGATCGGCCTCCTGGGCGCGTTCCCGGGCCCGGGTGGTGATCTCCTCCAGCTCGCCGGCGACCGCCCGCAGCCGGCGGTAGGCGGCCGAGTACTTCTCCAGCGGGACCGCGACCGCGTCCCCGGCGTACCGGTCCAGCGCCTGCCGCTGCCGGGCCGGCCGGAGCAGGCCCTGCTGGTCGGTCTGCCCGTGTACGGCGACCAGGTCGTCCGCGAGCTCGCCGAGCAGCCCGACCGGCACGGACCGCCCGCCGACGTGGGCGCGCGAGCGCCCCTCGGCGGAAACGGTCCGGCTGATCAGCAGCGCACCGTCGTCCAGCTCGGCCCCGGCCTCCTCGGCCCGCAGCGCGGCGGGCGCCCCGGGACGTACGACGATCCGGCCCTCGACCACCGCGGCCTTGGACCCGACGCGCACCAGGGCGGGGTCGGCCCGGCCGCCGAGCAGCAACCCGAGGCTGGTGACGACCATGGTCTTGCCCGCGCCGGTCTCGCCGGTCACCGCGGTGAATCCGGGCGACAGCTCGACCACCGCGTCGTCGATGACTCCGAGCGACCGTATCCGCATCTCCTCAAGCACGGACCGACCATATCGAGGATTGGCCCGTGCCATGCGACCTCACCCCGTCCCCCCGCACCGATCGGGTTACGCCCCTTCCGCGGGCGCCTAGTGCGGGGCCCCGCGCCAGCCCGCGACCGGGAGGGCGAATTTCGCCACCAGCCGGTCCGTGAACACCGCGTGGTGCAGCCGGGCGAGCCGCACCGGGACGGTGCCGCGGCGGACCTCGACGCGGGCGCTGGGCGGCAGCGTGACGGTGCGCCGCCCGTCGCACCAGAGCACCCCGTGCGGGGTGCCGGTCTGCACCTCCACCGCGAGCACGGATGTGGGCGAGGTCACCAGCGGCTTGGCGAACAGCGCGTGGGCGCTGATCGGGACCATCAGCAGTGCCTCGACCTCCGGCCAGACCACCGGTCCGCCCGCGGAGAAGGCGTACGCCGTGGAGCCGGTCGGGGTCGCGCAGACGATCCCGTCGCAGCCGAAGCCGGAGACCGGCCGCCCGTCGATCTCGAGCACGACCTCCAGCATCCGCTCCGGGGACACCTTCTGGACGGCAGCTTCGTTGAGCGCCCAGTCCCGGTGGACGATGTCCCCGTTGCTGCGGACCAGCACGTCGAGGGTCATCCGCTCCTCGACCTCGTAGGCCTTGGTGACCACCCGGTCGACGACCTTGTCCAGGTCGTCGCGTTCGGCTTCGGCGAGGAAGCCGACCCGGCCCAGGTTGACGCCGAGCATCGGCACGCCGGAGCCGCGGGCGAACTCGGCTCCGCGCAGCAGGGTGCCGTCACCGCCCAGCACGATCAGCAGCTCGCATCCGTCGAGGACGCCCTCGGTGGTCTCGGTGACGAGCTCGACCTCGGGCGGCAGCGGCAGGTCGGCCGCCTCGTGGGCGAGGACCCGGACGCCCAGCCCGCACCGGAGCAGCCCCTGGACGACCAGCTCCGCACTGCGGATCGCGGCCGGCCGGCCGGTGTGCGCGACCAGGAAGACGGTCCGCCCTGTCGTTGAAGCAGTAGAACTTGTCACCGCGGCCCCTCCGCCACTGCACGGTCAACATCCGCCGGGTCGAGTGCCGGTGCCCCCGCCCGCAGCCACAGAAAGTATTCGACATTGCCCGACGGGCCCGGCAGCGGGCTCGCCGTCACTCCGAGTACGCCCAGCCCCAGCCCGCCGGCCTGCCGGGCGACCTCCCGCACCGCCTCGGCGCGCAGCTCGGGGCTGCGGACCACGCCGCCGCTGCCGAGCCGCTCCTTGCCGACCTCGAACTGCGGCTTGACCATCAGCACCAGGTCGGCGTCGGGTGCGGTGCAGCGCACCAAGGCGGGCAGCACCAGCCCGATCGAGATGAACGAGAGATCGCCGACGACGAGGTCGACCGGCTCCCCGTCGATCTGCTCCAGCGTCAGCTCGCGGACGTTGGTCCGGTCCTTGACGGTGACCCGGTCGTCGCTCTGCAGGGACCAGGCGAGCTGGCCGTAGCCGACGTCGACGGCGACGACGTGGGCGACCCCCGCGCGCAGCAGGACGTCGGTGAACCCGCCGGTGGAGGCGCCCGCGTCCAGCGCCCGGCGGCCCTCCACCCGCAGCCCCTGCGGCTGGAACGCGGCCAGCGCCCCGGCGAGCTTGTGCCCGCCGCGCGAGACGTACTCGGGGTCGCTGTCGTCCTTCAGCACCACCAGCGCGGCGCTGGTCTCGACCTGGGTGGCGGCCTTGGTCGCGGTGGCGCCGCCCACGGTGACGCGGCCGGCGGCGATCAACTGGCCGGCGTGCTCCCGCGAGCGCGCCATCTTGCGGCGTACCAGTTCGGCGTCCAGGCGGCGGCGTGCCACTCCTGCCACGTTCGGTTCAGCTCCTGATGTCGTACGGACGAGATGCCTGGGGCGCGTCCAGCGCGGTCAGCGCGTCACGCAACCCCCTGTGCACATCCTCGTACACCTCGACGTGGCCGTCCGCCGGGAGGTGGTCGGCATCGGCCAGCCGCGCGAGCTGTGCGTCGATCTCGGCACGGCCGGTGGAGGTGCGGGCCACCCCGAGCGGGGCGGGGCGGGCCGCCTCGGCCGGCTCGGTGGTGGGCTCTTCGTCGTTCATGGCCCCGACGCTACCTGCTGGCGCTGCGGTACGGTCGGCAGCACCATGGCGACGATCGAGGAGTGCCGAGCCGCACTCGACCAGCTTTCCGGCAACCTGGCGCGGGCCGACGAGGGCGTGCGCGGCGCGGCCGCGCTCGACCGGTCCCTGAGCTGCCACATCACCGACCTCGACCAGACCTTCACCGGCCGGCTGGACGGCGGCCGCATCCGGGTGGACGCACTCTCACCCGGCCCGCCCCGCGAGAAGGCGGAGATCCGGCTGGCGATGACCGGTGACGACCTGGTGGCGATGGTCGCGGGCACCCTGAACTTCGCGAAGGCCTGGACGGGCGGCCGAGTCCGCCTGGAAGCCGGCTTCCGCGACCTCCTCCGCCTCCGCACCCTGCTCTAGCCAACCCCAGCCGCCCACTCCAGCCGGCGTTTGATGCGGGCGCAGCCGAACCCAGCCCCGCCGGCGTTTGATGCGGGCGCAGCCGAACCCAGCCCCGCCGGCGCTTGAGGCGGGCGCAGCCGAACCCAGCCCCGCCGGCGTTTGAGGCGCGGGGTCTGGGGCGGAGCCCCAGCAGCCCAGCCGCAACCCCCGCCCCGCACCCGGGGGCCGGGCACAGCCCACTCCAGCCCCGCCGGCGCTTGAGGCGCGGGGCCTGGGGCGGAGCCCCAGCAGCCCAGCGCAACCCCCGCCCCGCCGGCGCAGCCGCGCCCAGCGGCACACGGGGGGCGGGCCGAGGCCCGCTACGCCACCGCCGCCGCGCGGCGACGCTCGCTCCGGGCAGCCGGGACCACCAAGGGGGTCCCGGTCGCCGGATCGGAGATCACCTGGCACCGCAGTCCGAACACGTGCTCCACCAGCTCCGCGGTGACGACGGAGGCCGGCGCCCCCTCCGCCACCACCTCCCCACCACGCAGCGCGATCAGGTGCGTCGCGTACCGAGCCGCATGGTTCAGGTCGTGCAGCACCGCCACCAGCGTCCGCCCCTGCGTCTCGTGCAGCTCCGCGCACAGGTCCAGCACGTCGATCTGGTGCTGGATGTCCAGATACGTCGTCGGCTCGTCGAGCAGCAGCAGCGGTGTCTGCTGGGCCAGTGCCATCGCGATCCACACCCGCTGCCGCTGCCCCCCGGACAGCTCGTCCACCGCCCGGTCGGCCAGCTCCGCAACCCCCGTCGACGCCATCGATTCCTGCACGATCCGCTCGTCCTCCGGCGACCACTGCCGCAGCAGCCCCTGGTGCGGGTACCGCCCCCGCGACACCAGGTCCGCGACCGTGATCCCGTCCGGCGCGATCGACGACTGCGGCAGCAGCCCGAGCGTCTTGGCGACCTTCTTCGCCGGCATCGATCCGATCGCGTGCCCGTCCAGCAGCACCCTCCCGGCCGTCGGCTTCAGCATCCGCGACAGCGCGCGCAGCAGCGTGGACTTGCCGCAGGCGTTCGGGCCGACGATCACCGTGAAGGAGTTGTCGGGGATCTCCACCGACAGGTTCTCCGCGATGACCCGCCGGTCGTAGCCGAGGGTGACGTTCTCCGCGGTCAGCCGCTGCACGTGCGTACTCCTTGTTCTCATATGCGTCCCGCCCTGCGCTCGGTGACGAGCAGCCACAGCAGATAGACCCCGCCGACCAGCCCGGTCACCACGCCCACCGGCAGCTGGGCGGAGCCGAAGGCGCGCTGCGCGGCCCAGTCGGACACCAGCAGCAGTACGGCGCCCATGAGCGCGCCGGAGATCAGGTTGGAGCCGGGCGACCGGGTGAGCCGCCGGGCCAGCTGGGGTGCGGCCAGGGCCACGAAGGCGATCGGCCCGGCGGCCGCGGCGGCGGCCGTGGTCAGCAGGATCGCCGCCAGCATGAGCAGCATCCGGGTGCGTTCCACCCGTACGCCCACCGCGGCCGCGGCATCGTCGCCCATCTCCATCATCCGCAGGGCCCGGCCCTGGCCGAGGACCAGCGGGAACAACACCGCGCAGGTCGCCGCGAGCGGCCCCACCTGCGCCCAGTCGCGGCCCGCGAGGGAGCCGGTCAGCCAGATCATCGCGCGGGTGGCATCGACCAGCTGGGACTTGGTGAGCAGGTACTGGATGCCCGCGATCAGCATGGCGGAGGCGCCGATGCCGACGAGCACCAGCCGGTAGCCGTTGATGCCGCGCTTGTACGCCAGCAGGTAGATGGCTCCGCCGGTCAGCAGGCCGCCGGCGAGGGCGCCGGCCGCCACCGTTTCGGCGTCGCCCTTGAACAGGACGATGACGCCGAGGGCGCCGACCGCGGCGCCGTGCCCGAAGCCGAGCAGATCGGGTGAGCCGAGCGGGTTGCGGGACACCGACTGGAAGACGGCCCCGGCCATGCCGAGTGCGGCGCCGACCAGTACCGCCACGAGGACCCGCGGCAGCCGCAGGTCGTGGACGATGAACTCGTCGGCGGGGGCCCCGTGGCCCAGGAGGGTGCGTACGACGTCCAGGGGCGCGATGGGGAAGTCGCCGGTGCCGATCAGCACGACGGCCATCAGCAGCATCACGGCGGTCAGCAGCAGGCCGACCGTGAGGGAGCGCGGTTCGATCCGCAGCGAGGTCCGGCCGGGCCCGCGCAGCGCCCGCGGCCGCCGGGACCCGCGCGACGGCTTACGCGGGCCGGTCTCCGGGGCGCCTCCCGGGCCGGCCTCGGAGGTGGCGGCGGTCACGGTCACAGCTGGGCCATCCTCTTGCGCCGTACCAGGAAGATGAAGACGGGCCCGCCGATGAGCGCGGTGACGATGCCGACCTGGAGTTCGGCGGGCCGGGTGACGATCCGGCCGATGACGTCCGCTCCGAGCAGCAGCGCGGGCGAGAGCACCGCCGAGTAGGCGAGGACCCACCGCATGTCCGGTCCGGTGAAGGCGCGTACCAGGTGCGGGACCATCAGCCCGATGAAGACGATCGGCCCGCAGGCGGCGGTCGCGGCCCCGCACAGCAGGGTGATGGCGGCCATCGCGGCGATCCGGGTGCGGTTCAGGTGGGCGCCGAGGGCACGCGCCGTGTCGTCGCCCATGGCCATCGCGTTGAGCGGCCGGCCCAGCGCGAGCGCCAGGACGGCGCCGGCCAGGAGGAACGGCGCGACCTGCCGGACGGTCTCCATGGTGGCGGAGGCCAGCGAGCCGACCGTCCAGAAGCGCAGCTTGTCCATCGCGTTGCTGTCCATGAGCTGGACGGCGTTGATGTAGCCGACGAGGGCCGCGCTGGCCGCCGTACCGGCGAGGGCCAGCCGGACCGGGGTGGCGCTGCGGCTGCCGCCGAGGACGTACACGACCACCGACACCAGGGCGGCGCCGGCGAAGGCGTACCAGACGAACTCGCCGAGCGAGTTGGCCCCGAGGAAGCTGATCGCGGAGACCACGGCGGCCGCGGCGCCGGCGTTGACGCCGAGGATGCCGGGCTCGGCGAGCGGGTTGCGGGTCAGCGCCTGCATGACCGCACCGGACAGGCCGAGCCCGGCGCCGACCATCAGGCCGAGCAGGGTGCGCGGGATCCGCAGGTCGTGCACCACCACGTCGGACGGCGTTCCGGTGTAGTGGAACAGGCCGTGCCAGACCTCCTCCAGGGGCATCGCCCTGGCGCCCATGGCGAGACTGGCCGTCGCGATCAGCACCAGGGCGGCGCCGGCGGCCGACAGACCGACGGCGCGTGCGCCGGTGCGTGCGCCGGGGGCGGCGGGCGGCACGGCGCTCTGTTCGGGGGGACTCTCGACCAACACCCGAGTTAGGTTAGCCTACCCTTCCATCAAAGCCCGATCCTGGCCAGGGCCTTCCCGCCGTCCAGCGCGCACACCCCGTCCCCGGCATGCGTCCAGGCCGCCGCACACAGCGCCCGCAGCCCGTCGACCGGGTCCCCGTCCGCAGCGGAACCACCCGCCGCGGAACCACCCGGGACCGCCGCGGACTCCTGAAGCGGTGTCAGCACCAGCTCGTCGTCGACGACCCCGGCCCGCCAGCCGCCGCATTCGAAGAACCCGTCGTGCTCGCGCACCTCCGGCTGCCCCGTCAGCAGCCCCCGCAGATCCCGGTCCACGTACGTCGGCCGGTACTTCGGCTCGGCCCGCAGCAGCTGCGCCGCGTCCGTCACCCCGGTCAGCACCAGCAGCGAGTCCACCTCCCCGTAGAACGCGCCCTCGATGTCCGTGTCCAGCCGGTCCCCCACCACCAGCGGCCGCTCGGCCCCGGTCCGCAGGATGGTCTCCCGGTGCATCGGCGGCAGCGGCTTCCCCGCCACCTGCGGCTCGGCGCCCGTGGCGATCCGTACGACCTCCACCGCGGCCCCGTTGCCCGGCGCGATCCCCCGCGCCCCCGGAATCGTCAGATCCGTGTTCGACGCGAACCAGGGCACGCCCCGCGCGATCGCGTACGAAGCCTCAGCGAACCGCCCCCACGCCAGGTCCGGCCCGCCGTACCCCTGGACCACCGCGGCCGGGTCGTCGTCCGCCGACTCCACCGGCACCAGCCCGCGTTCGCGCAACGCCACCCGCAGCCCCTCGCCGCCGATGACCAGCACCCGCGACCCTTCCGGCAGTTGGTCGGCGATCAGCCGGGCCACCGCCTGCGCCGAGGTGATCACCTCCCCGGCCTCGGTCGGGATGCCCAGCTCGGTCAGATGGGCGGCGACCGCGTCCGGCGTGCGCAGCGCGTTGTTGGTGACGTACGCGAGGTGCATCCCGTCCGCCCGTGCCGCCAGCAGCGACTCCACGGCGTGGTCGATGGCCAGCCCGCCCGCGTACACCACCCCGTCGAGGTCCAGCAGAGCCGTGTCGTACGCCTCGTGCAGCCGCCGCTCACTGCCCGCGGGCCTGGTCCTGCTCTGCCGGCTCATCCCCGTCCGCTCCTCTTCAGTCACAAGCAAAGGATCTTGTCCGAATTCCGTACTGCCCCGATCATCCCGCATCACGAGACGCGACTTACCATGCACCAATGACCACACCTGGTATCGAGGAACACGGACTCCGCCTGATCCCGTTCCACGGGCTGCGCTACGTCCCCGAACGCGTCGGCAGCCTCGCCGCCGTCACCTCGCCGCCGTACGACGTGGTCGTGCGCCCCGACGGACTCAACCACCTCGAGTCCGCCGATCCGCACAACATCGTCCGCCTCATCCTTCCCCAGGCCGACACCCCCGACGAGCGCAACGAACAGGCCGCCCGGACCCTCGAGGACTGGCTGGCCGAGGGCATCCTCCGCTCCGACCCCGAACCCGCCCTGTACGTCTACGAGCAGCGCAAGGGCGACCTGCTGCAGCGCGGCATCATCGGCGCCCTCGCCCTCTCCACGGCCGATGCCGGCATCGTCCTCCCCCACGAGGACGTCATGCCCCACGTGGTCACCGACCGGGCCGGCCTGATGCGGGCCACCGCCGCCAACCTCGAACCGTTGCTCCTCACCTACCGCGGCGAGGACCCCGACGGCGGAGCCGCGGAGATCGTGGAGGCCACGGCCGGCCGCGCCCCCCTCCTCGCCACCACCACCGAGGACGGCTTCCGGCACCGCCTGTGGGCGATCACCGACCCCGCCGAGGTCGCGGCCATCAGCAGGGACCTCGGCCACCGGCAGGCCCTCATCGCGGACGGCCACCACCGCTGGGCGACGTACCTGCGGCTCCAGGCGGAACACCACACCCCCGGCGCCTGGGACTTCGGCCTGGTCCTCCTCGTGGACACCGCCCGCTACCCGCTCCAGGTCCGCGCGATCCACCGGCTGCTCCGCCGCCTGCCGCTCCCCGAGGCCCTGGCCGCCCTCACCCCCGGCTTCCGGGTCCGCGAGGTCGAAGGCCCGCTGCCCGCCGCCATGGCGGCCCTGGGCGAGGCCGCCGCCACCGGCAACGCCTTCCTGCTCACCGGAGACGGCCGCTTCCACCTGGTCACGGACCCGGACCCGGCCCTGCTCGACCGCACCGTGCGGCACGACCGCCCCGAGGCGTGGCGCCGGCTGGACGCGACGGTCCTGCACGCCACCCTCCTCGACACCCTGTGGCACGTCCCCGATACCCCCGAGCACATCACCTACATCCACGACACCGAGGCCACCGTCGAGATGGCCGAGCGGATCGGCGGCACGGCCGTCCTGCTCCACCCGGTACGGGAGGAAGTGGTCCGGGACCTGGCCCGGCAGGGGGTCACCATGCCCCGCAAATCCACCTCGTTCGGCCCGAAGCCGGCCACCGGGCTGGTCCTGCGCAGCCTGGAGGCCTGAGCTCCGGAAACGTGAAAAGGGCGGTACCCCGTTCGGGGTACCGCCCTTTTCCGTGCCGCTAGGCCTTGCTGCCGCCGTCACCCTCGACGTCGTCGTCGATGTCGTCGGCGTCGGCGATGTCGTCACCGGCACCGGCGGGGACGTCCTCGGCGTCCGGGCCGTCGACCGGCTCGTACTCCTCGTCGTCCTCGTCGTAGTACTCGGTCATGTCCGAGGCCGCCTCGGCCGCCGCTTCCTCGGCGGCGTCGATGGCGTCGAGCTCCTCGTCCTCGTCGTCCTCGTCCATCGCGTCGACGAACTCCACCCCGTCCATCTCGGCGAGCCGGTCGGAGGCGTCGGTGGCCCCGTCCTTGTCCGCCTCGAGGGTCTTCGCGAACCACTCGCGCGCCTCGTCCTCACGACCGGCCGCCAGCAGGGCGTCCGCGTAGGCGTACCGCAGGCGCGCGGTCCACGGCTGCACGGCGCTGGAGGCCAGCTCCGGGCTCTGCAGGGTCACGATGGCGGCGTCCAGCTGCCCCATGTCCCGGCGCGCCCCGGCAGCGACCAGCCGCATCTCGACCTGGCCGGCCTTGTCGAGCTTCTGGACCTCCGGCTCACCGGCCATGGCCAGAGCACGCTCGGGCCGGCCGAGGCCGCGCTCGCAGTCGGCCATGACGGGCCACAGCTCGACCGAACCGGTCATCCGCTTGGCAGCCCGGAACTCGGCCAGCGCCTCGCTGTACTTCTGGTTCGCGTACGCGGCGAAGCCGGCGGCCTCGCGCACGGCGGCGACCCGGGAGGCCAGCCGGAGGGCGATCCGCGAGTACGCGTACGCCTGCTCGGGGTCCTCGTCGATCAGACGGGCCACCATCACCAGGTTCCGGGAGACTTCCTCGGCCAGGCCCTTGGGCAGGCTGAGCAGCTCCTGGCGGACGTCGGAGTCGATCTCGTCCCCGGTGACGTCGTCGTCGATCGGCAGCCGCTTCACGGGCTCCCGGTCGCTGCGGTCACGGTAGTCCCGGTCCCGCTCGTCACGGCCGCCGCGGAAACCGCCACGGTCGCCGCCACGGTCATCGCGCCCGCGGTAACCGCCACGGTCGTCACGGCCACGGAAGCCGCCACGGTCGCCACCGCGGTCGCCACCGCGGTCATCACGGCGATCGTCACGGCCGCCGCGGAACCCGCCACGGTCGTCTTCACGACGGGGGTAGCTCGGACGGTCACCGCGGTCGCCACGGTCGTCGCGACGGAAGCCGCCACCGCTCGGGCGACCACCACGGTCATCCTCGCGGCGGGGGTAGCTGGGACGGTCCCCGCCACGGTCGTCACGACCGCCGCGGAAGCCACCACGGTCGTCCTCACGGCGCGGGTAGCTGGGACGGTCACCGCGGTCGTCACGGCGGAAGCCGCCACCGCTCGGCCGACCACCACGGTCATCATCACGGCGCGGGTAGCTGGGACGGTCGCCACGGTCGTCGCGACGGAAGCCGCCACCGCTCGGCCGGCCACCACGGTCGTCCTCACGGCGCGGGTAGCTCGGACGGTCGCCACGGTCGTCACGGCGGAAGCCGCCACCGCTCGGCCGGCCACCACGGTCGTCCTCGCGACGGGGGTAGCTCGGACGGTCGCCACGGTCGTCGCGACGGAAGCCGCCACCGCTCGGCCGGCCACCACGGTCATCGTCACGGCGCGGGTAGCTCGGGCGGTCACCGCGGTCGTCGCGGCGGAACGACGGACGGTCGCCACCACGGTCGTCGCGGCGCGGGTAGCTGGGACGGTCCCCGCCACGGTCATCACGACCGCCGCGGAACCCACCACGGTCATCATCACGACGCGGGTAGCTCGGACGGTCACCGCGGTCGTCGCGACGGAAGCCGCCACCGCTCGGCCGACCACCACGGTCATCATCACGGCGCGGGTAGCTCGGGCGGTCGCCACGGTCGTCGCGGCGGAACGACGGACGGTCGCCACCACGGTCGTCGCGGCGCGGGTAGCTGGGACGGTCCCCGCCACGGTCATCACGACCGCCGCGGAACCCACCACGGTCATCATCACGACGCGGGTAGCTGGGACGGTCACCACCGCGGTTGTCATCACGACGGAAGGGAGGACGGTCCCCACCCCGGTCGTCACGACCACGGAAACCACCGCGGTCGCCACCGCGGTCGCCACCGCCGGCGGGGCGGCCACCACGGTCGTCACGACGGAAGCCGCCACCGCTCGGGCGACCACCACGGTCGTCGCGACGGAAGCCGCCACGGTCACCGCCACGGTCGTCACGGCCCCCGCGGTAGCCGCCCCTGTCACCGCCGTCGTTGCGCCGAGGCTCGCGCTCCGGACGATCGTCGGGAGAGTTGGACATGGGTGTGACTCCTGTCTTCGGGGTACCGCTAGTCATTCTCGCGCAACCAACCCATGGCCGCGCTTCGGCGTAAAGAGATGAAAAACAAAAAGGACCCTTGGTCCAGCGTTGAACGCTGGACCAAGGGTCCTTTGAAAGATTGTTCGGCGGCGTCCTACTCTCCCACAGGGTCCCCCCTGCAGTACCATCGGCGCTGAAAGGCTTAGCTTCCGGGTTCGGAATGTAACCGGGC
>NZ_JBFBAV010000063.1:0-1222 GCF_040689505.1 Streptomyces sp. NPDC051211
CTCTTCCCCACCCCGCCCCTTCCCGTAACCGGGGCTCCGCCCCGGACCCCGTTCGGGGGCTCCGCCCCCGGACCCCCGCGCCTCAAACGCCGGCGGGGCTGAGGATGGGTGAGCGCCGACCCCCGCGAAGCGGCGTGGGGATCCGCCCCCGGCCAGGGTGGGGGCGCTCCAGCGCCGATGGGGCTGAGGGGGATCCGCCCCCGGCCAGGGTGGATGGGGACGCTCCAGCTCCGGCGGGGCTGAGGGGGATCCGCCCCCGGCCATGGTCGGAGGGGACGCTCCAGCGCCGATGGGGCCGAGGATGGCTCCGCCCCCGGCCATGGTCGGTGGGGGTGCTCCAGCGCCGATGGGGCTGAGGGGGATCCGCCCCCGGGTCAGCGAGGTGGGGCTCCGGCCCCGGCCGAGGGGGTTGCACGAACGTCGGGGGGCTGGTTTGTGTTCGGGTCAGGAGAAGCGCCAGCGGGTTTGGCTGTAGGGGGATTTGCCGAAGCCGAAGGCTGTGTGGGGGCTGACCGCGAAGACCAGGGCATGGCCGGCCTCCGGGTTGACGAAGGTGCCGTCCTGGACGTCGAAGTGCCAGTCGGTGCCGTACTTCTCCTCCCAGGCCGCGGCCAGACGGCGGAGCCGGGCGTCGTCGGTGACGCGGACGGCCTCGCCTTCGAGGACGAGGTCGTAGCCCTCACGGAGGCCGTTGCAGCCGGTCGTGAGGGCGACCGCTGGGTTGGCGGCGAGGTTCTTGGCCTTGCGTTCGTCGGCGCCGGTGCAGAAGTGCAGGGCGTCGTCGGTCCAGACGCCGATCAGGGGGGTGACATGGGGGCGGCTGTCCGGTCGTACGGTCGTCAGCCAGTACACCTCGGCCTCGGCCAGTCGGACGGCGGCCGCCGGCCAAGGTTTGGGGGTGGCGTGCGGGTCGCTGTAGCGCTCGTCGAGGTGGGGGGTTGGGGCGGGGTCCGGGTGGGGCATGGGTGTCTCCCTTCGGCGGCAGTGTTGCGCACCGGGGGGCACGGGTGGCTGAGGCAGGGCGGTGGGGCGCCCTGTTCAGCGGCAGGGGGTGGGGCGGGGCCGCTTGTCGGTGGGTTGGCCGGGTCGGTTGGCCGGGTCGGGCGGGCGGCCGGGTGGGTTGGGCGGGTTGGGCGGGTGACCGGGTGGGTTGGCCGGGTGGGTTGGGCGGGTGACCGGGTGGGTTGGCCGGGTGGGTTGGGCGGGTGACCGGGTGGGTTGG
>NZ_JBFBAV010000063.1:1320-32288 GCF_040689505.1 Streptomyces sp. NPDC051211
GGGCGGGTGACCGGGTGGGTTGGCCGGGTGGGTTGGGCGGGTGACCGGGTGGGTTGGCCGGGTGGGTTGGGCGGGTGACCGGGTGGGTTGGCCGGGGCGGGCGGGTGGCCGGAGCGGGGCCGGGTTGGGCGGGTGGTCGGAGCGGGGGTGGTGTGGTGGGGTGCCAGGGTGGCGGGTCAGGGGGTGTGCTGGGTGGGTGTTGGGTTGGTGGGGTGCGGGTGGGGCGGCGGGGTGTTGCGGCGGCGGGAGACGGCTACGCCGGCCAGGCAGATGGCGCCGCCGAGCAGGGTGAGCGCGCCGGGGACCTCGCCGAGGGTGGCCCAGGCGATGAGGACCACCGCGGCGGGCACCGCGTAGGTGGTCGCGCCCATCTTCCCGGCGGTGGTCCGCGACAGCGCGTACGTCCAGGTCGTGAAGGCGAGGGCGGTGGGGAACAGGCCCAGGTAGAGCATGTTCAGAGTGGCCGTCAGGGGTGCCTCCGGCAGCTCGGTGAGCAGCTGTCCGGCGAAGGGCAGGGTGACGGCGGTGCCGACGAAGCAGCCGTAGGTGGTGACCTGGAGGGGGCTGGCGTACCGGAGTGCGGGCTTCTGTGAGACCACGCCGGCGCCGTAGGCGAGGGCGGCGAGCAGGCACAGCAGTACGCCGGTGACGGAGGAGGCTCCGCCCTTCGACGTGGACAGGCCGACCACGGCCGCACCGGCGAAGGAGACGCCCATCCCGGCGAGCAGGGCGGGCGGGAACCCCTCCTTCAGCAGCCAGCCGCTCAGCAGGGCGATCACGATCGGGCCGATGTTCACGATCATGGCGGCGGTGCCGGCGTCCACCTCCTGCTCGCCCCAGTTCAGGGCCACCATGTACAGCCCGAACCACAGCATCCCGGAGGCCAGGATGCCCGGCCAGGCCTTGCGGGGTGGCAGCGGAACCCGCTTGATCAGGAGGACGGAGCCGAGGGCGAGGGAGGCGGTCAGCAGGCGTCCGAGGGCGAGTGCGCCGGGGCCGAAGTGCTCCGCCGAGGCCCGGATGGAGACGAATGCGGAGGCCCACAGCGCGACGGTGACGGACGCTGCTATCAGGGCGCGGTGATCGGTTCTGGGGACGCCAGCCGTGTGATCCATGCCGTGAACGTACCTGCCCGGACTGACTAGACGGCCCGGCTGAGGGTGTACCAGGGCACGGTGTCCCCCTCTTCGAGGAAGTACCGCTCGGTCTCGACGAAGCCGTGGGCGGCGGCGAAGCGCAGCCCCTCCGGGTTGGAGCCGAGGACGACGGTCTCGACGGTGGTGGCGCCCAGCTCGCGGGCCTTGGCCAGGTTGTGCTCGTACAGCTTCGTGCCGAGGCCCCGGCCGCGGTGGTCGGGGAGGATGCGGGCGATCACGGTGGCGGTCGCGGGGTCTTCGGCGGGCGGGCGGACCGTGGAGCAGCCCACCAGGGTGTCGCCGAGGTAGGCGACCTCCAGGTGGTTGCGGCCGGACCGTTCGCGGACGTCCTCGAGGGACAGCGGGTCCGCGGGGATGATCAGGTTGTGGACGTACTGCCAGTCCAGCAGGGTGTGCTCGGTTCCGGCGTGGACCTTTTCGATGTGGAGATCGTTCGTCATCGGAGCAGGGGAACTTGCTGGTCCGCGCCGTGTCAACCGATCACCGAAGGTGTTGTCGGTACCAGGGGGCGGCGGTGGCCAGCCGGGCCAGTGGGCCCGGGCCCGGGGGGCAGTCGGCGATGCGCCAGATGTCCTCGCTGCGGTACCAGTGGTCCCGGGCCAGCAGCGCGAACTGGCGCTCGCTCATCCGGCCCGGGTTCTCCCGCAGCCGCCGCAGGCACTCCTCCCACGGCCAGTCCTCCCCCGGCACGGGTGGCAGCACGCCCAGCGCGGTGAGCTCCGCCAGCAGTGCGCCGGAGGGCACCGGTTCCGGGTGGGCGGCGTGGTGGACCCCGGATTCGGCGGCCTGGGGCCGTAGGGCCAGGGCGGTGATCAGCCGGGCGAGGTCGGACACGTCGACGACGGACAGCAGTCCGGTCCCGCCGTCCCAGCCGCCCGGTACCCGCTCCCGCAGTTCGGCCAGTGCGGGCACCACCCAGCGGTCGCCGGCGCCCAGGATCAGGCCGGCCCGCAGCACCACGGCGCCGGCGTCCAGGGCGGGCTGCTCCCCGGCCAGCCGGGACCGGCTGGCCGGGGAGACCGGTGCGGGCACCGTTCCGTCGACCTCGATCCCACGGTGGGGTCCGGGCCCGTAGACGGCCGTGGTGGAGAGGTGGACGATCCGCCCGACCCCCGCCCGCCGTGCTTCGTCCATGAGCGCCCGGGTGCCGTGCACGTTGACCGCGGCGCACTGGTCCTCGTCCCCGTCGATGCGGGCGGCGAGGTGGACCAGGGCGTCGGCGCCTTCGGCGACGCCGTGCAGGGAGGCGGGGTCGGTGAGGTCCGCGGTGGTCCATTCGAGGTTCGCGGTCGCCGTTTCGGCCTTGTCCGGCTGCGGTGGTTTGCGGGCCAGGGCGCGGATGATCACGGGGCGGACGGTCCGTTCGGCGGACGCGGACGGTTCGGCGGACGGTCCGGAGTGGCGCAGGGTGTTCAGTACTGCCGAGCCGACGAACCCCGTCGCCCCGGTGAGCAGGACCGTGTACCCGCCTGACCGCTTCACCGCGACCCCAGCTCGGCGCGGGCCTCGGGGGTGGCGATGCCCGGCAGCAGGTAGCGCCACATCACCGCGATGCGTTCGGGGAGGTCCGCGTGGCCGGCGGAGATCCGGGACATGACCTGGGTTCCGGTGTACGCGCCGACCAGCACCCGGGCGAACTCCTCCTCGTCGACGTCGGGCAGCAGCTGGCCCCGCTCCCGTGCGACGGTGAGCTCCTGGCGGAACCGGTCGATCCACCATTCGTAGATGGTGAACTCCTGCAGGCCCGACTCGCCCTGCTCGACGGCGAGTTTCACCCCGGCCCGCAGCAGCACGTTGTGCTGCATCTCGACCGCCAGGTACTGGGTCATGTCCACCAGGTGCCCGAGGCCGCCCTGCCCGGCCGGGAAGTGCAGGTCGCCCGCCTGCTCCAGGATGACCGCGCGGGCCAGTCCCTCCTTCGACTTGAAGTGGAAGTACACCGCCCCCGCGGTGACACCCGCCCGCTCGAGGATCTTGTTGATGCTCGCCCCGGAGAAGCCGTGTTCGTCGAACACCTCCGCTGCGGCCCGCAACAGTGCCTGGCGGGTGCGCAGGGCCCGTTCCTGCTTGAGTCGTGGCAGTGCTGCCATGGAGGCGTGACCCCTGTCTCGCTCGACAAATAAAAAGAATGACCTTTATTTTAAGTCGGAAGTGCCCCACCGCACCAGCTTTCGATCAGGGGGAAGTTCCGCATGCCCACACCCACGTCCATACCCGGGTCCACATCCGCCGGCGCACAGGCCGCGCCCGTGCCGGCCAGGTACACCCACAAGACGGACGCGGCCGAAGCCCTGCTCCGCACCTGGCGGCGGATCGGCCCCGACACGTTCGCGGTGACGGCGAGTTGGCCCGGATCGCACGGTTTCTACCGCACCCTGGACGGCCTGCACGATCCGCTGCTGCTGGGCGAAACCGTCCGGCAGACCCTGCCGTTCCTCTCACACGCCGCGTACGGGGTGCCGTTCGGTCACCACCTGCTCTGGCAGACCTTCGCCTGGGAGCTGTCCCCGCGGTCGCTGCACTGCACGGAACCGGGTGCCGGAGCCGAGGTGGAGCTGCGCATCTTCTGCCACGAGGTCCAGTACCGCAAGGACCGTGCCGCCGCGATCGCCATGGAGGTGGAGGCGGTCCGCGACGGGGCGCTGCTGGGCACCGCCCGGACCCGGTTCACCATCCAGGACCCGGCCGTCTACCGGCGGCTGCGCGGCCCGTACGCCGATGTGGCCGCCGCCACCGCGGGTGCCCTGCCGCTGGCCCCGCCGGCCCCGCCGTGCCGGGTGGGCCGGGAGAGCTTCGCGGACGTGGTGCTCTCCCCCACCGACAGCTCGACCCGCTGGCAGCTGCGCACCGACACCGCGCACCCGATCCTCTTCGACCACCCGGTGGACCACGCCCCCGGGATGCTGCTGCTCGAAGCGGTCCGGCAGGCCGCGCTGGCGATGAGCCACCCCCGTCCGGCGATACCGGTGGCCATGGATTCGGTCTTCGTCCGGTACGCCGAACTCGACGCGCCCTGTGTGCTGGAGGCCGCCCCGCTGCCCGACGACGTACGCGGCCGGGCCCGGCTGCGGGTGTCCGCGGAGCAGCACGGCAGCCTGATCTTCGTCTCCGAGGTCACCCTGGAGGACGCTCCGGGCGCCGGGCCGCGGCCGGTGCGGGGCGCCTGAGGAGCGTCAGGAGCCGGCGAGCCTGCGGAAGTAGGTCCAGCTGGTCTCGTTCGGTTCGCTCCAGGCCGCCGGGGCATGGGCGAACTCCGGGTGGTGGGCCGCCACGAAGGCCCGGGTGCGGTCGGGGACGTCCGCGTACGAGGGGAGTTTGCGGCCCCGGCAGTGGAAGGTGAGTCCGCCGGGGCGCGCACCCTGCTCCATCCAGGGCAGCCACGGGGACATCCGGGTCCAGGACATGGTGGCGGGGACGCCGGGCTCGTCGGTGGTGAGGACGTCGGCCGGGGCGAAGAACTGGAAGAGTTCCAGGGCCCGGTAGGTGTCGTCCGCCGAGTTCGCCGGGAACTCGGCGACGGGCAGCGGCGAGGGGTGGGCGAGCGGGATCTCCAGGCTGAAGCAAACCTGGTCGCCGAGGTCGGTGGTGGGGATGGGGAAGGGCCGGAGCCTCAGGTTGGCCGGGTCGTTCCAGACGTGGAGGACCTTCTTGTCCTGCCAGGTCTGCAGGATCTCCCGGCTGTCGGGGTCGAGGTAGAAGGCGGCCTCCCGGGAGAGCAGGCGATAGCCGTCCGCTCCTTCCGCTCCGCCCTCCCCGCCCTTTCCGTCCGCGACCAGGCGGGAGACGTTGATGCCCTCGAATCCGAAGAGCCGCCGGTAGGGCTCGGCCGGGGCCCAGGACCAGACGTCCCCGGTCCAGTGGTAGGTGACCTCGCTGCCGTCGAGCGAAGCGCGGGTGCGGGCGAAGGCCCGGAGCAGCTCGGTGGGTGTCATGGGCCCACTCTGCTAATTCCGGGGCGGGTTCGGCAAGATGTGCCAGGCTGGGCTGCATGAGCGTTCGATTTCCGCGTCCTTTGCGTCCCGGTGACCGCGTCGGCGTCACCTCCCCGTCCAGTGGCGTCCCGGAGGCGCTGGGCGCCCGGATCGGCGTCGCCGTGAAGACCGTGGAGGCCCGCGGTTACGAGGTGGAGCTCGGCCGGTGCATGGACGGCGGCGGGCACGTTAGCGCGCCGGCCGCCGACCGGGCCGCGGAGTTGATGCGGATGCTGACCGATCCGTCGATCCGGGCCGTGGTGCCGCCGTGGGGCGGTGAGACCGCGATCGACCTGCTGCCGCTGCTGGACTGGGAGCGGCTGCGGGCCGCCGAGCCGACCTGGCTGGTCGGGTTCTCGGACATGTCGACGCTGATGACCCCGCTGACCGTGCTCACCGGGTGGGCGACGCTGCACGGCAACAACCTGATGGACACTCCGTACCGGGTGCCGGAAGGGCTGTTGTCCTGGCTGGACGTGGTGGCGCTGGAGCCGGGCAGCCGGTTCGCGCAGCTGCCGCCGGGCCGGCACCGGTCCTCGGGCTGGGACGACTACGCGGCTTTCCCCGAGGTGGACGAGCTCCGTCTGGACGGGGCCGGCGGGTGGCGGCGGCTGGACGGGGACGGTCCGGTGGACGTCGAGGGGCGGTTCCTCGGCGGCTGCACCGAGACCGTGTGCAATGTGGCGGGCTCCCGGTACGGGGACCTCACCGCCTTCGCCCGGGAGCACGCCCCGGAGGGGCTGATCGTGTACGTGGAGGCCTGCGAGGACGGCGCCCTCGAGATCTGCCGGAAGCTGCACGGGATGCGGCTGTCCGGGTTCTTCGACGCGGCCAACGCCGTTCTGGTGGGCCGTACGTCGGCGCCGGGCGCCGCGTCGATGTCCCAGGACGAGGCGGTGCTCGATGCGCTGGGGTCGCTGGGTGTGCCGCTGATCGCGGACGTGGAGTGCGGGCACGTCCCGCCGTACCTGCCGATCGTGAACGGGGCGCTGGGCCGGGTCGTGCACACGGCGGGGCGCAGCGAGCTGGTGCAGACCCTGTCCTGAGGGCCGCGCCGGAGGTCCTGCCGGATGCCCGGGGTGAGTGGTGGTCAGTCTGCTTCCGGGCTGAGCAGCAGCTTCTTCTGCGGCTTGCCCATGGCGTTGCGGGGCAGCGAGTCCAGGAAGCGGACCTCGCGGGGGCGTTTGTGGACGGAGAGGCGGGTGGCGACGAACTCGGTGAGTTCCTCGCCGGTGACCCCCTCGGCGACGACGAACGCGACGATGCGCTGGCCGAGGTCGGCGTCGGGGACGCCGACGACGGCGGCCTCCTGGACCCGGGGGTGGTCCAGGAGGGCGTTCTCGATCTCGCCGGCGCCGATCCGGTAGCCGCCGGACTTGATCAGGTCGATGGAGGCGCGGCCGACGATGCGGTGCACCCCGTCGGCCGGGTCGATGGCCGCGATGTCACCCGTACGGAACCAGCCGTCGGCGGTGTAGGCGGCGGCGGTGGCGTCCGGGTTGTTCAGGTAGCCGGCGAACAGGGTGGGGCCGGTGAGCTGGAGTTCGCCGATGTCGGAGCCGGGTTCGGCGGCGATGCGGGTGCGGATGCCGGGGAGCGGGGTGCCGACGGTGCCGGGTCGGGGGGCGGTGCCGGCGCGGCCGCTGACCGTGATCAGGGTCTCGGTCATGCCGTAGCGCTCCACGGGGCGGTGGCCGGTGAGCCGTTCGAGGTCGTGGGAGACGGGGGTGGGGAGCGGGGCGCTGCCGGAGACGAGGAGGCGGGCGCCGGTGAGGGCGGCGGCGGCCGCCGGGTCGCGGGCGATCCGGGTCCAGACGGTCGGCACGCCGAAGTAGAGGGTGCCGCCGCCGCGGGCCGCTTCGGCGTACGTCTGGGGGGTGGGGCGGCCGGTGTGGACGAGGCGGCTGCCGGTGCGGAGCGCGCCGAGGACGCCGAGGACCAGTCCGTGGACGTGGAACAGCGGCAGCCCGTGCACCAGGGTGTCGGCGGCGGTCCAGTCCCAGGCCCCGGCGAGGGCGTCCAGGTCGGCGGCGAGGGCGGCGGCGGTCAGCACGACGCCCTTGGGGGGCCCGGTGGTGCCGGAGGTGTAGAGGATCAGCGCCGGGTCCGAGGGGGCGGGGGCCGGGCCGGCCGGTGACCGGTCGGAGCGCCGGGTGAAGTCCACGGTGAACTCGTGGGCGCCGGAGTCGCGGAGGATGTGCTCCCGTTCGGCGGGGCCGGCGTCGGGCGGCAGGGGGACCACCGGCACGCCGGCGAGCAGCCCGCCGACGACGGCGGCGACGGTCTCCAGCGAGGCCGTCGCGGTCACCGCGACGGCCGGTGAGCCGGCGACTTCGGCGGCCACGGCCCGGGCGGCGCCGAGCAGTTCCTCGTACGAGCAGGTCCGGCCGGCGACGCCGACGGCGTCCGCGCGGTCGCCGAACGTCCCCTCGAGGGCGGTGAGCACGTCGGCAACTCCTCTGGTAGGCGGGGGTCGGCTGTCCACGGGTGCCGCCCGTGGCAGGGCGGCACCCGTGGCAGGGGCTAGATGACTCCTTGGGCGAGCATCGCGTCGGCGACGCGTTCGAAGCCGGCGATGTTGGCTCCGGTGACGTAGTCGCCGGGTGCCCCGTACCGTTCGGCCGTCTCGTACGACACGGCGTGGATCGACCGCATGATCGCGGTCAGTTCCTCCTCGACGCGCTCCGGGGCCCAGGCGGTGCGGGACGCGTTCTGGCTCATCTCCAGGGCGCTGACGGCGACGCCTCCGGCGTTCGCCGCCTTGCCCGGGCCGAAGGCGACTCCGGCTTCCTGGAGGAGGCGGACCGCCTCGGGGGTGGTGGGCATGTTGGCGCCCTCCGATACGGCCCGGACCCCGTTGCGGATGAGCGTACGGGCGTCGTCCGCGCCGAGTTCGTTCTGCGTGGCGGAGGGAAAGGCGACGTCCGCCGGGACCTCCCAGACGCGGCCGCCCTCGACGTAGCGGGCGGAGGTGCCGCGGCGGGCCGCGTACTCGGAGATGCGGCCGCGCTCCACCTCCTTGATCTGCCTCAGCAGGGCGAGGTCGATGCCCTTGTCGTCGACCACGTAGCCCTGCGAGTCGGAGGCGGTGAGCGGGTTGGCGCCCAGCTGCTGGAGCTTCTCGATGGTGTGGAGGGCGACGTTGCCGGAGCCGGAGACGACGGCGGTCTGCCCGTCGAGTGCGGTGCCGCGTACGTCGAGCATCTCGGCGGCGAACAGCACGCTGCCGTAGCCGGTGGCCTCCGGGCGGATCGCGGAGCCGCCCCAGCCGCGCCCCTTGCCGGTGAGGACCCCGGCCTCCCAGCGGTTGGTGATGCGCCGGTACTGGCCGAAGAGGTAGCCGATCTCGCGGCCGCCGACGCCGATGTCGCCGGCCGGGACGTCGGTGTGCTCTCCGATGTGCCGGTGGAGTTCGGTCATGAAGGACTGGCAGAAGCGCATGACCTCGGCGTCCGAGCGGCCGCGCGGGTCGAAGTCGCTGCCGCCCTTGCCGCCGCCGATGCCGAGGCCGGTGAGGGCGTTCTTGAAGATCTGCTCGAAGCCGAGGAACTTCACCACACCGATGTCCACGGACGGGTGAAAGCGCAGGCCTCCCTTGTACGGGCCGAGGGCGCTGTTGAACTCCACGCGGTAGCCGCGGTTGACGTGGACGCGGCCTCGGTCGTCCTGCCAGGGCACCCGGAAGATGATCTGCCGCTCGGGTTCGACGAGGCGTTCCAGCAGTCCGGGCTCGGCGAGTTCGGGGCGGGCGGCGAAGACGGGGGCCAGGGTGTCGAGGACCTCCCGTACCGCCTGATGGAACTCCGGCTGGGCCGGGTTGCGGCGCTCGGTGTCGGCGCGCAGCGCGTCGAGCCTGTCGGTCGCCTCGTGCACGGCCTGCGGGTCCTTCACGGTCTGATCCTCCCGAGCGGTTGCCTGTGGTGCCGGTCCAGCCGGAGGGTACCGTGCGGCGCGGCCCCGTCCGGGGGGCTCCGGGCCCGCTCGGGAGGGCCGAGCGGAGGAGTTGTCGGCGCATCGCGGGCGACAGGTCGTACCACCGCACCTATGATCGACGGACTTGACGGGACCACGATCAGGGGGAACCTCCGTGGACACGGCACGACTGGTGTCGCTCATCGCCGCGGTCATCACCACGGGTTGGATGAGCGGCCTCTTCTACGGGTTCTCCGTCTCCGTGATGCCCGGTCTCAAGCGGTCCGGCGACCGGACCGTGATCGAGACGATGCAGCGCATCAACGTGGCGATCCTCAACGGCTGGTTCCTGCTCGGCTACCTGGGAGCGCTGCTGTTCACCGGGCTGGCGCTGGGACTGCACGTCCCGTCCGAGGGCCGGGACCTGCTGCCGCCGCTGATCGGGGCGTTCGTCACCTACGCCCTGGCGATGGCGGTCACCGCCCGGGTGAACATCCCGCTGAACAACGCCCTGGAGCAGGCCGGCCCGCCGGACCGCCTGGACGACGCGTCCGCCGCAGCGGTCCGGCAGGCCTTCGAAGGCCGCTGGGTGCGTGCCAACGCGTGGCGCGCGGTGCTGTGCACGGCGGCGCTGGGCTTCCTGGCCTGGGCGCTGATCCTGCGTTAGGGCGCTGTCCGGCCGCGTTGTCCAGCGCGCGGTTCAGCGTGCGGTCGCGCGGCCGAACAGGAGGAGGGCGCGGGCCAGGCAGGCCAGGGCCGCCGTGCAGAGCAGGGTGCGGATGATGTTCGTGGTGACCCAGGTCGATTCGAAGCGGTCGACGAGGGAGAAGTCCGTCATCCGGTCGGCGTTCCCGGCGTCGGCGAGGTCGTTGTTCAGCGGGATGTTCACCGTGAAGGTGATCAGCAGCACGACCAGGTAGGCCACGGCCGCGGCGGCCGCCCAGAGGGCGACCGTGCGGCGGCCGGCCCGGAATTCGACGGCGGCCGCGGCGGCCGAGGCCAGCAGGGCCAGCACGAAGGCGCTGCCGAACAGGCCGTTGCCGTCGATCGCCGCGTTGAACCGCTGCATCGCGGTCACGTACGTACGGTCGTCCGTCTCGGCCAGCCCCGGCATCACCGAGACGTCGAAGGCGAAGAACAGGCCTGCCATCAGGCCCATGAGCACCGTCGAGAGCAGGAGCAGGACGGTGCTGGGCCGGGTGGCTCTGTGGTGTGCGGCGGTCTCGGTGATCGGCTGTGTCCCCATCGGGGGATGGTGGCATGCGGCGGGGTCGCGGGTGGGCGGGATCCGGTGGAAGTTCGGGCGAATCTTCAGGGCCGGTCCTCGGGGCCGGTCCTCGGGACCGGTCCTCGGGACCGGTCTTCGGGGCCGGTCTTCGGGACCGCTCTTCAGGGCCGGTGGGGCACCAGGGACAGGTGGGGTCGGCGGCCCGGGGCCGGGGCGGCCGGGTGGGGGCCGCCGGAGGCCGCGGCCGCGAGCAGCGGGCGGGGCCGGAGGCGGATCCGGGTCTCCTCGCGCAGTACCTGCTGCAGCGCGTGCCCGAAGCGGGCGATGTCCTCCGGGGTGTTGTCGTGGTGGACCGAGGCGGTGACGGCGGTGGTGAGGTCCCGGCCGGCCGGGTGCAGGGGCGTCTCCTGGGACACCGACTTGCGGACGAGGACACCGTGCCGGGCCAGCCCGCGGCGGATCAGCCCGGCGGGGACGTCCGGGTGGTGGAAGGAGAGGATGCCGGCCCGTGCCGGGCCCGCGGCGACCAGTTCGATGCCGGGGGTCTGTTCGGCCGCGCTGCGCAGATCGGGCAGCAGGCTGTCGTACGGGTCGACGCCCGCGGCGGTGTGCTCGGCGAGCGCGGCGTCGAGGGCGGCAATGGCCGCCGGGTGCGGTTCGGGTGCGCCCGGCGCGGGTTCCAGGCCGGGGGCGGCGTAGCCGAAGCCGATGCCGTCCGGGCCGCGGAGGAACCGCCAGCCGTCGGCGGTGAGCAGGTCGCAGCCGATGCGGGCGGCGTCGACGGGCAGCAGGCCGACCGAGTGAGAGGCGTCGACCGCGTACCGGGCCCGGTGGGGGGCGAGGAGCCGGCCGACGGCTTCGACCGGGTTGACGGTGCCGCAGGCCGCGGAGACGTGCACCAGGGAGACCAGGGCGACGTCCTCGTCGAGGTGGTTCCGCATCCAGTCCAGGTCCAGGTCGCCGTCCTCGCGCAGCGGGACGACCTCCAGGGTGCAGCGGGTGCGGTCGCGCAGCGCGAAGAGGGCGGTGAGGTGGTCGACGCCCTCGTGGGGGGTGGTCCAGATGCGGTCCCCGGGGCCGAGGGGCAGGCCGGAGACGAAGGCGTCGAAGGCGTCGGCCCCACCGGTGAACAGGGAGACGCCGGCGGCCGGGACGCCGAGCAGCCCGCCCAGGCGGTCGTAGATCCCGGTGTGCAGGACCTCGCCGAGGTGTTCCTCCAGCGCGTAGGCCCCGAAGCGGTCGTCGTGGACGGTGCAGTCGGCGAGCAGGCTCCGCACGGCTTCGGGCATCCGGCCCATGCCGGCGGTGTCCAGGTGGGCCGTTCCTTCCCGGTGGGACGTGTGCGCGTTCATTTCAGGGGCCTCCCCTCGTAGTTGGGGCAGCACGCTGTACCAGATATTGCCAACGCGCTTGGCAATACATTGCCAAGCGATGTGCCAGGTTGGCAATGCACGCTCCACCCGGACTCGAGTTCAGGGGAATGGCCCACGGCCCCGGAAAGGGGTCTTGGCAACTCTTGGCAAGAAAGTACGGGGGTCTTGTGGTGCTTATGTTTTCGCAGGTCAGAGCTGGCGTGAGGAGTATTCGTCGGGTGCCTTCACGGGGTCTTCGAGTCGTTCTCGATCGGATGACGAGCAAATTCCGAGCGGGCGTTGCCAATCTCTTGGCAGAGGAATTGCCAAGCCGGATCACACAGTTGCCACGGAGGTCACCATGAAGAACATCGCCCGCATCGTCGCCACCGCCGCCCTCGTCGGTGCCGCCGTCCTCACCGCCGGCGGCGTCGCCTCCGCCGACGACGCCCCGCAGATCGGCTGGCCGGTCGCCCCGCCCACCGCCCCCGCCGTCCCGGGCGCCGACCCGGCCGTCGCGGACTCCACCAACGACATCGGCTGGCCGTAACCCGCCCCGGGCGCCCGAGCCCCGCACCCACCAGCCCCGCAGCCCGAGCCCCGCACCCCGAGCCCCGAGCCCGCACTCCGAAGGAGCGAGTCCAGATGTCACTCTCAGGCCTCATCGAGCAGCACGCACTCGCGCGGCCCGAGGCGACCGCCGTCACCTACCCGGCCCCGGCGGCCGGCGGCGGCAACCTCTCGCTCAGTTACGGGGAGTTGAACCGGGCGGCCCATCGGCTCGCAGCCCGCCTCACGGCGCAGGGCGTCGCCCCCGGAGACCGGGTGGTGACCGCACTGCCGACCGGTCCCGACCTGGTGACCGCCCTCCTCGCGATCCTGCGGACCGGAGCGGCGTACGTCACCCTGGACCCGGCCCACCCCGCCGATCGACGCCGGCTGATCCTGCGGGACAGCTCCGCCCGCGCCGTCGTCACCGCGGAGGACCTGGCCGCGGACTACACGGACCTCGGCGCCACCGTCATCACCGTCGATGCCGACGCCGAAGCCGATACCTACGCCGACGCCACCGACCTGACCACCGCCGCCGGCTGCCCCGCGTACGGGGCGGAGGAAGCGGCGTACGTCCACTACTCCTTCGACGAATCCGGCTCCCCCATCGGTGCGGTGGTCCCGCACCGTGCCCTGCTCGCCCTCGTCCGGTCCGCGGGCCCCGCCCGGCTGACCTCCGACGATGTGGTGGCCCAGGCGGCCGGCCCGGCCTCCGACGCGCTCGCCTTCGAGGTGTGGTCCTCCCTCGCCGTGGGCGCGCGGCTGGCCGGCCTGCCCCTGGAAACCGTCACCGACCCGGCCAGTCTCGAACGGGCGGTCGCCGAGCAGGGCATGACGGTGCTGTTCCTGCCGACCACCCGGTTCCACCGGACCGCCCGCGAACGCCCCGCGGCCTTCGCCCCGCTGCGCACCCTGATGTTCGGCGGCGAGCCCTGCGACCCGGCCCTGGTGCGGGAGGTCTTCCGGGCCGGCCCGCCGAGCCGGCTGCTCCAGGTGTACGGGCGGCCCGAGACGGCCGGCCCCGCCCTCTGGCAGGAGGTACGGGAACCCGCCGAGGACGCGCGTACCGTTCCCGTCGGGCGGCCGCTCGGCGACACCTTCGCCGTGGTCGTCGGCGCCGACGGCACGCCGGCCGGCCCGGACGGCACCGGGGAACTGCTGCTGGGCGGGCCGGTCCTGGCCACCGGCCACCTCGGCCGGCCGGCGGCGGCCGCGCAGCGCTTCGTCGAGGACCGCTTCACCGGCAGCGGCGGACCGCTGCTGCGCACCGGAGACCTCGTACGGCTGCGCGAGGACGGCGAGCTCGAGCTCACCGGTCGGCTGGACCGCCGGATCCGGCTGTCCGGCGCCGACGTCGACCTCGGCGAGATCGAGTCCGCCCTGGCCGGGCACCCCGCCGTGGCCGAAGCGGCCGTCACCGCGGACGGAAGCCGGCTGGTCGCCCATGTGGTGCCCGCCGCCCGGGTCACCGTCACCGCGGACCCGACCGGCCCCTCCGACCCGACCGGCCTCTCCGACTCGGCCGGCCCCTCCGACTCGGCCGACTCGGCCTGCCGGACCGCCGAGCGGATCGGTGCGTGGAAGGAGATCCACGACACCCTCTACGACGACGCGGCCGCCATCCCGCTCGGCCACAACTTCGCCGGCTGGACCAGCAGTTACGACGGGCAGCCGATCCCCCTGGACCGGCTGCGGGACTGGCGCTCCGCCACGGTGCGGCGGGTCCGCGAGCTGGGGCAGCGCCGCATCCTGGAGATCGGCGCCGGTACCGGCCTGCTGCTGGCCCCGCTGGCCGCCGCCCCGGAATGCGAGGAGTACTGGGCCACCGACTTCTCCGCCTCCGTCATCGACGCGCTGCACGAGCAGACCCGGAAAGACCCCGCGCTGCGCGACACGGTGCGGCTGAGCTGCCGGGAGGCCCACGACACGGCAGGGCTGCCCGCCCGGCACTTCGACACCGTGATCATCAACTCGGTGGTGCAGTACTTCCCCGGCCCGGCCTACCTGCGGACCGTCGTGGAACGCGCCTTGGAGCTGCTCGCGCCGGGCGGATCCATCCTGCTGGGCGACCTTCGCCACCTGGGCCTGGCCCGCTGCCTGCGCACCGGCATCGAACTGGCCCGGACCGGGCCGGACCCGGAGGCGGCCGAGGTACGCGGGGCCGTGGCACGGCGGGCGGCCGCGGAGACCGAACTGCTCACCGCCCCGGAGCTGTTCACGGCACTGGCCCGGGAGCTGCCGGCGATCCGCTCGGTCGACGTGCGGATCAAGCGCGGCAGCGGCGACGACGAGCTGACCCGCTACCGCTACGACGTGGTCCTCGGCACCGCCGAGCCGGCCGCCGACCTGGCCCGGGCGCCCCGGCTGGACTGGGGCCGGGACCTGGCCGGCCTGCCCGGGCTGGCGGCCCGTCTGCGGGAGGAGCGCCCGGCCCTGCTGCGGGTCGCCGGGATCCCCAACGGCCGCGTGTACGGGGAGTACGCCGCGATGCTCGCCCTCGACGGCGGCGGTCAGGGCGGCGCGGCAACGCCGGCCGAGGACCCGGAGGAGCTGTGCGCGGCCGCCGAGGCCGCCGGCTACCGGGCCCTGCCGACCTGGTCGGCCGCCGGCCACGAGGCCTTCGACCTGGTCCTGGTCGACCCGGACCGGGTCCCGGCCGGCCCGCTGACCTCCGTGTACGAGCCGGCGTACCAAGCGGCAGGAGCCGCCGCCGGGGACCTGGCCAACGACCCCGCGGCCTTCGAGGAGACCGTCGGTCTGGACGTGCTCCTCCGCCGCCACCTGCGGGAGCGGCTGCCGGACCACCCGGTCCCGGCCGCGCTGACGGTGCTGGACGCGCTGCCGCTGGACTCCGGCGGCCGGATCGACCGTACGGCCCTGACCAAGCCCGCCACCGAGCCTGTCGCCAGGCCTGCCGCCGAGCCCGCGGCCGGGACCGCCACCGAGCCCGCGGCCGGGATCGTGGCCGGGATCGTGGCCGGCCGGGCCGGTGCGCAGCCGGGCACCCCGGTCCAGGAGATCGTCCGCGATCTGTTCGCCGAGGTGCTCGGGCTGCCGCGGCGCGCGGTCGACGCGGACGCCGACTTCTTCGGCCTCGGCGGCCACGCGCTGTCCGCGGCCCGGCTGCTGGCCCGGGTCCGGGAGACGCTGGGCGCCGACCCGGGCAGCCGCGCCGTGTACGAGGCCCCGACCCCGGCGCTGTTCGCGGCGCTCCTCGGGGACGGCCCGGCCGCCGCGACCGGGCCCGGCCGGGCCACCGGCCAGAGCGCGGTGCTGCCGCTGCGGCTGCGCGGACCGCTCCAGACGCGGGCGCTGGAGGCGGCGTTGGAGGATCTGGGACGGCGCCACGAGGCGCTGCGCAACAGCCGGCTGGGCGCGGCCGGCACCCGGCTGCGCGGCCTGGCCGCCGACGACCACCTGCTCGAACTCACCCTGCCCGGCGACACGGTCGACCTCTGGTCGCACGCGCCGCTCGCCGCCGACCTGGCCCTGGCCTACGGTGCGCGGGTGGCCGGCAGCGCGCCGGTCTGGGCGGGCGGTGTGCCGCAGGGTGCGCCGCGGGCGATGTGGGGGGACCTGGAGCCCACCCCGGCTCCCGGCGCCGAGCCGGCCTCCGCGCCCGGCTCCTCCGGCCCGTTCGGAACGTACGACGGACGCGCAGGATTCGGGGCGTACGACGGGTACGACGGGTACGGGGCGTTCGGTTCGGCCGGCTACGAGGCCGACTCCTTCGGGAGCCTCGACCTCGACCTGGACGCCGGTCTGCACACGGCTCTGTCCCGGCTGGCCGCCGAACACGGCGCCACCCTCTTCATGGTGGTGCACGCCGCCCTCGCCGCGCTGCTCACCCGCCTGGGTTCGGGCCCCGGCATCACCTTGGCCGCCCCGGTGCCGGCCCGGGACGACGCGGCGCTGCGCGGCGCGGTCGGAGCGTACGGGCGGGTTCTCGCCCTGTCCGTGGACACCTCCGGCGACCCGGTGTTCGCCGAGCTGCTGCGGCGGGTCCGGGAGGCGGACCTCGCGGCCTACCGGAACGGGGACGCGGCCCTGGCCCTGCCCGGCGGCATCGCGCTGAGCGTGCTGCAGGAGGCGGACCGGGTGTTCGAGGCGGCCGGGCTGAGCGTGCGGGCGGAAACCCCGCAACTGCCGCAGCCGATGGCCTCGCTGGCTTTGACCCTGACCGAGCGGCACAGCGCCTCCGGTGCTCCGGCGGGCATCTCGGTCGGTGCCGCGTTCCAGTACGAGGGCATCGGCGAGGCGGCCGCCGCCTCGCTCACCGGCCAGCTGCTCTCCGTCCTCGAAGCGGCCGCCGAGGCCCCGCACCTGGCGCTCAGCCGGCTGCGGCTGCTGCCCGGCGAGGCCGAGGTCTGCACGGCGGAGACCGGCAGCAGCCTGTGGAGCGGCGAGCCGGTGGTCCTGCCGCCGGCCCGGAGCGCGGCCGGAATGTTCGCCGCGCAGGTGGCCCGTACACCGGATGCGCCGGCCCTCGGCGGCATGGACTACGCGGAACTGGACGCCCGTTCCGACCTGCTGGCCCATGTCCTGATCGGGCACCGGGCCGGGCCGGGCTCGGCGGTGGCCACCGCCATCGCCTCGCCGACCGGGTTCGCGGTGGCCGCGCTGGCCATTGCCAAGGCGGGTGCGGCCTGCCTGCCGGTGGATCCGGCGGCCGGCCTGTCCGGCGCCGCGCGGCCGGCCGTACTGCTGCTGGACGAGGCCGCCGACCGGCTGCTGGGGCCGGTGCCCGGGGTGGTCCGGCTGGTCCGGGACGCGGCCGCCGATCTGCTGCCGGCGGGCAGCAGTTGGCCGGTACGGCCGGCCGACCGGACGCGGCCGCTGGACCCGGCCGGTCCGGTGGTGCTGGCCACCGCCGGACCGGCGGGCTCCCCCGGGAGCAGCCCCCGCGCGAGCGTCGCGACGGTGGCGATCGGCGGGGAGCCGCTCGCCGCGGCGAGCCTGGGCGGGGCGGCGGACGCGGCCTGGCTGGTGCACGGCTATCCGGACGCGGAGGCCGCGCTGGGGCTGCTGGGTGCGCTGGTCTCCGGCGGCCGGGTGCACCTGCCGGAGCCCTCCCTGGCGTACGGCCGCCCGCACGAGGTGCTGGGCTGGCTGCGGGAGCGGGGGGCTTCGGTGGTGCTGGGGCACGCGGACGAGGTGCTGGTCGCGCTGGCCCGGGCCCGGCACGTGCCGCTGACGGTGAGCGTGGGCCGGCCGGAGGGGCGGCTGCTGGTCGAGCAGACGCCCGACGGCCGGACCCGGCCGGTGCCCGGCTACCGGGCGCTGGTCCTGGACGCGGCGATGCGGCCGGTGGCCGCCGGGGCGGTGGGTGCGCTGTACATCGCGGGGGTGGGGGTGGCCCAGGGGTATCCGGGGCTGCCGGCCGCGACCGGGGAGCGGTTCCTGCCGGATCCGCTCGCCGGGCCGCGGGGCACCGCCCGGATGTGGCGGACCGGGCATGCCGCGCGGGTGACGGAGGACGGCAGCCTGCACGTGCTGGAGGACCCGTGGGCCGACGACCCGTTCGCCGACGAGTTCGGGACGTTCGTGGTGGTGGCGGACGGGACGGGGCACCGGGCGCTGTGGCCGGCCGGGGTGCCGGTGCCGGGCGGCTGGCAGCAGACGCACGCGGAGGACGTGTACGAGCTGTGCCTCGACCACATCGACGAGCAGCTGAACGACCACCTGTGAGCGGGCGCCGGTCCGCCGCCGGATCCGCCGCCCGGTCCGCCGCCGGTCCGCTGCAAGTCTGGTGCCGGATCCGCCGATCCGCCGATCCGCCCGGGGGGCGGGCCGGCGGATCGGCGGCGGGTGGGTCAGCGGAGCCGGCGGTGGGCCTCGCTGACCAGGTAGCGGTCCTCCACCACGTGGGTCGCGAAGCTCCAGCCCTCCTGGGCGGCGAGCTCCGGGTCCATGTCCGGTCCGGGGGCGAGGACGTTCCGTCCGGTGCCGTCGCAGGCGAATCCGAAAGCGGAGAAGCGGCGCCGCAGCCCGTGTCCCAGTGCCTTGGTGTAGGCCTCCTTCAGGGTCCACAGCCGCAGCATCTTCGCCCCGCGTTCGGGCTCGGGCAGGGCGGCCAGGTAGGCCGCCTCGGCATCGGTGCACACGTGCTCGTGGAGCAGGTCGAAGGAGATCCGGCGGTCGGCGGTTTCGGCGTCCACGCCGATCGGGCCGGTCCGGCTGACCCCGACCACGACCAGGTCGTCGGTGTGCGTCAGGCTGATGTCCGCATCCCCGGTCAGTCCGCGCAGGACGGGCCTGCCGCCCGGCTGGTAGCCCAGGTCGAGGGTGCCGACGGGTACGCCGAGCGCGGTGGCGGCGGTGTGCTTCATGACGAAGCGGGAGACGGCGAACCGCAGCCGGCCGGCCGCCCCGGAGGTCTGGCGGTAGCGCGGCCAGTCGTGCCCGAGCAGCGGGCGCAGCCCGGGGTCGAGCAGGGCCGCGGTGAGCCACTCCCCCCAGGTCGTGCAGACCACCACCCGGCCGGTGTCGTCGAGCCGTTCGGCGACCTCGTCCCAGGGGCCGTCGGGGCCGTGGACGTGCAGCGGGGCGTTTTCGAGCACCCCGGCGGCCTCGGCCGTGCCGCCCGGTGCGCCGGGCCGGTGCCCGCTCACCACAGCACCCTGGTGGCGTACACGTCGCAGTCGACGCCGTACCGGTCCCGGGTGTCCAGCTCGTCCCACATCCGGTCGCGGGCCTCGACGGCTGCGGGGCCGCCCGGGCCGTCCGGGGCGATGCCGAGCCGTTCGGTGACCCGGGAGGCCGCGAGGAGGGCCCAGTGCGGTGCGGCGAGGAACTCGCCCCGCCCGTCGCGGGCGGCGTCCCGCGGGTCTCGGCCGGGGTCCCGGCCGTCGCGGGCGGCGTCCCGCGGGTCTCGGCCGGGGTCCCGGCCGTCGTGGGCGGCGCCCTGCACGCCGAGGACGGCGGCGGCCAGCAGCACCAGGGCCTGCCGGTCGGCCAGCGCCCGTACGGCCGGGTCGGCGGGGTCGGCGGGTCCGGTCTGCCGGGCCTTCCGGGCCAGCGCCCGCTGTTCGCTCAGCAGCCGGGCGGTGACCCGGGTGAGCGCGGGGGTGACCGGTTCCCCGCCGCCGACGTCCGCGGCGGCGGCGATGCGGGTGAGGCGGTCGTGGGCGGCGGTGAGGGCGGACACCAGCGTGTCGTCGCTGCCCGGTTCGGGCGGCAGGCTGCGGGCGGGCATGGCGGAGTCCAGCCGGAACAGCGCGGAGCCGGCCGCGGCCGGCGGGCCCGCCGGGTCCCGCCGCTGTCCGAAGGCGGCGGCCAGTGCGGGCAGTTCGCGTACCAGGTCCGCTTGGCGGGCCGCCACGTCCGTGCGGTCCGCCCCGGCGGCCGGCAGCCCGGCGCGGACTCCGGCGAGCAGCCGCCGTTCCGCGGTGGCCGCGGGGAGCCCGCATTCGTCCAGTACCAGGCCGACTTCGTCGAGTACGTCGGCCAGTACGACGGGAACGGCGTAGCCGGCGGCCGCGCGGACCGCGGGTCCGCCGCCCTCGGGCAGCGCGGTGGCGCGCAGGCCGACCGTCACCAGGGTGTCGCAGGCCAGCAGGTCGGCGAAGGCCACGGCGAGGGGCGCCCGCCAGCGGCGCATGCCCGTGTCCTCGGCGACGATCCTTACGGTGCCGCGCAGGACGGTGCCCGCGGCGGCGATCAGGGCGGCCGGGCCGAGCAGGGTGGCCAGCTGCCGGGCGGAGCCCGGTTCGGCGGCGGCGTGCAGTTCGCGCAGGACGTGGCCGTGCCCGAACACCACATCGCGGCGGAACAGCGGGCGCAGTACCCGCACCAGCTGGTCGCCGGTGCTGAAGTTGCCGCCCGCCGCCACCGGAACCACCTCGGCGCGCACGGCCGCCAGCACCTCGGCGAGCACCTCGGCCGGCACCTCCGCCTCCACCGCCCCGCCGCCGGCCGCAGGCCCGGAGGCCGGGACGGGCGCGGGGGCGGGTGCCGGGGCGGGTGCCGGCTTACCGGCTCGGCGTGCCGCCGCCAGGGCCTGGAAGCCGTACGGGTTGGCCTCATCGCGGGGATCCGCCAGCAGCGCCTCCAGGTGCACGGAGCGCAGCGCCGCGTCCGCCCTCGGTGCGACGGCCGCGTACGGATCCGCGAGCACGGTCAGCCGCGGCCGCGGCGGGGCGGGAGGGGCCGCCGGGGCGGTCGCCGCGGACGCTGTGGAGCGGTCTTGGTCTTCGAGCGGACCGGTCCGGGTCAGGGCCATCCACGGCCTCCTTCTCGTCCTCATCGCAGACGGCGCACAGCGCTCTGCGCATGCCACTTGGCCAGCCTCAGCACCTCGGTACCGGCGCGCCCCAGGCTCATCCGCACCTGCCGGCGGGCCTCGGCGAGGCCGGCGCCCGCACCCGGCAGTTCCGCCGCGTCCGCCTCGCGGAGCATCACCCGCTGGGCGCAGACGACCCGCACCCCGCCGTCCTCCGGCAGCAGGGACCATTCGCCGCTGTGTGCGGCGATCGGTCCCGGCGTACGGAGCTCCTTGAAGACGATCCGCTCGGCCGCCGGGAAGCACAGCCGGGCCGTCCGCGAGGTGACGGTGGCCCCGCCCGGGCCGGTGCTGCTGTCCACCACGGCCAGCTGCACCCCGGGCAGGTCCTCGGTCACCTCGGCCCACTCCACGTGCGGGACCCGCTCCGGCCAGTCCTCGATGCGGTGCAGGAAGTCGTAGACCAGCTCGGCGGGGCCGGGCACCAGCACGCTGTCCTCGAAGGACAGCAGCAGTTCGTCCAGCCGCTCCCACTGCTCGGCGGTCTCCCGGACCTGGGCGAGCAGGAGCTCGGTCTCCCGGGCGCGGTCCGCGCGGAACCGCGGGCTGCGGTCGGCCGGCAGGCCGTCGAGGCGGTGTTCCTGGCGCAGCGTCAGCAAGGACTCCGTCGCGCTCTCGGCCACCACCGTCCAGATGCCGGTCGTGGGGGCGCCGGGGCGGACCGCGTCCTCCTGCTCGAAGGCGATCGTCCGGGCCCGCGGGTCCAGGGTCCGGCGGGCGTGGCCGGCGCGGATCCGCTCGCCGTCCGGCAGGTCCCAGACCCGCAGCCGTTCGCGCACCCCGTCGAAGTCCATCCGCTCCACGTGGAGATGGGCGGGGAGCAGCAGCGGCCAGCGCACGGCGTCGGCCAGCAGTCCGTAGACCACTCCGGCGGGGGCGGCCACCGATGCCGTCCGCTCGCTCGCGTACACGCGCTGCGACGACATGAGCTGCCCCTCCCCTGGTGCCGGTGGCGCGGGTGCACGTCTCTCGGTCGGGTGCACGTCTGCGGGTACGCTCCAGGCTGCCCGCGGGCACTTGAGCGCAGCTCAACCCGCGGCGGGGGCGGTTCGATCCCCCGCGGGCGGGAGCGGTTCGCCCGACCCGCGGTGGGGGATCGGTTCGCCCGGCCCGCGGCGGCGGGGGCAGCTCGCTCAGCTCGCGGCGGGAGCGGTACGCCCGACCCGCAGCGGCGGTGGGCAGCCCGCTCAGCTCGCCGCGGGGGCGGCTCCGGTCCGGGTGAGGGCGTCCGCGAGCACCCGCCAGATCTCGGCGGCGAGGTCGATGTTCGCGTCGTCCTGGGCCTGCTGGGCCAGGGTGCGCAGGCCCTGGATGCCGGAGGGGTCGCCGCCGAGGATCAACAGCTGGTGGCGGAGGATCTCCAGGCGCACCTGGTCGCGGTACGTCATCCGGGGCTGGTCGGCGGCGAGTTCGCCGAGGAGGGCGCGCGCGTCCTCGTAGCGGGCGGTGGCGAAGGCCAGGTCCGCCTTGAGGGCGGTCAGGTCCTGGCGCAGGGCCGGTGTGCCGACGAACGCGAGGGCGGCTTCGGCCTCGGCGGCGCGGCGTTGCGCCTGCTCCGGGTCGGCGGGCAGCTTCTGCAGGTGCAGCCGGGCGGCGGCGAGCCGCAGCCGGAGCCACAGCACCAGGTCCTCCTGGCTGCCGAACCGGTCCAGGGCGGCTTCGAGGCAGGACTGCGCCCCAGGGAAGTCGCCCTGGCGCATGCGGACGGCGGCGGAGGTCCACATGGCCTCCGCCCACAGCGCGTCGGTCCGCCCCTCGACCAGGGCGGTCAGCTCGTCGGCGTACTGCCGGGCGTCCACGATCCGTCCCGCCTCGGCCTGTACGGAGACCAGCGCGAGCAGCGCGGCGGCCCGGTCCTCCACGCCCAGCCGCTCCCGCAGGGCCAGCTGGTGGGCGTCGACGGCGGCGTCCAGGGCGGGGGTTATCTCGCCGAGCGAGCGCAGGCAGCGGGCCAGCCGGGTCAGCCCGCGGACCCTCAGCTCGCTGACCCCGACCTCGTCGCCGAGCTCCACGAGCCGGGTGAGCCGCTCCCGTTCGGTGGCGTGGTCGCCTTGGACCCGGTCGGCCTGAGCGAGCAGCCAGAGCGCCTGCCAGCGCAGTACCGCGCTCTCGTGGCCTTCGGCGGCCAGCGCCTGGCGGAGCGCCTCGACGGCGTCGGGGGCGCCGGTGGACGCGGCGAGGGTGAGGGCGTGGGCGAGGGAGCCGGTCGCCGGTTCCTCGAAGTCGGCGGGATCCAGGCCGAGCCGGCCGGCCAGGTAGCCGACGGCCCGGTCGGTGGGCTGGCGTGCCCCGGACTCCAGGCGGGAGAGGTATCCGGTGGACATTCCGTCGCCGGCGAGCGCGGTCTGGGACAGGCCCCGGGCCATGCGTAATTTTCTCAGGCGGTGTCCGAACGCGGGCTGTCGCAGCATGAGCATCCCTGAGGTCGTGCGGCAAGAAAGCGGCAGGAAAGCGGCAAGAATTCTGTCGGGAACCGGCTTCGAGCGTAGGGCTCGCGGCAAGAGCCGGGCAAACCTTTGCCACGCCGGGGACGTCACCTTTGTGCGGTTCTCGCACGGACCCGGGGCCGCCGTCCGGCGCTCGTCATGCGTTCGTCATGCAACCGTCCGGTACTCGTCCGGTACTCGTCCGGCGGCCGTCTTCCCGTTCTTGAGCGTTTCTCCAGCCGGTCGAGCCACACTCTCCAGCGCCTGCTCTTTTCGTATCCAATGCCCGGGAGTCGACGATGCCCGACGACGACATCGGCTGGCCCAAGAGGTGATACGGACAATCCCTATCCGACAGCTCACGGCCCGGTCGGCAAGACCACCGTGCGCGGGGCCGGGTCCGGGACGGCGGCGGGGGCCGCTGCGGAATCCGCGGACGCCGCGGACCCTGCGGCCGTACCCGCGCGGAATTCCTGGGGACTTACGCCGCGGACCCGTTTGAACGCCGCCGACAGGGCGAAGGCGCTGCTGTAGCCGACGCGGCGGGCCACCTTGGCCACCGTGGCGTCCGGCTCGCGCAGCAGGTCCGCGGCGAGCGCCAGCCGCCAGCCCGTCAGGTACGCCATCGGCGGCTCGCCCACCAGCTCGCCGAACCGGCGGGCCAGGGAGGCCCGCGACACCCCGGCCTTGCGGGCGAGTTCGGCGACGCTCCAGCCGTACGCCGGGTTCTCGTGCAGCATGCGCAGGGCCGTGCCGATCACCGGGTCGCTCTGTGCCCGGTACCAGGCGGGCGCTCCCGAGCCGGGTGCGGCGAGCCAGCCGCGCAGTACGCCGATCAGCAGCAGGTCCAGCAGCCGGTCCAGGACGATCTCCTGGCCCGGCTCGTCCCTGCCGGTCTCCTCGGCGAGGAGCCGGACGAGGGTGTGGTCGGCGCCGCCGGACGGCCGGACCAGCAGCGCCGGCAGTGCGCCCAGCAGCCGGCGCCCGACCTCGCTGGGCGCCTGGTAGGTGCCGCTGAGCATGACCGTGGAGCTGTCGTCACGGAACTCCTCGCCCCAGGTGCGGACGCCCAGCGCCATGGAGTCGGTGACGTCCTCGCCCGCCCCGGTGCTGCACCGCTGCTCCGGGCCGACCGTGATCTGCACGGGCGTGTCCGGGGCGTCCGCGACGGTGTACGGATCGGGGCCGCGTACGACTGCCACGTCGCCGGGGCGGATCCGCACGGGTTCGCCGTGGTCGGGGACCACCCACGCGTCGCCGTGCACCATCGTCACGATGGACAGCGGGGCGCGGTCCTCGACCCTCAGCGACCACGGCGGGTTGAAGACGGACTTCAGGAGGAAGGCGCCGCGTGCCTTCGGCCCCTCCAGCAGACCGGTCAGCGCGTCCATGCGTCGTCCTCCCTCGTTCCTCTTCCCGGAGCGGCCGGGCCGGGCCGGAGCAGCTCTGCCGGGTCGCGTCGGCCCGGTCACGTCTGCCCTGGTCACGCTTGCGCGGGTCACGTCTGCCCGGGTCACGCTGGCCCTGGTCACGTCTGCCCGGGTACGGCTCCAGTCAAGCGTGCGGCCGGCGGGCGGGCCATCCGCGCGGCGCGCGGCCGCATACGCGTCGCGCTCAGCTCCGGACGCCGAGGTTCCGGTGGATCTCCAGCGTGGCCGTGGACTTGTTGAGCGTGATGTAGTGCAGCCCCGGAGCGCCTTCGGCGAGGAGCCGCTCCGCCATCTCCGTCGCGTACTCGACGCCGATCCGGTGGCCTTCGGCCGGGTCGTCCTTGGCGGCCTCCAGGCGGGCGGCGAGGGAGGCGGGGAAGCGCGCGTTGCTGAGTTCGGCGAAGCGGGCGATCTGACGGACGTCGGTGGCGGGCATGACGGCGGGGAGGACCGGGGTCAGACAGCCCACCGAGGCGAGCCGGTCGCGGAACCGCAGGTAGTCCTCCACGTGGAAGAACATCTGGGTGACGGCGTAGTCGGCGCCGGCCCGGCACTTGGCCGCGAAGTGGAGGATGTCCTCGGTCCAGGAGGCGGACCGGGGGTGGCGCTCCGGGAAGGCCGCGACGCCGACGGTGAAGTCGCCGAGCGTGCGGATGAGCGAGACGAGCTGGTGGGCGTGGGCGAATCCCCGGGGATGCGCCGTCCACTCCCCCTTCGGGTCGCCCGGCGGGTCCCCGCGCAGCGCCAGCACGTCGCGGATGCCGGCGTCCGCGTACTGCCCGATGATGTGGCGCAGTTCGGCGACCGAGTGGCCGACGGCGGTGAGGTGGGCGACCGGCCGGAGCGTGGTCTCGGTGGCTATCCGCTTGGTGATCTCGACGGTCCGGTCCCGGGAGGAGCCTCCGGCCCCGTACGTCACGGAGACGAAGGAGGGCGCGAGCGGCTCGACCCGGCGGATGGCCTTCCAGAGGGTGCGCTCCCCGGCTTCGGTGCGGGGTGGGAAGAACTCGAAGGAGAACGACTTCCGTCCCTGCGCCAGGAGCTCGCGCACGCTGGGGGTGGTGGACGGAGTGGCAGCGGCCAAAGCGGTCGGCATGGTGGGACTCCTTTCCTGTCGGCGTGTGACGAAGTATTCGGTGTCCGGGCCTTGATTGGCGATCAGGTTCTTCGACTCTTCGAGGTCGATGAAAGGATGTCTGTCCGACGGGGGAACGACTGGGGGAAAAGTGGAACGGCGGGGCAGGATTCTGAGCTGGACGGCGGCGGTACTCGTGCTGCCGGCCGGCTTCGGCGTGTACAAGCTGTCGGGCATCGGCTTCGACGAGTCGGACCTGCGCGGCCGGTGGGGAAGCGAGGCCGGCGGCGAAGTCTCCTTCGGTCCGAACGGCGAGTTCACCGCCATGAACATCGGCCTCGCACCGGAATGCGACACGGCGGGAAACGGACTCAGCCCGGAGCGCCGGGTTTCCGGCGCCGGGCAGTGGAAACTGGGCGGCGGCGCGGACAGCGCGGAGATCGCCTTCCGCCCGTCCGGCGAGGGATTCCAGCCGTGCACCATCCGGGCGGTGCACGGGAAGAAGGGCCTCCGATTCGTCCACGACTCCGATTCGCACGAGACCTACCGCCACGAGCCGCGGCGTTCGGTGCCGCGCTAGCGGGCCTAGCGAGCCGCCTTGAGGGACTGCCGGGCGAGCCGGTAGGCGGGCAGCATCTCGTCGTGCTCCTGGGTGTCCAGGCCGCCCAGCTGCAGGACGACGGCGGCACCGCCGGGGGTGACGACGGCGTAGGCGTGCTCCTTCTTGGACTCGTCGAGGGCCGTCGTCTCGTACGCGGCCTCGACGCCCTGCAGGGCGCCGGCCGGCACCTCGGTGTAGGCCGGCGTGCCGGTGGGCTTCTCCCCGGCCATGAACGCCTCCAGCACCTGACGGGCGTTCCCCTTGGCCTTGTCGGCCGTCCAGACCCGCAGGAACCCGATGTTCCCGGCGGGCTTGGCGTCGATCTCGCACGTCAGGGTCAGCCCGCCCTGCTCGAACAGGGACGCGAACCGCTCGTCGTCGTTGCGCGCGACGGTCTTCGGCTTCCAGTCCTCGGCCAGATCGAAGACCACGGGCAGCCGGCACCCGCTCCCGTCCGCGCCGACGGAACCGGCGGCCTTCACACCGGAGCCGGGCGCGGCCGCACTCGGCGCGGCGGTGGGCGCCGCGGAAGCCTTTGCCTTACCCCCGGCATCGGCTCCCTCGCACCCCACGAGCCCGCCCATCACCACGACGGCCCCGCCCATCGCGACCGCCATCCGCATCAGCCCGCGCATTGCCACTCCCCCACCACAGAAAACAAAAGAAACGTCAACCTACACAGGGGTGTGGCCGACCGGTCGGCCGGGGTCGGACTCCGTCCGAACGGAACCCGGCCCGCCGACGACCTGAGCCTTCCTCGGCGTTCCTGCGTTTTTCCTCAGTCGTCGAGTAGCCGCCATGCGGTGAGGGCGAGTCTGGCCCGTACCGGGCCGGTGGGCTCGGTGAGTTCGATGCCCAGCGTCTTTCCGATCTGTTCGATTCGGCGGGCGACGCTGCTGTGGTGCAGGTGGAGCAGGTCGGCGGCCCGGCGCAGGGAGCCGGTGGCGCAGTAGGCGTCCAGAGTCTCCAGGTCCTCCGGGTTGCCGGCGATCCGGGCGATCGCGGCCACGTCTGCGTTGTCCCGGGCGGCGTCCTGGGGAACCCCGGCCAGGAGCGCCAGGGCGCCCAGGTCGGCGTAGCGGATGACAGGTTCGCGCGGGGTGGTGAAGCGGAGGGCGGTGCGGGCTTCCCGCCAGGACCGGTCGGGGCTGTCGGCGGCTCCGATGCCCGCGCGTACGCCTTCCGGGAACCGGGACGGGTCCACGACGGTGGCCAGGATGACACCCACGTCGGCGAGCGGTGCGGCCTTCACCCGGCGGCCCGGGCACACCAGGACGCCGACCTGGTCGAGCGGAAGCTGCGACCGTACGGCGACGACGCGCACCGGCAGGTCTGCGGCGAAACCCAGGAGCCGCAGCGCCCGGGCTCTGGCCGCCTCGTCGCTGTCGGAGCTGACCACCAGTTCGACGAGGGCGGGGTCGGCCATGGTGGTGCGGGCCGGGCCGTACCGTTCGGCGACCGCCGCGGCGGCGATGGCGAGCCGGTCGAGGAGGACTTCGTCGAGCGGAGTCGGGGGACCGGGCCGTTCCAGCCACACCGTGCCGATCTCCTCCTCGTCGAGGGTGATCGCCGCCGTGGTGGACGCGGGCGCCGGCGGGGTGGTCGCTTCCCTGCCGTCGGGCGAGACGCGGATCGCCCGCCCCGTGCCGTGGAGCCGGATCCCGGCCACGCACTCGGCCAGGCCCGCCGAGGACCGGGCGAGGGCCGGGAGGTCCGCCCGGCGGCGCATCAGCGTGTCGTAGAACATGACGACCCGGATCGCCCCGTCGACGTACGGATCCAGTCCTGACAGCCGTACGGCGAGTGCCTGCATGGCAGAAGGATAGAAGGCCGGGGCGCGCCGGTCGGTGCGTGATCGGGGCCGGATGTGCGACGGATGGCGGGTGACCCCCTCGGCGGGCGACCGTGAGGATGGCCGTCATGGATCCCGAACTCGAAGCGTTCATCCCGTTCCTCCCGCCGCTCGACATGGACGACCCGGTCGCCGCGCGCAAGATCTTCGCCGAGCGTGCCGCCTCGGCGCCCGCACCGGACACCTCGAACATGGAGGTCGAGGACCGCACCGTGCCCGCCGATCCGGACGTGGCGGTGCGGATCTACCGCCCGCACCGGGCGCAGGGCGCCATCGTCTGGCTGCACGGCGGCGGGGGCGTCTTCGGCGACCTGGACACCGAGCACCCGTGGGCCACCCGGATCGCCGACCTCGCCGGCGCGGTGGTGATCTCGGTCAACTACCGTCTGGCGCCCGAGCACCGCTTCCCGGCCGCCCTGGACGACGCCTACGCCGTACTGACCTGGGCGGCCGAACATGCGGCCGAGCTCGGCGTCGACCCGGAGCGGATCGCGGTCGGCGGTCACAGCGCGGGCGCGGCGATCGCGGCCGCGGTGGCGTTGCGGGCGCGTGACCAGCAGGGGCCGGCCATCCGCTTGCAGCTGCTCAACGAGCCGGGGGTCGACGACCGGCAACGGACGTGGTCGCGGCAGAACTTCACGGATGTGCCCTGGATGGACAGCGGCAAGATCGCCGCGGCGTGGCGGCACTACCTGGGCTCCCAGCCCGCCACGCCGTACGCCGCCGCGGCCCGGGCCGCCGACCTGTCCGGCCTGCCACCGGCGTACATCGCCACCGCGGAGTTCTGCCCGAACCGCGACGAGGACATCGAGTACGCGCTGCGCCTGCTGCAGGCGGGCGTATCGGTCGAGCTGCACCAGTGGCCCGGCACCTTCCACGGGTCGCAGGCGATCCTGTCCGCCGAGGTGTCGCAGCGACAGATCGCCGGCCTCACCACAGCCCTCCGCCGCGCTCTGGCCGCGTGAACCGCGGATGCCGAAAAGCACGGGGGAGATGCCCCGTTGCCCTCATTGCCGAGTTGTCATGTCATGAAAGGACGAATTCCTTTGAAGATCCGGCTGGTGGTATGCGCAAGCGTGGCCGCGGTGAGCGTGGGCGCGGTGAGTCTGAGTGCGGTGAATGCGAGTGCAGTAAGTGTGAGTGCGGGCAGTGCGAATGCGGGCACGGTGGCGGCACTTCCTGCACCCGCCGGGGCGCGGGCCGTGCCGGCCGGCAGCACGAACTCGTCCACAGGCTTCGATCCGACGGAGCTGAAGTCCGCCATGGACGGTGTCCATCGCGCGGGGATGCCGGGGGTGTACGCCGAGGTGCGCGATACCGGCCGGACATGGCGCGGCGCTTCCGGGGTCGCCGATGTCAGGACCGGCCGTCCCGTCACGGCCGACATGCGGCAGCGTGTCGGCAGCATCACCAAGACGTTCACCGCCGCCGCGGTCATGCAGCAGGTCGAGCGGGGCCGGATCCGGCTCGATGCGCCGATCGGCGACTACCTGCCGCATCTGGTGCCGGGAGAGCGCGGCAGGAAGATCACGGTGCGGATGCTGCTCAACCACACCAGCGGCATCCCCGACCACATCCGCTATGCGTTCCCTTCCCTGCAGAACATGTCGCCCGAGAGCCTGGACGCCAACCGGTTCAGGCAGTTCCGCCCGGCGGAGCTGATCGAGCTGGGGCTCTCGGCGCCTCCCGCCGGCGAGCCGGGAGCCACCCCGGGGGTGTATTCCAACACCAATTACGAGCTCCTCGGCCAACTCCTGGAGCGGGTGACCGGTACCCCTGCCGAGGAGTACATCACCCGGAACGTCATCGAGCGCGCCGGACTCCGGCACACCGAATTTCCGGCCGGGCCGCGTATCAAGGGCCCGCACTCGCGGCTGTATGAAGCGCTTTGGGGGTCGATGGACCCGCCGCGCGACTACAGCGTCTACAACATGTCCTGGGTGATGATGGGAGCCGGTCTGGTATCGACGATGGAGGACCTGAACCGCTTCTACGGCAAGCTGCTCGACGGAAAGATCGTCAACCGGTCGTCGCTGGCGCAGATGCAGCGCACGATCCCGGTCATCGCCCTGGACGGAACGACGATCGAATACGGCCTCGGTCTGCACAGGCACGACATCCCGGGTTGCGGCACCTTCTGGGGCCACGACGGCACGGCCTGGGGCGCCCTGACGGAATCCTGGACCCGCGCCGACGGCAAACGGCAGGCGTCCGTCGCACTGAACCTCGCGAGGTGGAAGAAGCCGACCCCTTCGGGGACGGCCCCTTCGGGTACGGCCCCTTCGGGTACGGCCCCTTCGGGTACGGAGCCTTCGGGTACGGGCTTTTCGGGTACGGAGCCTTCCGGTACGGGCCCTTCGGGGAACCTGCAGAACCACCCCATCGACGCCGCGCTGTCGACCCTCCACCAGCAGGCGCTGTGCGGTAACTGAAACACCCAGGCCGAGAACGCCTCGCAGGTCTCGTCGTTCGGCCGGTAGCCAGAGCCCCGCCCGCCCCGCCACGGGCCACCAACCTGTCCGGCCAGCCACCCGCCCGCCTCGCCGCGCACCGACCGACTGAGGCGGCCACGGTCGCCCGGGCAGGCCACGGGCCCGGCCCCCGCCGGGGGCGGGGAGTCGGGCGGAGCCCGCCCACCCGGCCCCGCCGGTCGGTACCCCCCAGCCTCGCCGGCGTTGAGACGCGGGGTCTGGGGCGTAGCGCCGCTTTGCAGCCTCGCCGGCGTTTGAGACGCGGACTCTGAGCGAAGCCCGCCTTCCAGCCCCACCGGCGTTTGAGGCGCGGGTCCGGGCAGAGCCCGGTTTCGGGAAGGGGCGGGGTGGGGGAAGGCTCCGCGCAGCGGCCCACCAGGCCGCGACCCCGCTCAACTGCCGGGCGGGGATGGGGGGTGCCGGGGCTTCGCCTGGACGGAATCGAAGGAGCAGGCGGGGGGCCTTCCCGGCAGTCCCAGTGTCATTCCGTGTCCGTCCGCCCCGTCAAGGGCGCTCCCTTCGGTCGCGTCGCTTCGCGATTCCGCTGCGCTCCACCCTTGACAGACCGGCCGGCCCCGGAAAGACAAGGACTGTCGGGAAGCCCCGAAAGAAGGGCAGGGGGACAGGACCCCATGCGGCCATACTCGGGAGGCTGGGCGG
>NZ_JBFBAV010000064.1:0-32169 GCF_040689505.1 Streptomyces sp. NPDC051211
GGCCCCCCCCCCCCCCACCGGGGGCCGGGGCGGAGCCCCGGTTACGGGAAGGGGCGGGGTGGGGAAGAGGCCCCGCGCAGCGGCCCCCACCCCACCCCTGCCCCGCACGACCCCCTCGACTCGGGCACTGCCGCGGCTGCGCCACCCGGCCAACGGCCGCCGGCGTCAGGCGCGACCGCGAACACCCCAGCGTCCGGCGCAGCCCCTGCCACCCCTCGGCCGGCCACGCGCTTCGCCGGGGACCGACCCGCTGTCGGTACGGGCATCGGCTCGGGCACGGACATTGGCTCGGGCCTGGGTGGCGGCTCGGGCGGGGCCGCGGGCGTCGGATCCGGCTCGGGTGCCGCCCCCGGCCTGGGCGGCGGGGCTGGGACGGGCACAGGCTCCGGCACTGGCCTCGGTTCTGGGACGGGCGTCGGTTCCGGCGCGGGCGGTGGCTTCGGCCTGGGCCCCGGCGTCGGTTTTGGGAGCGGCGGCGTCGGCTCCGGGATGGGCGGTGGCTTCGGCCTGGGCTCGGGCGTCGGCTCCGGGATGGGCGGTGGCTTCGGCCTGGGCCCCGGCGTCGGTTTTGGGAGCGGCGGCGCCGGTACCGGCTCCGGCGCGGGTGCCCGCTCCACCCTGGGCACGGGCGTCGGCTCCGGGATGGGCGGTGGCTCCGGCCTGGGCGCGGGCGTCGGCACTGGCACGGGCGGAGGCTTCGGCCTGGGCGAAGGCCGGGGCGCCGGCGCAGGCACGGGCGTGCCCAGCCCCGCCAGGGTTGCCGCGGTCGCCCGCGCCTCCAGCCGCCCCCTCCTCGTTCTCCTCGACGCCCCCGAGGAAATGCCGCCGCGCCTGGCCCACCGCCTCGCCGAGTGGACCGCCTCCACCACCCGCTGGCTGCGCGACAACGGCGTCCGGATGGTGGTCGCGGGCCGGCCCGAGTACTGGGAGCGGGCCGGCGCGCTCTATCCGGACGGTGCGCTGTACGCCCCGGCCCGCCCGGCCCCGCGGCTCCCCGCCGCCTACCGGCTCGGCGACTTCACCCCGGCGGAGGCCGAAGCCGCCCGGGCCCGGTACGGCATCCCCGCGGCCGGCGTGCGCGAACCGGACGGCCGGCACCCGCTGACCCTGCGGCTGCTCGCCGGTGTCCGGGCCGCCGAGGTCACGGCGGGAAGTCCGGGCCGGCACGAGGTGTTCGGCGCGCATCTCGACCTGGCCTGCCTGCGCGTGGCCGTCCGCATCGCGGCCGGTGCCGCCCCCGCGGGCGCGGTGCACGGCCCGGGCGTGCGCCGACTGGCCGCGCGGGTGGCCGGCCGGGTGCACGAGGCCGCGCAGCGCTGCCTCGGCCCGGGCCACGGAGAGCTGGACCGGGCCTCCTTCGAGGAGCTCTTCCCCTGGCGCACCGGTTGGGCCCCGGCCGTGCTCACCGAGGGTCTGGTGGTTCCCGCCGGGGCCGGCTACCGGCTCGCCCACGAGGAGTTCGCCGACTGGCTGCAGGCCGCCCACCTGGACGTCCCGACCGCCCTGGACGCACTGGTCCACCGCAGCGGCCCGGGCCCCGCCCTGCCCGTGCCCCGGCACCGGATCGGCCCGGTGCTGGAGGCCCTGCTCCTGATGCCTCCGCCCGCTCTGACCCCGCACCTCACCGCGTTGATCGCCACTCTCGACCGGCTCACCGAAGCGGCAACCCGGCCCGACGACGCTGCCCTGCCGGACAACTCCTCGGCTCGCAGGGCGACTTCGCCCGACGCCGGCACTGCCCCGCCCGGCGGTGCGCCCCACAGCGCGCCCCTCCCAGGCAGCGCGGCCCAGGGCCCAACCGCGCCCCGCGGCACTGCCCCGCCCGGACCCGCGGCCCACAACGAGGCCCCACCCGGCGCCACCGCCCCGGCCAACAGTGGGGCCCAGCCCGGCGGAGGCACTGCCCAGCCCGGTGGCCCGGTCTACAGCCCGACCGCGCCCCACGGCACCGCCCCGCCTGGAGCCGCGTTCCACCGCGCTGCCCCGCCAGGCGGCGGCAGTGCCCCACAGGGCGGCCCGCCCCCCAGCGCGGCCCCGCCCGGCGCCACCGCCCGGACCGGCCGGGCGCCCCACAGCGCTGCCCCGCCCGGCGCTGCCCCGCCCGGCGCTGCCCCGCCCCCCAGCGCGGCCCCGCCCGGCACACAGGGCGGCCCGGCCCACAGCGCTGCCCCGCCCGGCGGCGGTGCCACCGCCCCACCCGGCACCCCCGCCCACAGCGCGGCCGCCGCCGACCGTGCCTGGTGGGCTGCGCGGCTGGTTCGGGAGGTGTTGGTGCGTTCGGCCGATGCCCGGCCCTTCCTCGACGTGCTGCATGCGCTCGCCGCGCACGTGGCTCGGGCCGGCTCCGACGAGTTCGGTGGCTGGTTCTGGAACCGGCTGCGGCTGCCCGAGCCGGACCGGCTGGAGCTGCTGCGCCGGCTGCTGCCCGCCGACCACCGTTACCTGGACGCCGCCGCCCGCCGGCTGGTCCGCGATCCGCAGGGCGTCGTACCGCTGCTCTGCGGCTGGTTCGGCGACGAGCGGAGGCTGCGCGGGCGGCCGGGCGCCACCGTGGCCACCGCCGCGCAGGCGCTGCTGCACACGCACCGGCGGCTCGCCCCGGACGACCTCGTCGAGGCACTGGTGACCGCCGCGCACCCGCGCGCCGACGAGTTGCTCGCCGTACTCGCCGAGGAGGAGCCCTCGGCGATCTGCCGGGCCGTGGACCGGTGGGCGGGGGACGAGCGGCCCGAGCGCCGGGTGGCGGCCGCCGCGTACGGCCCGGCCGCCGCCGCGCACCTCGGCGGCGCCGCCGACCACCGCATGCTGCTGCGCCGTGCCGCGCTGGCCCTGCTGGACCGGCCCGGGGACCTCTGCCTGCACGGGGCCGCCCTCGGCATGCTGCTGTGGGACCCGGAGGTCCGCGAGCGGCACCTGCCGGACGCGCTGGCCTGCGCCGGGGTCCCCCCGAGCGCGCTGGTGGCCGCCGCCGAGGCCCTGCCCGGCCGTTCCGGCGAGGTGCTCGACGCCCTGCGGGACCGGGCGGACGGGCAGGTGCTGCGGGCCCTCGCGGCGCTGACCGCTCCCGGGCCCGCCGCCCGCGCGGCCCGTCTCGTACGGGAGCACCTGGCGCGGCACCCCCAGGACGCCCCGCACGCCGCCGCCTTCGTGGACCGCCGGCTGGACCACGGCCCGGCGGCCGGGCCGCTGCTGCGCCCGCTCGCCGTCGAGCTGCTGCGGGGCCCGGTACCGTCACGAGCCGCCCTCGCCCCGGTGCTCGGAGCGGTCGGAGCGGAGACCTCGCGCCCGCTGCGCTGCGAGCTGCTCGACGACCTCCTCGGCGCCGAGACCGAGCCCGCGGTGCTGGCCGAGCTGCTCGGCGCGGTGGCCCGGGACACCGTCGCGCGCGGCGAGCAGCGCACCCGGGAGCTGGTCCGGCGGACCGGGCGGCGGCTGCTGGCACTGCCCGGCGGGGCGGCCGTGTTCGAGCGGCGGGTCGTCGAGCTGGCCCGCGAGCTCCCGCCCTTCGGCCGGCTCGCCGCCCACTGGCTCCACGAGGAACCGCGCGAGGCGGCCGCGCTGCTCGGCCCGAGCGCTCGACGCATGGTCGAGACCCTGGCCGGAAGCAGGCCCTCCACGGTCGGCTCTGCTCACACTTGACGTGTGCCTGGCATTGCTCCCATGCCGATGCGGGGGCCCGGGCACCGGCATGGCAGTCTTAGACCTGCAATCTCAACTACGCACTACACGGGTTCGGGCGAGGAGCGGTCACAGTGCAGCGCTGGCGTGGCTTGGAGGACATCCCCCAGGACTGGGGACGCAGCGTCGTCACCATCGGCTCCTACGACGGGGTGCACCGGGGCCATCAGCTGATCATCGGACGGGCCGTCGCCTGGGCCCGGGAGCTCGGCGTGCCGGCCGTCGTCGTGACCTTCGACCCCCACCCGAGCGAGGTCGTCCGCCCCGGCAGCCACCCGGCGATGCTGGCCCCGCACCACCGGCGGGCCGAGCTGATGGCCGAGCTGGGCGTGGACGCACTGCTCATCCTGCCGTTCACGGCGGAGTTCTCCCAGCTGTCCCCGGCCGACTTCATCGTGAAGGTGCTCGTCGACAAGCTGCACGCGCGCGGCGTCATCGAGGGCCCCAACTTCCGCTTCGGCCACCGGGCCGCCGGCAACGTCGAGTTCCTCGCCGAGCTGGGGTCCACGTACGACTACCAGGTCGAGGTCGTCGACCTGGTGGTGCGCGGCGAGGCGGGCGGCGGCGAGCCGTTCTCCTCCACGCTGGCGCGCCGGCTGGTCGCCGAGGGCGACATGGAGGGCGCGGCCGAGATCCTGGGGCGGCCGCACCGGGTCGAGGGCGTGGTGGTGCGCGGAGCGCAGCGCGGCCGGGAACTCGGCTACCCGACGGCGAACGTCGAGACGCTGCCGCACACCGCCATCCCGGCGGACGGGGTGTACGCGGGCTGGCTGACCGCGAACGGCGAGCGCATGCCGGCGGCGATCTCGGTCGGGACGAACCTTCAGTTCGACGCGACCGAGCGGACGGTGGAGGCGTACGCGATCGACCGGATCGGCCTCGACCTGTACGGGCTGCACGTGACCGTGGACTTCCTGGCGTACGTCCGGGGGATGGCGAAGTTCGAGTCCCTGGACGGGCTGCTGGACGCCATCGCCGACGACGTGAAGCGGGCGCGCGCGCTGACCGACGCGTACGACGCGGCGCGCTGAGCGAACCCGGACTTCGAACGGGCGAGGGCCCGTACCGCCCCTGGGGGACGGTACGGGCCCTCTGCGTCCACTGCTACTGGCCGCCGCCCTGCCGCGGGTCCTGCTGCTGCGGCTGCGGCTGCTGCCAGCCCTGGCCGGGCTGCGGCGGCTGGGGCTGACCGTACGCCTGCTGCGGCGGCGGGGGCTGGGCTCCCGGGTGGCCCGGCTGGGGGCCGTACGGCTGCTGCGGCGGCTGCGCGTAGGGCTGGGGGTACGGCTGCGGATAGGGCTGCTGGCCGGGCGCGCCGGGCTGGCCGGGCTGCCCGTACGGCGCCTGGGGCTGGGGTTGCTGGGGGTGCGGCGGCTGGGCACCCCAGTGCCCCTGCGCCTGCTGCGCCCGTACGAAGTCCTCGGCGACCAGCGCCGAGAGGTTGAAGTACGCCTCGCGGGTCTTCGGCCGCATCATGTCGAGGTCGACCTCGGCGCCGGCCGCGAGGTGCTCGTCGAAGGGCACCACGACCACACCGCGGCAGCGGGTCTCGAAGTGCTGCACGATGTCCTCGACCTTGATGGTCTTGCCGGTCTCGCGGACCCCCGAGATGACGGTGAGGGAGCGCGAGACCAGGTCGGCGTAGCCGTGCGCGGACAGCCAGTCGAGCGTGGTGCTCGCGCTGGACGCGCCGTCGACCGACGGGGTCGAGATGATGATCAGCTGATCGGCGAGGTCCAGGACTCCGCGCATGGCGGAGTAGAGGAGGCCGGTGCCGGAGTCGGTCAGGATGATCGGGTACTGGCGGCCGAGGGTCTCGATCGCGCGCCGGTAGTCCTCGTCGTTGAACGTGGTGGAGACGGCCGGGTCCACGTCGTTGGCGATGATCTCCAGGCCGGACGGGGCCTGGGAGGTGAACCGCCGGATGTCCATGTAGGAGTTCAGGTACGGGATGGCCTGGACGAGGTCGCGGATGGTGGCGCCGGTCTCACGGCGCACCCTGCGGCCGAGGGTGCCGGCGTCCGGGTTCGCGTCGATGGCGAGGATCTTGTCCTGGCGCTCGGTGGCGAGGGTGGCGCCGAGGGCGGTGGTCGTCGTGGTCTTTCCGACGCCGCCCTTGAGGCTGATGACGGCGATGCGGTAGCAGGACATCACCGGGGTGCGGATGAGGTCCAGCTTGCGCTGGCGCTCCGCCTCGGCGGCCTTGCCCCCGAACTTGAAGAGCGAGGAATTGCCGCCGCGGTTGCTCTTGGGCTTCTGCTTGTTGCGCAGCAGACGGTCCGAGGACAGCTCCACCGCGGCGGTGTAGCCGAGCGGGGCGCCGCCGCCGGGCGCGGCCTGGTAGCGCGGGTCCTGCGAGCCGGGGCCACCGGGTCCGGGGTTACCGGGTCCGGGACCGCCGGGGCCGGGGCCGCCGGGGCCGGGGCCACCCGAGCCGGGGCCGCCCGGGCCGGTCGGCTGGGGCCACTGCTGGCCGAGCCGCGGGTCGGACTGCGGCTGCTGCTGCGGCGGCTGGGCCTGCTGGGGCGGCTGAGCCCCCCAGGGTGCCCCGGCCTGCGGCGCCTGCTCCGACAGGGGCGGGAAGCCGTAACCGGCCTGCGGCTGCGGGGCCGGCGGTGCGGGCAGGAAGCCGTAACCGTCGGGTGTCTGCTGCTGGGGCTGGGGCTGCTGCTGTGTCTGCTCCGGTACGGGCGGGAACCCGTACGGGTCCGGCTCCTGCGGCTGGGGCTGGGGTTGGGGCTGTGCCTGCGCCTGCGCCTGCTCCGGTACGGGCGGGAAGCCGTAACCCGCCTGCGGCTGCGGGGCCGGCGGTGCGGGCGGGAACCCGTATCCGTCCGGTGCCTGCGGCTGCGACTGCGGCTGCGGCTGTGCCTGCTCCGGTACGGGCGGGAAGTCCGCCTGGGGTGCGGGCGGGAAGCCGTATCCGTCCGGCGTGGACGGCGTGGGCGGCGTCGACGGGGCAGGCGCCGCGGGGGCGGACTCGGTGGCCGTCGGGGCGAACGCGGGAGGCAGCGGCGGCAGTTCCGGCTGGGGGGCGGGCGCGCCCCACGGCTGGTCGGCCGCGGCCGGAACGGCGTCCTGCGGCTCCTCACCGGCCGGACCGGCGTCGCGGTCGCGGTCCGCGTCCGCGTCCTGAGCGAAGGCTCCGCTCCCGCTCCCCGGAAGGGGTGACTTCGCGAGCACCGCGCCCGTGTCACCCCGCTCCCCGGCCGGCAGCGGAATCGCCGTACCGCTCGGCGGCGTGGCGGAGTACCCGGGCGGCGGGGTGCCGGGGGCGGGGGAGGGCACGGCGTCCGCGGGCTCCGCCCCGGCCGCAGGGTACGGCGTACTGCTCGCCGGGGTCGCCGCCGCGGGCGGCAGCGCCGCCGGGGCAACCGCCGCCGGCGGGAGCGCGGCAGGCGGCAGCGGCGTGGCCACTGCGGGCGGCAGCGGCGCCGGAGCGTCCGGGGCCGGCGTCGGGGCCGGCGTCGGGGCCTGAGCCGGCAGCGGGACCGGGGTGCCGGTCGCCGGGGTCGGCGAGCGGCGGGCCGGAGGGGTGAGCCGGGTCGTCGAGGGGGAGCCGATGTCGTCCGGGCGGTGCGGCTCGAAGCCGCTGCCCGCCGGCAGGTCCGGCACCGCCGGCGGCGTCGGCGCGTTCTGCGTGTACCAGGCCGGCGGCGTGTAGTCGATGGTGAACTCGCCCGTGAGCTCGGGCTCCGCGTCGGACTGATCGTCCGTCGGGACGTCCCACGTCCCGTCGCGGCTCTCGTTCCGATCGCCGTTCACTTCTGTCCTCCTGGTGTGGTCGGGCACTGGTGCCCGGCGTCGCTTCGGCGCCGCGCCCACGGTCAGCCTAATGGCGCCGCACCCGGACGCGCTGACCCGGTCCAGGCCCTGTCGGGCTGTCCAGGGGGCCGGCAAGACAGCCCCCGGGTGGTCTCCTAGTCGATCCGCCGGGCCGGGCCCAGCAGCCCGGTCTCCGCCTCGGTGCCCTGGGTCATCACGAACTGCCGGTCCCTGGACGTGCACCACAGGGTGACCCCGTCACCGAGCGTCGGCAGTGAATCCACCGCCCGCCGGGGCAGGTTCATCAGACGGCCGATCTGCTCCGCCTCGTCCGGGGACACCCGCTGCACGCCCACCAGGGCGGAGTTCTGGAGCAATCTCGGGGCCGTCGGGCTGAGATAGGGAAGCAGGGTGAGCACCGACTGCCAGGGGCCGGCCACCACCCGCCCGCGCGGCGGCCGCATCCCGCAGTCCCGGACCACCAGGACCGGGCTGCCCGCGGACGCGCCCTGCGGCGGCACCCGCCCCACCTCGTGCAGGGTCACGCACGGCTGTCCGCCGCCGGCGGCCTGGGCCAGACCCGACCACACCTGGGCCCGGCCGGTCTCCACGGCCACCCGCGCCCCGGTCGCCGCCGCGCGCAGCGCCAGCACCTGCGCGGTCCACAGACCGCCGATGAGGGTGACCTCGTACGGTGACGGGCGGTTGATCCCGAGCACAGCGGGCCGGCCCTCGGAGTCGACCCCGATGACCACGCCGTCGTCCCCGACCGGCAGGGACAGGGCGTCCAGGTCGCCGACCGGGATCGCATGGCGTTCCCGCCGCGGCCCGACCAGCCCGTACCCGACCCGTCCCACGCGTCCCACGCCTCCCACACGTCCTGCGCGTCCCGCGCTCATCGCGCACCTCCCAGCGGCAGTGATGCCAGTACGCCCGGCAGCTGCTCACGGTCCAGCCGGACCAGGCCGGTCCGGATCCCGCGGGCCGTCCGCTCCAGCTCCCGCCGGGCCGCGACCAGTTCCTCGTCGCTGCGACCGGTCACCCGGACGTGCCCGGTGACCGTGACCCCGTGCCGGTCTGCCGGCGCCAGCGTCAGGCTGAACGTGGTCGCCAGCGCGGGCAGCGAGGTCAGCAGTGCCACGAACTGCGGCAGCGGGGCTGCCGCACCGCCGAGCTGCGGCCACCGGCCTATCCAGTAGGTGGTGTGCCGGCGGTCGTCGCACCGCCAGGCCCGCGCCGTCTCCTCGGTGCGCCGCCCGATGCTCGCGGACCGGCCGGCCTGGGTGATGGCCATCGGGTTCGCGCAGGAGGACGTGGCCAGCGCCGCGGTCAGTTCCTGTTCGGTCAGTACGGTCGCCCCGAAACCGGCGCCGGCCAGCCGGCTCGCCAACTGGTCCGCCGCCCGCACCACGCACCGCTGCGCGCCGGTCATCCCGCCGCCGCGCGCCGCCACCGCCTCCGGGCACAGCTCCGGATCCAGCTTGAGCGCGATCCAGGTCAGCCGCACCGCCGGGGTCCCCGTCTGCGCCTGCAGCGGCGCGTAGTTGCGGGTGGCCATGGCCTGGGCGGGCAGATGCGGTGCGGGCGCGGGCTGGGTGTGCTGCACCAGCTGCGCCGATTCCAGCCGGATGCCGTCCACTTCGAGGACGTCGCGGACCAGGCCGAGCGGCAGCGGCCGGGCGGCCCGGTCCGGGCGCAGCGCGGTCGCGTCCATGTCGACCTGGACCACGGCGGTCAGGAACGTGCCGTCGCCGATCATTCCGACCGGCCGCCGGTCGCGGTCGCTGAAGGTGTACGTCCGCAGGGCCGGGTCGGCCTCGACCACCGGGGCCAGCCCCGGCTCGGTACCGGCCGGCACGGTGAAGGCGGCGGCCCGGCGGCGCCGGGCGCGCAGGGCGAGCGCGGTGCCGATCCACTCGGGCAGCGAGCGCTGGTGCCGGCGTACCACCGCGAGGACCAGAAGCAGGGCCGCCAGCACACCGGCGGGCACCAGCAGCAGCGGTTCCACCACCCAGGCCGCCAGCAGCAGCGCCGCCGCCACCTGGAGGAGTACCAGCTGTTGCAATCGGAACGGGCCGAACCGGCCCGGGCCCGACTTCGGATGCGGCGTCACTCCGCCGCGCGGCGGCGCGGCCGCGGCGGCCCGCTGTTCCGTCGCGATGGCCATGTCCCGGACACCTCCTCTTCCACGGTCCACACCTGTTACTGCCGGTGCGGCGCGGCCGGTGCCGGCACCTCCCCGGAATCTCCCCAATTCCGCCCCAACAAGCCTCGATCGGCCCGGTACGGCGGGCGTGGAGCGGGACTGGGCGGCGGCCTCACCCTACCCGCCCCGTACCAACCGTCCGTCAACAGGCATAGTAGGTGCCCGGTCAGACAATCGAGGCCCGGGGACCGTACCCACCGACCGGGCCGGGCGGGGAGAAGCAGGCGGTCATGGCATCACGACGTGATGAGCTCAACGCGTACACCTTTGCGAAGCGGCGTACGGTGGCCGCCTTCCTCCAGCCGTCCGCCACGGGCACCGAGGAGGGCGCCCCGCGGCCACTGCGCGCCGTGGTGCCGGGCGTCATCGTCGGCGCGCTCGTCCTCGCCGGCTTCGGCGCCTGGGGCCTGCTCGACCCCAAGGCCCCCAAGGGCTGGGACACGCCCGGCACCAAGGTGATCGTCGGCAAGGACTCGACGACCCGGTACGTCGTCCTGAAGACCAACGGCCAGGTCCGGCTGCACCCGGTGCTGAACCTGGCGTCGGCGCGACTGCTGCTCGACCCGGGGAAGTTCGACGTGATCCAGGTCGACGACAAGACCCTGGACGGCGGCAAGGTGCCGCGCGGCCCCATCATCGGCATCCCGTACGCCCCGGACCGGCTGCCCTCCACCAAGGACGCGGCCACGGCCAAGCGGTGGGCGGTCTGCCAGCAGCCGGGCGGCAACGGCAAGGGCGTGCAGACGGCCGCCTTCGTCCTCGCCGAACGGGAGGCGGGCCTGATGGACGACAAGCGGCGGCTGGCCGACGGTCAGGTCCTGTACGTCCAGGCCAAGACCCCCAACCAGGACGGCACCGAGACCACCAGCCGCTACCTGGTCGACTCGACCGGAACGAAGTACAAGTTCCCGGAGAAGACCCCCGACTCGGCCACCCTCACCATGGCCCTGGTCGGCAGCGGCACCCCGCAGCCGGTCAGCGAGCAGTGGCTGGACACCCTCCAGTCCGGCGAGGACCTCGCGTTCCCGAAACTGGACGGCGGGAAGGCCGGCGACGACGCCAAGGTGCCGGGGCTGGGCACGGACGACAACAAGGTCGGCATGGTGCTGCTGGCCCGGACCGGCTCCGGACCCCAGCACTACGTGGTGCAGGCCGGCAAGGTCTCCCGGGTCTCCTCCTTCACGGCCTGGCTGCTCATCAACTCGCCCGCCACCGAGGGCCTGAACATGAACGGCAAGGCCAAGGAGGTGGACCTGCAGTCGCTTCGCCCGGACGGCAGCCAGTTCTACGAGAAGAAGAAGTGGCCGAAGACGCAGTCCAGCCAGGTCAACGGGAGCACCGGGGCCGCTGCCGCGAGCGCCGCCCAGGGCGGCGTCCGCAACACCGTCTGCAACGTGCTGCGTTCGGTGGACGGCCAGGGCCGCACCACGATGAGCACCTGGGCGGGCACCGGCTTCCCGGTCGACATCTCCGCCAGCGGCACGAGCTCGTACGTCACCCCCGGCTCGGGCCTGCTCTACACCCAGTTCCAGGGCAAGCTGGCCAAGGGCGGAGGCGCCCTGTTCCTGGTCACCGACACCGGCCTGCGGTACGCCGTGCAGGCCAACGGGGACAGCGATGTCGAGCAGCAGGAGACCGGTGCCTCCCCGCAGCCCACGGAGGGCGGGGAGAAGGCGGACGGCCCCCCGGAGGCCAGCCAGGCGCAGGCCCGGCTCGGGTACAAGGACGTGACCCCGGCGCTGGTGCCGATCGCCTGGTCGGAGTTCCTGTCGAAGGGGCCCCGCCTGGACACCAACGCCGCCCGCCAGCCCCAGGGTTCGTGAGGCCGCGATGACCGCCTCCCGCAGCACCGCCGCTTCCCGCAACACCACCGCTTCCCGCACCACCGTCTCCCGCCGGACCGCACCCCTGTGGAGGGTGTTCCCGGCCGCCGTACTGGCGCTGACCGCCGCCGCGGGCGGCATCGGCGCCGCGCCGCCCGCCGACGGGCCCGAGGCCCGCCGGGAGGTCCGCGCCGAGTTCCGCCCCGAGTCCCGCCCCGAGTTCCGCCTGGCCGGCGCCGGCGAGTGCACCTTCCCGATGAAGAAGCAGATCGCGGGCCGCCCCTGGGCCCTGCAACGGCTGCTGCTCGACGAGCTCTGGGCCGGCGGCAAGGGCAAGGGCGTCCGGGTCGCGGTCATCGACACCGGCGTGGACCGGGCCAATCCGCAGCTCAGCGGCGCCCTCGACATCGGCGCCGGCAAGGACTTCATCGACACCAAGGGCGACGGGACGAACGACACGGTCGGCCACGGCACCAAGGTCGCCGGGCTGATCGCGGCCCGGCCGCAGCAGGGCACGGGCTTCGTGGGCCTGGCCCCCGAGGCCACCGTCATCCCGATCCGGCAGAACGACGGCCAGGGCAAGGGCAACGCCAAGTCCCTGGCCGAGGCCATCGACCACGCGGTGGCCAAGGGCGCCCACATCATCAACATCTCCCAGGACACCGCCGTCCCGATGGCGGAGTCCTCGCTGCTCGGCCAGGCGGTCAAGAAGGCCGTGGACGCCAAGGTGCTGATCGTCGCCTCCGCGGGCAACGACGGCCTCAACGGCCGCAAGCGCAAGACCTATCCGGCCGCCTTCGACGGCGTGCTGGCGGTGGGGTCCTCGGACCGGAACAACGAGCGGGCGGCGTTCTCCCAGCCGGGCGGCTTCCTCGCGGTGGCCGCGCCCGGGGTCGACATGGTGTCGACCGTGCCGGGGTACGGGCAGTGCGTCGACAACGGCACCAGCTTCTCCGCCCCTTACGTCGCCGGGCTCGCCGCCCTGCTGAAGCAGCAGCACTGGAACTGGACCCCCCAGGAGATCACCTGGCAGATCCAGCAGACCGCCGAACGGTCCGTCAAGGGCCGCGACGACTACGTGGGTTGGGGCGTCGTCGACCCGGTGCGCGCGGTCTCCCAGGACCACGACCGGCCCAGAAAACCGGTCGAGGACCCGGGACCGCCGCCCGCGGCCGCACCGGAACCCGCTGCGATGGCGGTGTCGGAGACCCCGCAGCAGCGGCAGGAACGGCTGGGCACCTACGCGCTCGGCATCGGGGGCGTGCTGATCGCCGTGATCGCCGGAACTGCGGCAGTCGTCCGGGATGCCCGGAACCGGCGACGCCGTTTGCAGTGAAGCGTCACAGTTCACCTACAGGACTGCCCGGCCGGTGTTGGGCCATGCGGATGAACTGACTAGAGTGACAACAGCCTTCACGACTGTGATCGGGGAACTGACGTAACCACATGCGCCGGTCGGGTCAGTGAATTAAGAAGTGAGGAGCTTTTCGGATGAGTAACCCTGCAGGCGGTTTCGGACTCGCAGACGATCCGATCGTCCAGGCGAAGAACAAGATCAACAGCACCGCCAATGCCGTGACCAGCCAGGCGCGTGAGCTGTCGGACATCCTCGCGACCGTGAGCGCCGGCTGGACCGGTTCCGGCGCCTCCGGCTTCGTCCAGGCGCAGACCATGGTCAACGAGGACCACGACGCCATCCGCCGGCTGCTGGGCGTGCTCCACAACGCCGTGGCCGAGACCAAGAACCTGAGCAACGCCCAGGACGACGACGTCCGTGCGGCCTTCAACGCCATCAAGTCGCAGGCCAACTCTTCCGGCCTCAACGGCATCTGACGCGCCGCCGCGTCCCCGTCACGTCCGCACAGCGCTAAGGAGAAGAACATGTCTGGTGCCGATGCCGGCCAGATGAAGGTCCGGTACGAGAGTGTCCAGGAGATGGCGAACCGCATCCGCATCGTCTCCAAGAAGATCGTCGACGACCTCAACGAGATGGACTCGGCCCTGAAGGTCGTCACCGACACCTGGGACGGTGAGGCGCACGCCTCGTACGTCCAGCTCCAGGCCAAGTACAAGGGTCGCGCCGAGCACATGCGCGACACCCTGGAGAACGTCGCCAAGATCATCGAGCAGGGCAAGGGCGACTACCGCGCCACCGACGTGAAGGCCTCGCGCCTGTTCACCGAGTCCTTCTGAGGCCGCTGAGCCTTCGCAGGCTTCCGCGCACAGCGCCGCTGCACAGCGCGAAGGGGGCGCGCCCGAACGGGCGCGCCCCCTTCTGCGTCGACGCGGCCGGTGTCGGCGGGCCGGTTACGTGATGTCGAACTCGCCGTCCCTGGCGCCCAGTACGAAGGCCTCCCACTCGGCGGCCGTGTAGCGCAGCACCGTCTCCCGCTCCAGCGAGGACCGCATGGCCACCCCGCCGCCCGGCAGGTGCGCGATCTCCACCCGTTCCTCGTCGGGGCTCGTCCCGGGCGGGCCCTCCCACTCCACCCCGCTGATGTCGAGCGCGTACAGTTCGTCCTTCTCCGCTTGCGTGCCCATGGGCGGCCTTTCCCTCGGTGGTGCGGCAGTGCTGCGCATGCTGCCGCCGATTATTCCGCCTTCCGGGCGGCTGTCAGGCGCAGTTCAGCGTCTTCACCGTCTCCGCCGTGTAGGCACGCATGAACGCCTCGATGGCGGGCCGCAGATCGGGCTTCAGCGGATCGGCGCGAGTGGCGAAGACCCTGAGCGTGAAGTGGTCACCGGCCGACGTCTTGCACGCCGTGGTGGCGATCGCACCCTCGTTGCCCAGTACGGAGTCCTGGAACCCCATGTCGACGCGCTTGGGGTCGGTCAGCCGAAAGACCGTGGAGCTTTCCGTGGCCGTCCGGAGCAGGTCCTCCGGTGACCCCTTGTGCCATGCGAAGCGGAAGTCCAAGGCTCGCTCCCCGTCCACGGCGACATCGCACGGCGCCGTCTGAGGCTTGGCCCGCTCAACCCTGTCGATCTCGGTGACCTCACCGAGAGGTTCGAGGAGAGGCCTGGACAGCCGGGGGTCGATCGGGGTGCCGCACAACGCTCCGGGGACCGCCTCGTCGGCGTCCGAGCCGCAGCCGCTGAGCAGGACAACCGCGGCGGCACCCGTGACGGCCAGCCGCAGAGACTTCCTCATGTGCTCAGCCGCCCACGCTCTTGGCGCGGTCGGCCGAACGTCCCGCCGTCCTTGTCGTGGAGCTTCATCCACTCTTCGGTCAGTGCCATGAGCTGTCCGTTCCGCTTCTTGTGCGCCTCGTAGGACTTGTCCGAGTGCTCCTGGTCGATCTGCTTCTGTTCGTCCGCCAGCCACTTCTCGACCATGTAGTCGAAACCAGATTGCACCTCTCCGCTCACCACGGGGATGTAGCCGATCGCCGTGTCGAACATCCACTTCTGGTCGAAAGCGGCGGTCTCGGCGGGACCCACGGCCGCGGTGCGAGCCTCCTCCAGGAAGCCGACTGTGCGGCCGGCGCGGAGCAGGGAGTCCGTCGGGTGCTCCTGGCCGGCTTCGTGGATGTCCGAGACCATCGCCTGGTTGATGCCGTAGTTCAGTGCCCCGTAGGAGCTCTGGTCCTTGGAGACCTGCTTGATGACCTCGTGCAGGTCGTTCTGTCCAACCGGCAGGGACCTCATGTCCACGCTGCTCGCAACCTGGTGCACGGTGTCGCCGTGGTTGACCAGGATGTTGGCCATCGGCTCCCGCAGGGACGCGGGGAAGTCGTCCCCCGCCTCCGCGAAACGGCCGATCACGTTGTTGAAGACCGCCACGTTGTCGTCGGAATGCTTGACGAACTTCGGGTCTGCGGCTGACGGTCCGAGGCCAGCCGGCCCATCAGTCCGGTCACCTGCCGGTCCCAGGTCTCCTGCACCTTCTTCAGCGCGGCCGCCGTGCTCCAGCCGTCGAAGGCCTTGACCGCGTTGTTCGAAGCCTCGTCCGCGTGGTCCGCGGCCTTCCTGGTGCTGGGCTCCAGGTCGTTCTCGATGGTGTTCGCCGCGGCCTTCTTCTCCGCCGGGGTCGAGGCGAAGTCTCCGGATCCGGGGAGGAGCGGGCCCGGCGGCGGACCGGAGTTCAGCCGCATCGCCGCCTGGTCGGCCGTGGTGGACCGGACCGGCCCCAGTCCTGCTCGAACCCCATGGTGGTGTCTCCCCGTCGTCCGTCGTCGTACAGATCGCGTCTTCGAAGCCGTCAGGGCCGGGGCGCCGTCCGACCGCCCCGGCCCGCGCCCTACACGCCCGGCAGCCGCCCCAGCTGGACCAGCGAGGTCCCCCGCTTGCGCGAGGCGTAGTAGCCCCGGCCCGGCGGCATCGGCCGCGGCCGGACGTTGCCGATCAGCTCGCCCTCGGACGGATCGCCCGACAGCACCACGCCCTGCGCGCCCAGCTCCTTGATGCGCTGCATGAAGGGCTCGTACAGGGAGCGCGAGGCTCCCGCCGAGTTCCGCGCGATGATGAAGCGGACGCCCGTGTCCCGGGCGAACGGCAGGAACTCCACCAGCGGGGCCAGCGGATTGCCCTGGCTGGTCGCCACCAGGTCGTAGTCGTCGACGATGATGAACACGTCCGGGCCGGTCCACCAGCTGCGGTCGCGCAGCTGCTGCGGGGTGACGTCGTTCGGCGGCTGGCGCCGGGAGAACACCCCGCCCAGCGCCTCCATGTGCATCTGCATGGAGCTGGCCATCGGCGCGTACTCCAGCAGGTGCTCCTCCGGCAGCGCGCCCAGCAGCGTCCGCCGGTAGTCGCCGACCACCAGCCGCGCCTGGTCCGGGGTGTACCGCTCGGCGATCTGCTGGGCGATCAGGCGCAGCAGGTTCGTCTTGCCGGACTCGCTCTCGCCGAAGACCAGGAAGAACGGGTCCGTCTCGAAGTCCACGAACACCGGTTCCAGATCGGTCTCGTCGATGCCGATCGCGATCCCGCGGCCCGGGTACTCGCCGCCCTTGGGTAGCTGGTCCGCGTGCAGCAGCCGCGGCAGCAGCCGGACCCCGGGAGCCGAGGCCCCCGCCCAGTTCGACTTCACGGCCGCCACGAACGCGGCCGTGCCCTCGGACAGGTCCTCCGCCTCGTGCGAGCCGTCGATCCGCGGCAGCGCACCGAGGAAGTGCAGCTTCTCCGCGACCTGGCCGCGGCCCGGCATGCCCGGCGGCACGTTCGCCGCGACCTTCCGGTCGAACTCCGAGTCCATGACGTCGCCCAGCCGCAGCTCCAGCCGGTTGAGCATCTGGTCCTTCAGGGCCGCCCGCACCTCCATGTACCGGGCGGCCGTGATCACCACGTGGATGCCGTAGCCCAGACCGCGCGCCGCGATGTCGGTGACCAGCGGCTCCAGGCCCTCGTACTCGCCCCGGAACCCGCCCCAGCCGTCCACCAGCAGGAACACGTCGCCCCACGGCTCGCCGGGCAGCTCGCCGGCCGCCCGCCGCCGCCGGTAGGTGGCGATGGAGTCGATGCCGTTCGCGCGGAAGAACTCCTCCCGGCGGTTCAGGATGCCCGCCACCTCCGCGACCGTACGCCGCACCCGCTCCGGGTCCAGCCGCGAGGCGATCCCGCCGACGTGCGGCAGGTCCTGCACCGCGGACAGACCGCCGCCGCCGAAGTCCAGCCCGTAGAACTGCACCTCGCGCGGGGTGTGCGTGAGCGCGAACGACGCGATCAGCGTCCGCATCAGCGTCGACTTGCCCGACTGCGGACCGCCCACCACCATCATGTGGCCGGCCGCTCCGGAGAAGTCCCGGTACAGCACCTCACGCCGCTGCTCGAACGGCTTGTCGATCAGGCCGAGCGGTACGACCAGGCCGCCGGGCCGCGTGTACCCGTCCGCGTGCAGGCCGCGCGCCTCGCTCGGCGCCAGCGCCGGCAGCAGCTGGTCCAGCGGCGGAGCCTGGTCCAACGGCGGCAGCCACACCTGGTGCGCGGGCACGCCCTGACCCTCCAGCCGGCCCACGATCACGTCGAGCACCGTGTCGGCCAGCGCGTCGTCCTCCCGGGACGACGCCGCGGCCGCCAGGTACGCCGGGTCCGGAGCCGCGTACACCACCGGCACCGGGGCCGCCGTGAACACCGCAGGCCGGCGCTCCACCGGGAACTGCCCGACCGACAGGTCCGGCCCGCCCGAGCGGTACACGCCCGACACGTACGCCGCCTTGAACCGGGTCATCTCGTCCGTACCGAACTTCAGGTAGCCCGAACCCGGTACCGAGGGCAGGTGGTAAGCGTCCGGCACGCCGATCGCGGTCCGCGACTCCGCCGCCGAGAAGGTCCGCAGACCGATCCGGTACGACAGATACGTGTCCAGGCCGCGCAGCTTGCCCTCCTCCAGGCGCTGCGAGGCCAGGAGCAGGTGCACGCCCAGCGACCGGCCGATCCGGCCGATCTGGATGAACATGTCGATGAAGTCCGGCTTCGCGGTCAGCAGCTCGCTGAACTCGTCGATCACCAGCACCAGCGAGGCCAGCGGCTCCAGCGGGGCACCCGCCGCCCGGGCCTTCTCGTAGTCGTGGATGTTGGCGTAGTTGCCTGCCGAACGCAGCAGCTCCTGGCGGCGCTGGAGTTCACCGCGGATCGAGTCGCCCATGCGGTCGACCAGCGTCAGGTCGTCCGCCAGGTTGGTGATGACCGCCGCCACGTGCGGCATCTGCGACATGCCGGTGAAGGTCGCGCCGCCCTTGAAGTCCGCGAGGACGAAGTTCAGCGTCTCCGAGGTGTGCGTGACCGCGAGACCCAGCACCAGCGTGCGCAGCAGCTCCGACTTGCCGGAACCGGTCGCACCCACGCACAGGCCGTGCGGGCCCATGCCCTCCTGCGCGGCCTCCTTCAGGTCCAGCATGACCGGCGCGCCGTCCTCGCCCACACCGATCGGCACCCGCAGCCGCTCGCCCGCCGACCGCGGCCGCCAGGTCCGGGCCACGTCGATGGAGGCCGCGTCGCCCAGGTTCAGCAGGTCCGTGAAGTCCAGGTTCGCCAGCAGCGGCTCGTCCTCGTCACCGCCGCCGGTCCGCAGCGGCGCCAGCTGCCGGGCCAGCGCCTCGGCCGCCGGCAGCGACAGCACGTCCGGCGTGCCCTCGTACGCGACGCCACCGCCCGACTCCAGCCGCAGCTTCCCCGGCCGCACCACCACCGACAGCCCGCCGCGCGGCTCGTCCAGCTCGCCCGCCACCACCTCGACGATGGTGACGCCCTGCAGGCCCTCGGCCGCCGCGAACACCGAGTCCGGCGGCACCAGTCCGCCCCGCGAGTTCGCGTCCAGCACCAGCACGACGTGCGGCTGGTCCAGCACCGGCGAAACGTCACGGCTGAACCGCGGCCGCCCGTCCAGCCGGGAGCCCAGCAGCCCCTCCAGCTCGGCCAGGTCGTCGCCGAACAGACGCTTCGTACCGGCCCCGTCCACCTGGCCCGGCACCTGCGTGTGCGGCAGCCACTTCACCCAGTCCCAGTCCTGCACCGCCCCCGGCGCCGCCACCACGGCCACCATCAGGTCCTCGGGGGAGTGCAGCGTCGCCAACTGCGCCACCAGCGCCCGCGCCGCACCCCGCGCCGACTCCGGCTCCCCGGACACCGTCACGTGGTAGAACGCCCGCATCGACACCGCCACCGGCAGCCCGTCCAGCGCGGAGTGGATCTTCAGGAAGCGCTGCATCGCGCCCGCCGTCAGCGGCTCCAACTCGTCCACCGGCGCGGTCTCCGGCGCCACCAGCGGGGTCGCCAGCCGCTGCACGCCCAGCCCCAGCCGGGCCTGGCCGAAGTCCGCGTCGCCGACCCGCCGCTCCCACAGCCGCGAGCCCTCCGCCACCACCGACCACAACTGCTCGGGCGCCGGGTGCAGGTACAACTGCGCGTCACGCTGCGCCCGGGCGGTCCGCCGCACCTGACGGCGGGTCTGCGCAAGGTACTTGAGGTAGTCCCGGCGGACGTCCGCCATTTGCCCCTGCGTACCGCGCCGGTACCGCACCACCTGGGCGATGACCATCGCCACCGTCGACGCCAGCATCAGCACACCCATGATGCGCATGAACGGCAGAGCGCCCGGCATGAAGAAGAACACCACCGACGAGCCCATGCCGAGCATCGGCAGGAGCTGCATCGCCATGCTCTCCGACTGCCCGCGCGGAAGTTCCGGCGGAGCCTCCAGCCTCAGCTCCTCCGACGGCACTTCGGGCGGCAGGGACCGAGGCGGGCGCTTGACGACGATCTGGCTCACCGGAGCATCAATCCCTCGAAAAACGGACGGGAATACGGACGGGACGCCGAAACCGGAGCCCCAAGTCCCGGGCACGGAGGGGACCTCCCCCGCGAGGAGGTGATCCTACTTGCCGACAGTCACTCATACTCCCGGTAGGGTGGCGCGCGCACCGTGCGCATCCGCGAACGGAGCGCGAAGGCAACCAGCACACGTCCGCCAACCACGGGGGTCACACAGGTGAGTACGGCCGCAACGACGGGTTTCTGCAGGGTCACCGTCGTGGCCCCGGACAGCCGGATCGACGTCGCCCTCCCGGAGGACATCGCCGTCGCCGACGTCTACCCCGAGCTCCTGCGCCTCACCGGCCAGACCCAGCCCGTCGGCGCTCCCACCGGCTACCACCTGGTCCGCCGCGACGGCACCGTCCTCGACGGCGCCCGCACCCTCGCCGCCCAGCAGGTCCTCGACGGCGAAGTGCTCAGCCTGCGCCCGTTCGCCGACTCGCTGCCCCCCGCCGTCTTCGACGACGTCTCCGACGCCGTCGCCTCCGCCGTGGTCCGCGACCGGCACCGCTGGAGCGACGACATGCTGCGCGCCGCCGGCCTCACCGCCGCCGTCGTCCTCTTCGTCCTGATGGGCTTCGTCCTCTGGTACGCAGACCCGATCCGGCACGACATGCACGGGCTGCCCGGCATCATCGCCGGCGCAGCCGGCCTGCTCCTCACCGCGGCCGCCGGCGTCCGCGCCCGCGTCTACCGGGACCGCGGCTCCGCCGTCGCCCTCGGCCTCGGCGCCCTCCCGCAGCTCCTGATCGCCGGCTCCGGCATCGTCGCCCCCGCCGCCGGCGAGGGCCCCGGCCGCCTCCAGTTCCTGCTCGGCTGCGTCTGCGTCCTGGTCGCCTCGGTGGCCCTGGTCGCCCTCACCCCCAGCGGGGACGCCCTCTTCGTCGCGGCCACCTTCCTGGCCACCACCGGCACCCTCGCCACCTTCCTCGCCATCGTCACCGAGGCCTCCGCCACCGGCACCGCGGCCGTCTGCGCCCCCGTCGCCATCGGCCTGGTCGCCTTCCTCCCCGGCCTCTCCGCCCGCTTCGCCCGGCTGCCCATCGGCTACGCCTCCCCGCAGAGCTCCGTCGACGACTACGAGACCCCCGACCGCTACGAGAGCGAGTCGTACGGCGACCAGCCCGCCGACGGCTCCGACACCGCCACCCCGCTCGACGCCGAGCTGATCGCCGCCCAGGCCCGCCGCGGCCACGAGATGCTGCTCGGCCTGGTCGGCGGCTGCGCCGCGGTCGCCGTCGGCTCCGCCGCCGTCCTCGGCTTCTCCGACAACACCTGGGGCAAGCTGCTGGCCCTCACCACGGGGCTGGCCATGCTGCTGCGCGCCCGCCTGTTCCGCTACACCTCCCAGGTGGTGTGCGCACTGGCCGCCGGACTCGCCGCCATCGCCCTGCTGGTCCTCGGCCTCGCCCTGAACCCGCCCCTGGACCTCGTCACCGAACTCGCCAAGTACGGCGAGAGCGGCAGCCTGGACCTGCGCACCATCTGGCTGTCCGCCGCCGTGGCCGCCGGCGCCGCCCTCATCGCCGGAATCGGACTGGTCATTCCCCGCAAGGGTCTGTCACCCTTCTGGGGGCGCCTCCTCGACCTCACCGAGGCCGCGGTCCTGCTCAGCCTGGTCCCGCTCTGCCTGGCCGTCCTCGACGTCTACTCCCGGGCCCGCTCTCTCACCAGCTGAGACACGCCGACCCGACAGCCTGGTACGCTGTGTGACGGTCGTCTGTGCATGCGCCTCAAAGGCTGCCGCCAGACCCACCCGCCTCCCGAGGCACCGAAGCTCCCCAGAGAAGCAGACCTGGGGCACTCGGAGGCAACGTACACACACGAGGAGTAAGCGTGTCGCTCGACACTGCCACGAAGAAGCAGATCATCGCCGAGTTCGGTACCAAGGAGGGCGACACCGGCTCCCCCGAGGTCCAGGTTGCGATGCTTTCCCGCCGCATCTCGGACCTGACCGAGCACCTCAAGGCCCACAAGCACGACCACCACTCCCGTCGTGGTCTGCTGATCCTGGTCGGCCAGCGCCGCCGCCTGCTGCAGTACCTGGCCAAGAAGGACATCCAGCGCTTCCGTACGCTGGTCGAGCGCCTCGGCATCCGCCGCGGTGCCGCGGGCGCCAAGTAAGACGCTGTGAAGGGAGCGGTTCCCAACGCCAGGGGGCCGCTCCCTTTGCTGTACGTGCGGGACGTACCGGACGCTTTGTAGTCTGGTCACAGCGCGCACAACCGAAGCACAACTGAAGAGGGGGAGCGCCCTCCCTACGCACGCCGGTCCTCGGTAGTGGCACCCGGAGAGCCCGTACGGGCCCCGTCCCGGGTGCTTCGATCGAAGACCGGCCCGCACGCAAGGCGCGCTTCTCCGACACCGTCCCCCACCACACGGGTGGAGGACGGAGACGACGAAAATGGAGAAAACGCTAGTGGAGAACGAGACCCACTACGCCGAGGCCGTCATCGACAACGGCTCCTTCGGCACCCGCACCATCCGCTTCGAGACGGGCCGTCTGGCCCGCCAGGCCGCCGGCTCCGCCGTTGCCTACCTGGACGACGACACGATGGTGCTTTCCGCCACCACCGCGTCGAAGAAGCCCAAGGACCAGCTCGACTTCTTCCCCCTCACGGTGGACGTCGAGGAGCGGATGTACGCCGCCGGCAAGATCCCCGGCTCCTTCTTCCGCCGTGAGGGCCGGCCCTCCGAGGACGCGATCCTCACCTGCCGCCTGATCGACCGCCCGCTGCGCCCGTCCTTCAAGAAGGGCCTGCGCAACGAGATCCAGGTCGTCGCCACGGTCATGGCGCTCAACCCCGACCACCTGTACGACGTCATCGCGATCAACGCCGCGTCCGCGTCCACCCAGCTGGCCGGTCTGCCCTTCTCCGGCCCGGTCGGCGGCGTCCGCGTCGCGCTGATCCGCGGCCAGTGGGTCGCCTTCCCGACGCACACCGAGCTCGAGGACGCCGTCTTCGACATGGTCGTCGCCGGTCGCGCCCTCGAGGACGGCGACGTCGCGATCATGATGGTCGAGGCCGAGGCCACCGACAAGACCATCCAGCTCGTCAAGGGCGGCGCCGAGGCGCCGACCGAGGAGATCGTCGCGGCCGGCCTCGACGCCGCCAAGCCGTTCATCAAGGTCCTCTGCAAGGCCCAGGCCGACCTGGCCGCCAAGGCTGCGAAGCCCACGGCCGACTTCCCGGTCTTCCTGGACTACCAGGACGACGTCTACGCCGCCCTCTCCGACGCCGTCCGCGGCGAGCTCGCCCAGGCGCTCACCATCGCCGGCAAGCAGGAGCGCGAGACCGAGCTGGACCGCATCAAGGAGATCGCCGCCGAGAAGCTCCTGCCGGCCTTCGAAGGCCGCGAGAAGGAGATCTCCGCCGCCTACCGCAGCCTGACCAAGGCCCTGGTGCGCGAGCGCGTCATCAAGGACAAGGTCCGCATCGACGGCCGCGGCGTCACGGACATCCGTACGCTGGCCGCCGAGGTCGAGGCGATCCCGCGCGTGCACGGCTCGGCGCTGTTCGAGCGTGGCGAGACCCAGATCCTGGGCATCACCACCCTGAACATGCTCCGCATGGAGCAGCAGCTGGACACCCTCTCCCCGGTGACCCGCAAGCGCTACATGCACAACTACATCTTCCCGCCGTACTCCGTCGGTGAGACCGGTCGCGTCGGCGCCCCCAAGCGCCGCGAGATCGGCCACGGCGCCCTGGCCGAGCGCGCGCTCGTCCCGGTCCTGCCGACCCGCGAGGAGTTCCCCTACGCGATCCGCCAGGTGTCCGAGGCCCTCGGCTCCAACGGTTCGACCTCCATGGGCTCCGTCTGCGCCTCCACCATGTCGCTGCTGAACGCCGGTGTGCCCCTCAAGGCCCCGGTCGCCGGCATCGCCATGGGCCTGATCTCCCAGGAGATCGACGGCGAGACCCACTACGTCACCCTCACCGACATCCTCGGTGCGGAGGACGCCTTCGGCGACATGGACTTCAAGGTCGCCGGCACCAAGGAGTTCGTCACCGCCCTCCAGCTCGACACCAAGCTGGACGGCATCCCGGCCTCCGTCCTGGGCGCGGCCCTCAAGCAGGCCCGCGACGCCCGCCTCCACATCCTCGACGTGATGATGGAAGCGATCGACACCCCGGACGAGATGTCCCCGAACGCCCCGCGGATCATCACCGTCAAGATCCCGGTGGACAAGATCGGTGAGGTCATCGGCCCCAAGGGCAAGATGATCAACCAGATCCAGGAGGACACCGGCGCCGAGATCACGATCGAGGACGACGGCACCATCTACATCGGTGCCGCCGACGGCCCGGCCGCCGAGGCCGCCCGCGCCACGATCAACGGCATCGCCAACCCGACCATGCCGGAGGTCGGCGAGCGCTACCTGGGTACGGTCGTCAAGACCACCACCTTCGGTGCCTTCGTCTCCCTGCTCCCGGGCAAGGACGGCCTGCTGCACATCTCGCAGATCCGCAAGCTCGCCGGTGGCAAGCGCGTGGAGAACGTCGAGGACGTGCTCGCGGTCGGCACCAAGGTCCAGGTCGAGATCGCCGAGATCGACCAGCGCGGCAAGCTCTCCCTGATCCCCGTGATCGAGGGCGAGGACGCCGCCTCCGATGAGGACAAGGACGACTCCGACAAGTGACGTCGCGTAGTTCCCGTGCAACGGCCCGCCCCTCTTCGGAGGGGCGGGCCGTCGCCCGTACCCAAACCCTCCTCAAGGGCGAGAACGGCATCGGCACCGTCCGGCGCACCGTCCTCCCCGGCGGACTCCGCATCGTCACCGAGACGCTGCCCTCCGTCCGCTCCGCCACCTTCGGGATCTGGGTGAACGTCGGCTCCCGCGACGAGACCCCCGCCCTCAACGGCGCCACGCACTACCTCGAGCACCTCCTCTTCAAGGGCACCAAGAAGCGGTCCGCCCTCGACATCTCCGCCGCCCTCGACGCGGTCGGCGGCGAGATGAACGCCTTCACGGCGAAGGAGTACACCTGCTACTACGCGCGGGTCCTCGACACCGACCTGCCGCTGGCCATCGACGTGGTCTGCGACATGCTCACCGGCTCCCTCGTCCTGGAGTCCGACGTCGACGCCGAGCGCGGGGTCATCCTCGAAGAGATCGCGATGACCGAGGACGACCCGGGGGACATGGTCCACGACCTGTTCGCCGAGACCATGTTCGGCGACAGCCCGCTGGGCCGGCCCGTCCTCGGCACCGTGGACACGATCAACGCGCTCACCCGCGACCAGATCGCCCGCTTCTACAAGAAGCACTACGACCCCACCCACCTGGTCGTCGCCGCCGCCGGCAACGTCGACCACGCCAAGCTGGTCCGCCAGGTCCGTGCCGCCTTCGAGAAGGCCGGTGCGCTCGGCCGCACCGACGCCGTCCCGACCGCCCCCCGCGGCGGCGCCAAGCGGCTGCGCACCGCCGGCCGCGTCGACCTGGTCAACCGGAAGACCGAGCAGGCCCACGTGGTCCTCGGCATGCCCGGCCTGTCCCGCACCGACGACCGCCGCTGGGCCCTGGGCGTACTGAACACCGCCCTCGGCGGCGGCATGTCCTCCCGCCTCTTCCAGGAGGTCCGGGAGAAGCGCGGCCTGGCCTACAGCGTGTACTCGTACACCTCCGGCTTCGCCGACACCGGCCTGTTCGGCGTCTACGCGGGCTGCCGCCCCAGCCAGGTGCACGACGTCCTGAAGATCTGCCGCGACGAGCTCGACAAGGTCGCCTCCGAGGGACTCACCGACGAGGAGATCAAGCGGGCCGTCGGCCAGCTCTCCGGCTCCACCGTCCTCGGCCTGGAGGACACCGGCGCCCTGATGAACCGCATCGGCAAGAGCGAGCTGTGCTGGGGCGACCAGATGTCGGTCGACGACATGCTGGCCTCCATCGCCGCGGTGACCCCGGAGGACGTCCGCGCCGTGGCACAGGATGTACTGGCCCAGCGGCCCTCGCTGTCGGTGATCGGTCCGCTCAAGGAGAAGCAGGCCGCCCGCCTCGACGAAGTGGTCGCGTAGTTCCGTACGGACGTAAGGAAGCGAAGAAGATGAGCAAGCTGCGCGTGGCGGTCCTCGGAGCCCAGGGCCGGATCGGCTCCGAAGCCGTCAAGGCCGTCGAGGCCGCCGAGGACATGGAGCTGGTCGCCGCCCTGTCGCGCGGGGACCGGCTGGAGACCCTGGCCGAGACCGGCGCCCAGGTCGCCGTCGAACTGACCACCCCCGCCTCGGTCATGGACAACCTCGACTTCTGCGTGCGCCACGGCATCCACGCGGTGGTCGGCACCACCGGCTGGACCGAGGACCGCCTCGCGCAGCTGAACACCTGGCTCTCCGCCTCCCCGGAGACCGGTGTGCTCATCGCCCCCAACTTCTCCATCGGCGCCGTGCTCACCATGAAGTTCGCGGCCCAGGCCGCGCGTTACTTCGAGTCCGTCGAGGTCGTCGAGCTGCACCACCCCAACAAGGTCGACGCCCCCTCCGGCACCGCCACCCGCACCGCCCAGCTCATCGCCGAGGCCCGGTCGAAGGCAGGCTGCGCCCCGCAGCCCGACGCCACGGCCACCGCTCTCGACGGGGCGCGCGGCGCGAACGTGGACGGCGTACCGGTGCACGCGATCCGCCTGCGCGGCCTGCTGGCCCACCAGGAGGTGCTCCTCGGCGGCGAGGGCGAAACCCTGACCATCCGTCACGATTCCCTGCACCACAGCAGCTTCATGCCGGGCATCCTGCTCGGCGCACGCCGCGTGACGCAGACCCCGGGCCTCACCTTCGGCCTGGAACACTTCCTCGACCTGGGCTGAGCCATGCGCGCGAAGATCACGTACTTCATCACGGCAGCCGTCCTGGCCGTCTACTTCGTCCTGGCCGGCGGCCGCGGGCTGGCGCTCATCCGCATCGGCACCCCGCTGACCGTCGTCTTCGGGGTGATGGTGCTGATCCTGCCGGTCATCGGCATCTGGTTCCTCTGGAAGAACACCCAGTTCGTCAAGAAGGCCCACCGGCTGTCCAGCGAGCTCGAGGCCGAGGGCGGCCTGCCCGTGGACGAGCTGGAACGGGACCGGTACGGGCGGATCCTGCGCGACTCCGCCGACGAGGTCTTCGCCCGACGCAAGGCCGAGACGGAGGACGCGCCGGGGGACTGGCGCACCTGGTTCCGCCTCGCCGTCGCCTACCACGACGCCCGCGACACCCCGCGGGCCCGCAAGGCCATGCAGCGAGCCATCGCCCTGTACGACAAGAAGCCCGTACGGGCGGCCTGAACCACCTCGTACGGGCTTCCCGATCCTCAGCCGATCCCGAGGCGGGCCGGGTCCACCCCGGCCCGCCTCGCGGCCTTCCGGCGGCCGGCTCGGCCGGCCTTCAGCGGCCGGCCGGGACCGCCCGGTACTCCTCGGCCCAGGCCTCCAGGGTGTCGGCGGCCCGCTCGAACGCCTCCGCACGCGACAGGAAGTCCGCGCTGTGGTCGGTGAGCAGCACCGGCAGCCGCGAGCCGTCCCGGGTGTGCACGGTCAGCGCCTGCCCCTGCACCGTCCTGGGCAGTCCCAGCCAGCGCACCGGCTGCTGGACCGTACGGAGCTCGGCGACCTGGCTCCAGGCCACCGAGCGGGTCCCGAAGAACGCCACCCGCCGCAGCCCGGCACGGCTCACCCAGACGCCGGCGCGCAGCATCCGGGCGGTGGCACCGACCACGGAGAGCGCGGCCGCCATGCAGACGGCGGCGCCGGCCCACGCACCGGCGAAGGCGATGATCATCGTGGCGAGCAGCATGAACGACGCGATCAGCAGCAGGACGGCCCCGGTGGCCACCCGCCAGGGACCCGGCCGGTAGGGCCGCCGCCAGCGGTCGTGGTCGTCGTGGGGCAGCGCGACATCGTCCAGGTCGGCCGTCAGGAAGGGCAGGGGCACGGCTGATCCTCACTCATATGCACATCGGCGGGCGGCCGTCAGCGCCCCTCGGCCGCCTCGGACTGCTGGGCCTTCTCGGGCGCCTTGTGCGGCTGCAGTGCGGGCATGCCGAAGAGGAGCGAGCCGACGAGCCCCGCCACCACGGTCAGTCCGACCAGGGTACGGGCGGCGAGCTGGGTCTTGCTCAGGCGCTCCCGGGGCGGCGGAGTGACGTTACTGCGGAAACGGTCGGCCTCGGCGACGAAGGCGAACGGGACAGGCTCGCGCCGGCGGAACATGTCGGGCCTCACTCCTCACGTGTCATGGTGCGTTGCTACCCAGTAGGACGTGCGGTGGGCCCGATCGGTGCCCTGATCCGGCATCTTGGCGAAACTCTCCGGAGGCACCTCCGCGCCGCGTGGCCGGAGCGGTGGTCCGCAGTGTCCGCCAGGCGCCGTAAAGTGGGCGCGGCACGGCCGATGTGACCTGGAAGGACCTCGTGAGCGAGACCCCCGAGCTGAAGATCGACTTCCGAAGCGACGTCACCGTCGACTTGGTGAAGCACTCCGCCGCAGACTCCGACGTGCTGTGGGCCGCCCGTGTCTCCACGGCCGGAGAGCAGTCCCTGGACGAGCTGCAGAAGGACCCCGAGCGCTCCAAGGGGTTGATCAACTTCCTGATGCGGGACCGGCACGGCAGTCCCTTCGAGCACAACTCGATGACCTTCTTCATCAGCGCCCCGATCTTCGTGTTCCGCGAGTTCATGCGGCACCGGGTCGGCTGGTCCTACAACGAGGAATCGGGCCGCTACCGGGAGCTCCAGCCGGTGTTCTACGTCCCGGGCGCCGACCGCAAGCTGGTCCAGGAGGGCCGTCCGGGCAAGTACGTGTTCGTCGAGGGCACCCCGGCCCAGTCGGAGCTGACCGCCCGGGTGATGGAGGACTCGTACCGGCAGGCGTACGAGGCGTACCTGGAGATGCTGGCGGCGGGCGTGGCCCGGGAGGTTGCCCGTTCGGTCCTGCCGGTCGGACTTTTCTCCTCGATGTACGCCACCTGCAACGCGCGCTCGCTGATGCACTTCCTGGGCCTGCGCACCCAGCACGAGCTCGCGGCGGTGCCGTCCTTCCCGCAGCGGGAGATCGAGATGGTCGGCGAGAAGATGGAGGAGCAGTGGTCCCGGCTGATGCCGCTGACCTACGCGGCCTTCAACGCGAACGGCCGGGTGGCCCCGTAAAAGACATCCGTGCGGATGTGCGAAGCCAAGAGCGAAGTGTCCGTATTGCGACGTTTCGTGAAGTTCATCTAGGCTGATCAAACGGACCCGGCACTGCTTGAACCCCCGAGCAGGCAGTGCCGGGCTCCAACACTCACCCCACCCCGTTGACGTCCCCCGAGGGGACACCGCGAGCATGGCAGCGAGTAGCGTGTTACCCATGGCTCCGATCTCGACTCCGCAGACCCCCTTCGGGCGGGTCCTCACCGCCATGATCACGCCGTTCACGGCGGATGGCGCACTCGACCTCGACGGCGCGCAGCAGCTCGCCGTCCACCTGGTGGACGCAGGCAATGACGGCCTGATCATCAACGGGACCACCGGTGAGTCCCCGACCACCACCGACGCGGAGAAAAACGACCTCGTACGAGCCGTGCTCGAGGCGGTCGGAGACCGCGCCCACGTGGTCGCCGGCATCGGAACCAACGACACCCACCACAGCATCGAGCTCGCCCGTCAGGCCGAGCGCACCGGCGCGCACGGCCTGCTCGCCGTCACGCCGTACTACAACAAGCCCCCGCAAGAGGGCCTGTACCGGCACTTCTCGGCCATCGCCGACGCCACCGAGCTGCCGGTCATGCTGTACGACATCCCCGGCCGCAGCGGCGTCCCGATCAACACCGAGACCATGGTCCGGCTGGCCGAGCACCCGCGTATCGTCGCCAACAAGGACGCCAAGGGCGACCTCGGCCGGGCCAGCTGGGCCATCGCCCAGAGCGGCCTGGCGTGGTACTCCGGCGACGACATGCTGAACCTGCCGCTCCTGTCGGTCGGCGCGGTCGGCTTCGTCTCGGTGGTCGGCCACGTGGTCACCCCCGAGCTCCGCTCCATGCTGGAGGCCCACCTCGGCGGCGACGTACAGAAGGCCACCGAGATCCACCAGAAGCTGCTCCCGGTCTTCACCGGCATGTTCCGCACCCAGGGCGTCATGACCACCAAGGCCGCCCTGGCCCTGCAGGGCCTCCCGGCCGGCCCGCTGCGCCTGCCGATGATCGGACTTACCGACGAAGAGACCGCACAGCTCAAGATCGATCTTGCTGCCGGCGGGGTACAGCTCTGACAACAGACTTCACAACCGAATAGCGACAACAGAACAAGCAAGACAACTCAGACAACAGCAAGTGCACGAATGTCATGCGCGCCACGTGCCTTAAAGGGGTACGTGGCGTGTGTGGTGAGGAGAGACTTTTGAGCCATCCGCATCCGGAACTCGGCCTGCCGCCGAAGCTGCCCAAGGGCGGCCTCCGTGTCACCCCTCTGGGTGGCCTCGGCGAAATCGGCCGGAACATGACCGTCTTCGAGTTCGACGGCCGACTGCTGATCGTCGACTGCGGCGTCCTCTTCCCCGAAGAGGAGCAGCCGGGCGTCGACCTGATCCTGCCGGACTTCTCGTCCATCCGGGACCGCCTCGACCAGATCGACGGCATCGTCCTCACCCACGGACACGAGGACCACATCGGCGCTGTCCCCTACCTCCTCCGGGAGAAGCCGGACATCCCGCTGATCGGCTCCAAGCTGACGCTCGCCCTCATCGAGGCGAAGCTTCAGGAGCACCGCATCCGCCCCTACACCCTCGAGGTGAAGGAAGGCGACCGGGAGCGCCTCGGTCCCTTCGACTGCGAGTTCATCGCGGTCAACCACTCCATCCCGGACGCCCTGGCCGTCGCCATCCGCACCCCTGCGGGTCTGGTCGTCGCCACCGGCGACTTCAAGATGGACCAGCTCCCGATGGACAACCGCCTCACCGACCTGCACGCCTTCGCGAGGCTGAGCGAGGAGGGCATCGACCTCCTCCTCTCGGACTCGACGAACGCCGAGGTCCCGGGCTTCGTCCCGCCCGAGCGCGACATCTCCAACGTGATCCGCGGGGTCTTCGCCGGCGCCCAGAAGCGCATCATCGTCGCTTCCTTCGCCAGCCACGTGCACCGCATCCAGCAGATCCTGGACGCGGCCCACGAGTACGGCCGCCGGGTCGCCTTCGTCGGCCGCTCCATGGTCCGGAACATGGGCATCGCCCGGGACCTGGGCTACCTGCGGGTCCCGGCCGGCCTCGTCGTGGACGTGAAGACCCTCGACGACCTGCCGGACCACGAGGTCGTGCTGGTCTGTACGGGTTCCCAGGGCGAGCCGATGGCCGCACTGTCCCGCATGGCCAACCGCGACCACCAGATCCGGATCGTCCCCGGCGACACCGTGATCCTGGCGTCCTCGCTCATCCCCGGCAACGAGAACGCGGTCTACCGCGTGATCAACGGCCTGACCCGCTGGGGCGCCAACGTCGTCCACAAGGGCAACGCCAAGGTCCACGTCTCGGGCCACGCCTCGGCCGGCGAGCTGCTGTACTTCTACAACATCTGCAAGCCGAAGAACCTCATGCCGGTCCACGGCGAATGGCGCCACCTGCGCGCCAATGCCGAGCTCGGCGCGCTGACGGGAGTCCCCAAGGACCACATCGTCATCGCGGAGGACGGCGTGGTCGTCGACCTGATCGACGGCCGGGCCCGCATCACCGGCAAGGTCCAGGCCGGCTACGTGTACGTGGACGGCCTCTCGGTCGGCGACGTCACCGAGGTCCACCTCAAGGACCGCCGCATCCTCGGCGACGAGGGCATCATCTCGGTGTTCATGGTGGTCGACAGCAGCACCGGCAAGGTGCTCGGCGGCCCGAACATCAACGCCCGCGGCTCCGGCATCGAGGACTCCGCCTTCGCGGCGGTGCTCCCGAAGATCGAGGAGGCCATCGCCAAGGCCGCCTCGGACGGAGTGGCCGAACCCCACCAGCTGCAGCAGCTCATCCGCCGCGTGGTGGGCAAGTGGGTCTCCGACGGCTACCGCCGCCGCCCGATGATCCTCCCCGTCGTCGTCGAGGTCTGACCCTCGCGCGTAGCGACCACCCCGGAGCGGGGCAACCGGATTTGCATCCGGGGGCCCCGCTCCAGTACGTTGACGTCTCCACCCCGGCAAGAACCCCGGCACACACGTGTGCCCGGACGGTCCGGCGCGGGAGTGGAAATCAGACCGGGGAAACCTGATATGGTCTGATCCGCCCGAAAGGGAAAAGGCCCCCAACGGCCACCGGAATTCAATTCCGACCCACCGCGACTTTCGAGAAGCGGCACGGAACGGAAAACGGATCTGGTAAGGTTGGAACCGCTGGAAAGGGAAACGCGAAAGCGAGAACCTGGAAGGCATCGAGGAAATCGGGTCCGAAAAGATCTGATAGAGTCGGAAACGCAAGAACGAAGGAAGCGCCCGGAGGAAAGCCCGCGAGGGTCAGTACAAAGGAA
>NZ_JBFBAV010000065.1:0-30849 GCF_040689505.1 Streptomyces sp. NPDC051211
ACACCTACTCGCTACCTGGACCGGCACCTGCCCCACCTGCCGACAACCCACCCCAAGACAGCCCCACGACACCACCTAACAAAGCACTACTAGGCGACGTCGGCGCTATTGGGCTGCGTAGTCGGGGTTGGCGAAGTCGGTGTCGAGTTTGGACCCGTCGCTCCGTCAGGCCAGTATCTCCGTCGGTCGTTTCTGACGACGGCGCGGACGTGCTGATCGCCGAGGCCATCGAAGCCCCGACTGTGGGTGCCGGCTGCACGATCACCGCGGGTGTGGCACTCGTACTACGACGACGCCCGAGTGCGGGGTCCGGCCGCCCGAGTGGACATCGACCACATGGTCACGCTCACCGAGGTCCACGACTCCGGCCGGCGGCTGTGGGCGGACCACCGAGCGGCGCCGCAAGTACGCCAACGACATCAGCAGCGACATCACTCTCGTCGGCGGAGAGCTGCCCGCTCCAAACCGGCAGAAGAGCGACCGGGACCCGGCACCCCGCGGCGAGTACGCCGACATCGCCGACGCCAGCGATCCATTCCCGGGTGAGGTGGCCTTCGCGCCGGATGGGCATCCGTGCGAATGAGCGGACGTGGACGGCGAAAGCCTTCAGCTCAGGGCAGTGGCCGAGGGCGATCTTTATCCGAAGCCGGTCCTTCTTGCTGTGCTGGGCCCGTAGCCTGACGAGGAGGAAGTGGTCGTAACGCGCTGACCGGCCGGCCGGTCCTCCAGCTCTTCGTAGGGCGTGTCGGCTAGGGTCGTGACCCGCCACCGCTGGTCCGTGATCCCCAGGCAGTCCCACAGGACCACATCCGCGCCGGAGCGCTGGGAGGATCCCGCGACGCTCGTGCACTTGCCGTCCGGGCTGCGGATCTCGTAGTACTGCACGGCGGCGTGGGCTGGGCCCGCACCCAAGGCACCCAGGGCACCCAGGACCAGGGACTGCGCGGCGAGTATCCCGAAGGCGGCAGCCACGCGGGCCGCGGGACGCCGGGGCGTGCCGGTCATGGGTCCTCCTTCAGCCATACGGCGGACACCTGTAATTCGACGCTGAGCCGTGTGTCGGAAGTGGGCCTTTCCCGTCAGCTCAGCTGAGGTGTCGTCGGACGAAAGGCGCCGTTCCCAAGACAAATGCAGTGAAGGCGACCAGTCGTTGGAGGCCGGGCTGAGCGGCGAGGTTGCTGTGCTGGATGCCATAGATCGCGTACCAGTTGGCGGCGAGGTCGGTCGTCATGATGACGCAAACGAGCTCCGTCCCTCGACGTTTGCCGCTGATCAGAAGCGCAGCTGCGAGCAAGTCGAGGAGCGCCAGCGAGGACCAGTAGAAGTTGAGCCACCTCGGAGCCAGTCGTAAGCCTGTAGGCCGTGGTGAAGAAGGTCGATGACATGGGCGACGGCGCCAACGAGGAGCAGGCCGGCTGCAGTAGCGCACACCACTTTCACCACCCAGTGTGGGGTGCGGTGCATCCAAGCGATCACGTCACGGATGGTCCCAGCCGCTGGCGCGTCCCGTCAGCCAGTTGACGGAAGATGATCTCCCCTTCGTGAAACGTGGAGATCTGACCGATGCGCAGTGGGCCCGGCTGGAGCCGTTGTTGCCAACGGGCAAGAAGCCGGGACGGCCTCCGATATGGACCCGGCGGCAGCTGATCAACGGCATACGGTGGCGGACACGGACCGGGGCGCCGTGGCGGGATGTGCCGGAGCGGTACGGTCCCTGGGGCCGCGTGTACGACCTGCTCCGTCGCCGGCAGCGGGACGGCACCTGGAAACGCTTCCTCGCCGAACTGCAGGCCCGGGCCGACGAGGAGCATCTGATCACGTGGGACATCAATGTCGACTCCACGGTGTGCCGGGCCCACCAGCGCGCCGCCGGAGCCGTACGCCTCCTGCAAGAACCGCGCCTACCTGCGCAGACGCGGGATCCGCTGCACGATCCCGGACAAGGCCGACCACGCCCGCAACCGCAAGAAGCTCGGTGCCCGCGGTGGCCGCCCGCCGAAGTTCGACAAGGCCGGCCGACTATCGTGAGCGCCCAGCGGTGGAGCGTGGCATCAACCGCCTCAAGAGACACCGGGCGGTGGCCACCCGCTACGAGAAACTCGCCGTCTGCTACGAAGCCACCGTCCTCGTCGCGGCCATCAACGAATGGCGGTGACCGGCACGGAAATCAGATCGCCCCACCGCGGTGTGACCGGGAAAATCGCCCCATGACCACAGACTTCACCGTGCGCCCCGCCCGACCCGCCGATGCGGGCCGCCTGGCCGAACTCCGATGGACGTTCAAGCAAGAGGACCACGAAGGGCGACCACCGACCCCCGCTCGGCCCCTGGAAGAGGCAGAGCACTGGATCCACGACCGGCTCAGGGATGGCTACTGGTTGGCCTGGGTCGCGGAGACCGAAGGCGAAATCTGCGGTCACGTCTTCCTCTGTCTGGTGGAGCGGATGCCGGAGCCCTACGAGGACAACAACCCGGTCGGCTATGTCACGAACTACTTCGTCCTGCCGTCACAGCGGAACAAAGGAGCTGGCTCCGCGCTCCTTGAGGCGCTGAAGCAGCATTCACGCAGCGCAGGCCTCGAGGGCTTGATCGTCTGGCCGTCAGAGCGCAGCACCCCGCTCTATCGGCGCCTCGGTTTCCAGCCCCCAGACGAACTGCTGGAACTTCCACTCGACACCTGACGAGATCCACTTCCGCTACACGGCTTAGGGCGTGTCTCCTTGATCTGCTCGTCGGTTGATCGGATGTGTCCGTACGGTTAGTGATCACTGATGCGATGTGGAACCAGATCGAGCCGCTGATGCCTGCCGATCCGGTCCGCGGCCGACGGTGGGCCGACCACCGCCGCACCCTGGAGGCCATCGCGTGGAAGTACCGCACCTGCTCACCCCGGCGGGATCTGCCAGACGAGCTGGGCCCGTTCCAGACCGCTCACAAACGGCTGATCAGATGGGCTATGGACGGAACCTGGGAACGGATCCTCGCGGCCGTCCTGGCAGCGGCCGACGACGCTGACGACCTCGGCTGGACCGTGTCGGTGGACTCCACCGGCCGCGCCCACCAGCATGCCGCCGGGGCCAGGAAAAAGGGGCGCGGGAAAGGGATGAACCCGACGACCATGCGCTCGGACGCTCCCGCGGCGGCCCGAGCACGAAAATCCACCTTGCCAGCGACAGCCGTGCACGCCCCTTGGTCCTGCACGTCACCGCAGGCCAGGCAGGCGGCGCACCAGCGTTCGAGGCAGTCATGGCAGGGATCCGCGTCCCACGGAGCGGGCCGGGAAGACCGAGAACCCGGCCGGATACAGTCCTGGCGGATCGCGCGTATTCATCCCGCGCGATCCGGAGCCATCTGCGCCGACGCGGAATCCACGCATTCATCCCTCAGCCCTCAGACCAGATCGTTCACCGTCTGAGGCGAGGCCGCGCCGGCGGTCGCCCACCGGCGTTCGATGCCGAGGTGTACAAGGAGCGCAGCGCGGTCGAGCCATGCATCAACCGGCTCAAACAGTGGTGCGGCCTGGCCTTGCGAACAGACAAGCTCGCCATCGTTTACCAGGCCGCACTCCACCTCGCTGCCATCCTCATGTGGACCCGACATTGAGCGGCGAGGAACCTACCCGGAGACGCTCGGCAGCCAGCCGGTGGCGCTCGCCACGTCGCGCGCTATGTCGGCGACGGCACGTCCGTCGGTCGCCACTCGCATCGTGTCCAGGGGCATCTGCTCATCCAGAATCCGCGCTTTGCGGGCACTGCCCTCCAACTCATGCTCCAGCTCCGACCCCAGTTCCCGACCAGTCAGCCGCTCACGAGCGGTGGCATCGGACGCGGTGAGCACCACCCGGATGATCCTGACATTCGCACCCATGGCGCGCCGGAACATGCCCTCGTTCTCAGCCAGAACGCTCACCGTGTGCGTGTAGATCAAACGGCGATACCCGAGCTCGGAATAGTTCGACCAGAGCGCCGTCAGGTTGCGCTCGGCGATCTTCCTTCGGCGCGGGTCCCCCTCCGGAGCGGGATGGGCCTGCCCCATGAAGTCACCTTCGATCACACAGTGAGCAACCATCTCGGCACGCAGATGTGCTGAGACCTCCCATCCCACCGTCGTCTTGCCGACGCCCGCGCGCCCTCCGATGAGCAGTACCTCAGCTTGATTCATAACCGCAGCCTGCCACCGAGCGGTTGACCCGCGAGAACCAACTGTGCCGCCGGTCAGGTAGACAGGCTCTAGCTGCCCTTTGGGGGCCACCCGGCCTTGGACTGGTCCATCCGGGTGACCCCGGGCTTGGCCTCCGCGTCCGCCCGCTCCCATCAGCCCAGGTCAGGGCCTGCTGGGAGCCGAGCCCGCAGCGTTCTCGGCCACAGCGCAGCCGCAATCGACTGCTCGGTTCGAAAGCCCGGTTGAGAGGTCTGGGGGCCTCCACCTGTGGCGATCTTTCCCTCAGGGCAGATCACGAAGGAGTCGCGGCGCTGGCATGGAGGGATCTCCACTGTTTCGCCGAAAGTCCTCTGAGCACCTGTCACGCTCCCCGCGCCGTTCGCCGGGGTCGTCGCCTGGGCGTTCTGGCCGCAGCTCGTGTTCTGGGTGCTGGTGTGGCCAGCATGGCGACGACGGTCGTCCGACGGACGCAGAGCAACTAAACGTGCGGTTTTTCCCCGTACGGCGCGCCAGCCGGTCAACCCAGCGTCTTCCACTGGAGGTGTTCATGCCTCGTCGGTCACCAGGCGGGATCGGCGCTGGGCCATGTTTGGAAAGCTGTCCTTCTTGATGATCTTCGCGTGGGGCGGGGAGATCTGAGGGGATCCCGCGAGCCGTGATGCGTCCTGCGGCGTCGGCGGTCGTACTGTCGAACCCGTTACCGAGGAGGCCTCCTGATGCGCAGCGTGACCTATTCGATGAACGTCTCGCTCGACGGCTACATCGTCGGGCCGGACGGCAAATTCGACTGGACGGCGCCCGAGGAGGAGGTCTTTCGCTTCTGGATCGACGAGATTCGACAGGTCGACGTCCACCTGTTGGGACGACGGCTGTACGAGACGATGTTGTACTGGGAGACCGCCGACCAGGATCCATCGCTCGACGACTCCATGCTGGAGTGGGCCGCGCTCTGGAAGCCGCTGCCAAAGGTGGTGTTCTCCACCACGCTGTCGGCATTGCAGGGCAATGCGCGCCTGGCCTCCGGCGGCTTGGCGGAGGAGATCGAGCGGTTGCGAGCCGAGCCGGGGGAGGGCGACATCGCGATCGGCGGCGCGACCCTCGCCGCCGAGGCGGCGACATTGGGTCTGATCGACGAGTACCGGGCCATGGTCTACCCGGTGCTGGTTGGCGGTGGCATCTCGTTCTTTCCCCAACGCGAGCGCCGGGTGGATCTCGAACTCGTCGAGACCCGCACCTTCAGCTCAAGAGTCGTCTACCTCCGCTACCGCGTGGCGCGCCAGGCCTTGCTTTAGAAGTTGCTGATGTGCTGGGTGGCTGTCCGGGAAAGTCGACGGCGGCCAGGCGGATCGTGAGGTCGCGGGCAATCCGGCCCGTGCTGGTCTCGGTGGGTGACGTCGTGTTTGCGGCGGATGGTGTCGCGGCGGACGACTTCGTATCCGCCTTCGTCCAGGGGCGCGACGGAGGTGAACCAGGCCGGGTCGCCTCCGTCGGGCTGGATGACGACGAAGGTGTTGTCCGAGTCGTCGGGGTCGTCGATCAGCATGAACAGCGCGCCCTCGGACGGATCGTCGATGTGGTCGCCGTTCTCGCTGCCGGCATGTCCTGAGGCGGTGGGACTCGGCAACGGGGGAGTTGATGGTTGCCCGGAGCCAGGCAATGGGTGGCGATGCCGGTTCGCCTGCTGCGGCCTTGAGTGCGGTGCGTGTGCTCCATTCCGGCCAGGCCGTGAAGGCGGAGCCGCGTACCTCTGGTGCGGCGCAGAATCCGCTGTCGTCGGCGCTACTCCAGCCGGTCCAGGCCGCAGTGGATGCAGCGGTCGAAATCGACCTGGACATCTCGGTCGAATACGCCATTGTGCGGGCTCGCAGCACGCTGCCGGCTCCCGTCTCAAAGGGGGCGAAGCCCCAGAACACCAGGGCGAAACCGCCTGGCAGAGCCTGCACGCCCGCCTGGTGGAGGTGGTGCGAGAGAGGTGAGGGTCGGGGGTGCTCGCGCGGCGGACGGCCACCCGGCTTCGACGAAGAGCGGTACAAGCGACGCGACACCAACGAACCACCCCCTCTGGCCCCTGCCAGGACTTTGGCGGCCATCGGGCGCCGACGCGGGTCCGCGAAGGCCGCGAGGAGCAGGAGGAGGACCGACGGGAAGAAGACGAACACCCCGCGAAGGCGGAGGGCCGGGCGTGGCGGAACAGCGGTATGGCCAGCACCGCGGTGGTCGCGACCACGAGGGGGAGTACGAAGAAGCCATCCCCGGAGGCGACGATCGGCCCGATACCTTGAACGCGTTCAAGCCATCCCACCCGGTGGCAGACCCAGACGTTGGGCTCGACGGCCGACCGGGCCGCCCTCCACCAGTTCCGCAGCATCCGCCCCTGACCCTCACCTCAGCACGCGCCGCCCTGCCGCCGCAACACGCGCCGCCCTGCCGCCGCAACACGCGCTGCACCCCACGCCCGAACCCAATCAGCCGCCCGCCCGCCGCACTACGGGGCGGGCTCGGCTGGCCCACTACTCCAAGCATGGAAAGCCCCTGACCGGCGCAACACCCGCCGGTCAGGCCGCGGGGCCGAGGTCTCCCTCGAGGAGTGTTTGTACGATCTGGGGCCGGTCCCTGAGGGCCAGGATCTCGTTGGCGATGGCCACGACGGGCAGGTGGTCCTGGTCCCGCACCTTGATGGCTGCGGCTTTCAGGGTGCGTGGGACGGCTCCGGCGTCCAGGAGGACGCGCCATTCCTGCGCGCCGAGTTCCAGGAACTCCAGTCCGGTGAGGCCGGCGACCTCCAGCGGGTCGGCCAGTGTGCCGGGCGAGGCGGTGAGCGTGCGCAGGCGGGGCAGTCCCGCGACAGGCGCGAGGCTGAACGGTGTGCCGTTCCAGGCGCCGATGGACAGGACTTCCAGGGCGGGATGGGCGGCGGCCTGGACGGTCTCAAGGCGTCCGGTGCCGACCCTGGCCACGGCCGGAAGCTCATCTCCGCGGCGGTCACGGCGTTCCTCCCGTACCCGGCCCAGAACGAAATCGGTGAGGGAATCGGCCACGAGCTCGGCACCGAGGCTCTGCTCGTGATCGACCAGGATGACCTGCCCGAAGTGCCCGGCCGGGCCGGGAGTCAGGTCGACCGCGAACTCGTCGCCACCGTTGCTCCCGAAGCCGATCCAACCCGGTGAGCCGGCCAGGCCCTGCACCGCGACGTCGGGCGCGGTGCTGATCGCACGCGTCGCGCCGAGGCCCCAGCCGGGGTGACGGACTGCCGCGTCGACGGCGTACAGGTGGTCCAAGCCGGAGAGCTCGCAGCCAACCGCCTCGCCGGCGCGGTCCGCCGCTTCGAAGTTGTCGCCCCGGTCCACCCGTGTCACCCGGTAGAGCACCTTGAGCTCATCGGACAGGGTGACACCGAGGCGCGCTTCGGCGGCGGCGATCTCCTCCTCCGTCGCGCCGATGGCGTCGGGCAACCGTTCGCGCAGCGTCCGCTCCAGCAACTCCAGATCCGCCGATGGTGCCGGCACTGCCCCGGGCACCGGATCGGGACGGCGGAGCCAGGGTTCGGGAAGGGAGCCATCGGCCAGGATGAGCACCCCCAGGTCCGGGTAGCCGACAGCGGGTTCGACGACCGGACTCGGCCAGACCAGGCCGAGCGTGGTCCTTCCGTCCGGTTGGGCCTCCGCCCTGAAAGCGATCTCCTGGACTCTGCCGCGCGCGAGCGCCCTCTGTATTTCCTTCACCGCGATCCGTGCTGTCGACGACATGGATCCCCGATGGGCAAGGCTCCAGCCGTACTGGCTGATACGTCCTGCCACACGAGCCGACCGGGCAGCACGCCGGTCCGTGTCGTCGTCCAGCATGAGCCGCAGCACGGGCTCCCAGGTCGCGAAATCGCATACCGATGACAAGGGGGGTCTCTGATCAACCATGCACAGACCGTACGCGCAGCCAAACCAGCTTGGAGTGGCCGAGTGCGACCAGGACCGCAAGTGGCGTCGGCCGACCAGCGCCGGTGCCGATCGGCCTGACGACCGGACGAGAAGACACTCACAAGATCCGCCGGACAGACCCCGGGCTCCGGCGGACCCTGCGGAATCCAACCCGCCGTCCCTCGCGCCCCAGGGTCGATAGGTCCGCGGCCCGCCTTTACATGTGCGGCTGGCGGTAGTACCGGGCGAACTGCTCAAGGTAGCTGGGTTCGCCGGCCTGCTTGGCCTCGTCGTACTCGGGGGCGTCCTTGATCTGGTCCTTGGTCCGGTTGACGTAGACCTTCTGCTCGGCGGTGTCGATGCGGTCGATGGTTCCGGCCGGCAGCAGCACATGCTTGCCGAAGATCCATACTCCGGTGTCCACGACGAGGTAGGAGGCGCCGACGTCCTCGGAATGTTTGTCGATCTTGCCGATGCTGCCGTCGGTGGCTTCGACCTTGTAGCCGACGATGTCGATCCCCCGCTGGTATCCCGCATTCGGGTGGTAGCCCCAGATGTCGAACTCGCTCACAGCAACCCCTTTCCGGTTTGTCAATGATCGCGGCTAATCTTCCAGATTGCACCCGAACGCAAACTCAAGCGGGGGAGTGAGGCCAACGCCTGCACACAAAGTGGCCAGCCGAACCGAGGGGGTTCCGCCCCCGCTTCCGGGATGGCATACGGGCTTGGTTCAGCAGCCCATCGCCCAGGTGTGGGAGTCACCGTTGTCGTTCGCGGCTCCGTTGTGTCCGACCTCCTGGCCGGGGGTCAGGCAGATGGTCATGTGGCCGCCCTGGTGCGCCCGGGAGTACACCTGGACGTGGTCCTTGACACCCGGACCCGAAATTCCGTGATTGGCCCACGAGGAGTCCTCGTCGGCGATCCAGCTCTCCCATCAGCCGTCATCGCCCGACCAGTTGGCGCGCTGACCATCGAGACGAAATGGCCGACACGCTGCCGAATGGCGTAGTCGTCACGGAAGAGCGGTCACAACCCCAACAGGGCTCGGACCGCTCTTCCGTGAACGCCTGCGCCGTCCTGGGGTGTCAACTGCGGGCGCTCGGGCGAACCCCCGTCGGCAACTCTGTGTAGCTGAATGAGTGCAGTGTGTAGGATCTGTTGAGCTCGCACCCGCCCCCGAAGGAGATGCATGCGCAAGTGGAGGATGTCGGCCGCGGCCGCGTCGATGGCGGTTCTTGGTCTCCTCGCCGGGACGTCCCCCGCCGCTGCAGGGCCGGATCCATCAGCCCCGCCCACCGTCCCCGCGGTGGCCCCCGACGACCCGGGGGGCGGCGTGGAAGCCGGGAAGGCCGGCTCGGACTCAGACGCATCTGCCGTGATCCGGTGTCAGGGGCAGGTGCAGCGTCCGCACAACTCCACTCACGTGCCCGGCACGGTGAACGTCGTCGTCACCGTCTCGTGCACGGCGCCGGTTCCGGAGATCACCACACGAGCCGCCCTGTACAAGAACGGACAGCTCGTCAACCAGTCGACACTACGTAGCCAGAGGAACACCCGTACGGCACAGAACAACGCGGCGGTCCGGTGCAGCCCCGGCAACTACCGCGGCTGGATGTACTTCAAGGTCGTCTTCCCGCCCGGCTACAACCCGCCCACTGCCTCCGCCAACGGCTTCGGCCAGGAAGTGGCCCTCTCCTGCTGATCAGCTGCCACCGGAGGGCAGCCCCGCATTGCACGGGGTGCCGCCGGGAAGGGAGTTCCCGGCGTGCACCCCACACCGATCGGGATCCTGGCGCGGAGAGCGGCAGACCTCGATGCGTCGACTGATCCGAACACCTCCACCGATGCGGGCCTGCGCCATTTCACCTCGGTCATGTCGTTGTGGACCGAGCCGGAAACGGCCGCCCGGACCGGCGGCCGAACAGTCGTCGAGCCCTCCGCCGCGGATGAAGTGGCCGACGGCTGCGAGCTGTTGCGTCGTCTCGCACGCGACGAGCCGAGCCTCGTCCGAGGCCCCCTGGACCGCACGCGCCAGCACTGGATCGGCACCGGCCCCCACGAGCTGATGCCATCAAGGCAGGCCACCCTGAACCGCGAATGGTTCACCACGTCCCGGGGGGTTCCGATTCCGCCCAGCACGAAGCCGTTCCACGTGGGTCTTTACACCTCCACGGCACAACGCAACGGCCCGGGGATGTGGCGGATGTACCTGGACCAAGGCTCGAATCTCCATCCACGGCCCTGGCACACCTGGGAACTCCAAGTCACTGACCCCGCAGCCGCAGTCCTGGAGATCACCGGAGCCGGCGAATGGGCAGCCTTCGTCGAGCGATACCCACTCGTGCACGACGGTGCCGTCTTCCCCGACTGGGGCAAGGTCGCCCATGACTACGCCGGAGTGCACGTCACCCTCCGCGCGATCCTTGCGACCCAGGGCTTCAGTTTCGCCGTCAAGGACGGACTGACTGCCCCTCCCTACTGGGACATCGAATCCGCGCTGTGGCTCCGATGGTGCTTCTCCTCCATCCGCCTCGTGGAAATGACGCCACCCGACGCCACCTGACGATCCGCCACCACTACCTGGCACTCAGCCGGGCACGTTGATGCCCTGCCGACCATGTGGGGAGCCTCGATGGGCGGCATCATCAGCCTGCATCTGCTCGCCGGTCACCCTGGGCGGCTGACCTCGCTCGTCGCGGGCGGCGCCCACGCCGGCCCGGTCGTCGTCGATCCGGCCGAGGTCGAGGAGGAAGCCGCCGCGTTCCGCACCCAGGGCACCGCACCGTTCATCGAGGCGCTGGAGCGTCAGGGATCGCTTCCGGCTTGGATGCTGCACGTGGCGGCAGTTGCCGTCGGCGTCGTTCGGGCGCGGAGCGCCCGCGTGACCCGCTTCCCCCTCTCGGCTCGATCTCAGAACTCACCCTCGATCCCTGTGACGGCCGGAGGCCCCAGGGGCGCGTCCTTCTCCGAGAACCCCAGCTCCTGGAGGGCGCCGCCTGCCAGGCGGACGGCCTCGTCCTCGGCCGTTGCCCTGTCCGATGCCTCGATTTCGAGCCGGACGGAGAAGGTGCCGTCCTCGTGGACCGTCAGCAGCTCCACGTCTTCGGTCTCGCTCAAGTCGGTGTGGTGTGAAGCCAGGCTCCTCGCCAGCTCGGAGCGAGCTGCATCGTCGACATCCCTCAGGAACGTGCCCGGCACGGTGATGACGTAGGTGGTCACTGCTGCCTCCCATCGGCTGGCAAAGGCTGAGTCTCGTTGTGGGATGCCCCGGTGTGGCATTTCAAACCCCTCAATCCCGACAGATCAGGCGGTCGGGTCTCCTCCCGCAGCCCCGCCGCGGCATGGCCGGGCTGCGGGATCAGGTCAGTGCGGCGACCGTTCATCGCCCGTGTCGGCCTCCTCCGGGCGTGCCGGCGAAGGCCGTACCTGAGTCCACTCGGAGAACCACCAGGCGCCGGTGACCACGCCCGCCCACACCAGTCCTCGGAGCAGAGCCGACCGCCACGGGGTGTGTTCGACCATTCGTTCCACACCTGTCATCACCACCCAGCCGATCACCAGGACGACGGTTGTACGCACCCTTCGATGGTTGAACATATGACCCACCTACCCCAGCCGTGTGCATTGAACAGACGGCCTCGGCTCCCGGGCCGAGGAAGAGCCGAGCCGGGAAGCACTCTCCCCCACCCCTGCATAGACCGGCCGATACCGGCCAGGAGGGTGGGGGAAGGATTCGGGCGAAATGGATGGAGGAATGACGATGAACTGGCGCCACGAGGCTGCCTGTCGGTGGGAAGATCCCGATCTGTTCTTCCCGGTGGGATCCAGCGGCCCGGCCCTGCTCCAAGTCGAGGAAGCCAAGGCGGTGTGCCGCCGTTGCCCGGTCATGGAGCACTGCCTTCAGTGGGCCCTCGAAGCAGGCCAAGACCTCGGTGTGTGCGGCGGCATGAGCGAGGAGGAACGACGGGCCGCCAAGCGGCGGGCCGCCCGTGCCCGCGCACGATCGGCAGGCTGAACCGTCCGGCCGGCCCCGTCTGGGTCTTGCACAACCTCCTATGGTCACCCCGGCCGCTTTCAAACAGGATGCCCGCTCACGCATTCATGTGCGGCTGGCTGCACCACGGCGGCTTTGCGGCGCCGAGCATGATGGGGAAGCGAGACGGGTGTGAGTTCGGGAATCATGGGCATGCGGTGTTTCGGAGGTTGATAACAATGGTTCCCCTGCTTCTTGTTCTTCTGTTGGCTCTCATTCTCTTCGGCGCGGGTTTCGCCGTAAAGGTGCTGTGGTGGATCGCAGTCATCGTGTTGGTGGTATGGCTGGTCGGCTTCATCGCCCGCCCGAAGGCCAGTAGTGGCCGCTGGTACCGGTGGTAGCGGCATCGGAAGGCCGCGACGAAGTAGCGGTGCAGCCGGGTTTGGAAAACCCACTTCCGGAAAAGCGGCGGCTGCCCCGGCCCCTACTGCGTGAGCTTCCATTTCGTGGGCATCGGGCATGAGTGAACGCAGGCTGAGCATCCAGCCGCCGCGTACAACGCACGAAAAGAGTCAGGCGGCCTCGGCCGCTTCCTCTTTGAGATCTGAGGAGTTGTTTTCGCGTGACTGAGCATGTGTGGAGTTACCAGCCGACCGCGGGATGCCTGGCCGGTACCGATCTGACCGGCTACAAGGTCGAGGCGATGGACGGCGCCATCGGCAAGGTCGACAAGCACTCCGACGAGGTCGGTGACGCCTACCTGGTCGTGGACACGGGTGTCTGGATCTTCGGCAAGGAGGTCCTGCTGCCGGCGAGCACCGTGACCCGGATCGACCCGGACGAGCGGAAGGTCTTCGTCGAACGGACGAAGGACCAGATCAAGAACGCCCCGGAGTTCCATCGCGACAAGCACCTCGGTGACGCGGGCTACCGCGAGGAACTGGGCACTTACTACGGCACCGGCGCTCCCTTCGGCGGGCGTCCCGCGTAACACCCCATGTGGTGTGTGTGCGGGACCGAACTGCGTGGCAAGGCCGACCGGGATTTGACCCGGTCGGCCTTGCCACGGGGCCCGCGGTGCGGCAGCAGATTCGGCCCGCCCTCAGCGGGAGCCGGTGAGGGAGGCGGCGACCGCCTTGGCGCGGTTGGCCGTACTCGCTGCGGCTGCTTCGGCGGGGCGGCGGACGGCCTTGACCGGGTGCCGGTGGTCGAGTGCGTGCCGGGAGCGGTAGGCGAGTGAGGGTTTGCCGTGCGTGTCCGCGGCGGCGATGAGAAGTCCTCCCAGTGCGGAAAGGTCGGTCAGGAAGTGAGCGCGCTGCCGTGCGCGTTCCTCGGGTTCCTCCACCGTCCAGAAGGCGTGTACGGCGAGGGAGGTCGGCACCAGCGCGGCAGCGAGCGTGAGCGCGGCCAGGCGCGGGGCACGCCCCGTCGCGAGCAGCAGACCCGCCGCGGCCTGGATCGAGCTGGTGACGCGTACCAGTTGGCGCGGATCCCCAGCGAGGGCCGGGACGCGCTTCCCGACCACCCGGACGACGGGTTGGGCGACTTCCGCGACGGCCTCGGGGCGGCGCAGTGTGCGCAGTCCGCCGGTGATGAACGGTGCGGCGAGGAGGGGACGGGCGAGCTTTCGTATGACGGCCATGTCCCGCTGTTGCCCCAACCCGGCCTGTCCATCCGGTCCGGTGCCGGCCGACTGCCGCCGGTCTGCACGCACGTTTCGGCGAGGGGCTCGGGCCGTGCGTTCCCCGTTCACCCGTGTGGCAGTCCGCACGAGCGAACGGGAGCGCCCCGCGAGGTGCCTCCCGGGCCGCTCCGGGGCCGGTTGCGGAGATCGGGGCCGGCACCGCCGTCGAATGATCAGGCCATGGCTGCGTCACCTGATCGGCCCACCAGGTCCTAGAGTGTGCCCGTGACCGAGCAAGACTCCGAACTCATCGCCGGCCGGTACCAGCTGGTCGAACGCATCGGCCAGGGAGGCATGGGCCGGGTCTGGCGGGGCGTCGACCAGCAGCTCTTCGGACGCGAGGTCGCCATCAAGGAGATCCTCTTCCCGGCGGGGCTGGACGACGACGACCGCGCGACGCTGCTCAGACGCTTCACCGGCGAGGCCCGCGCAGCGGTCACTCTCAGCCATCCCGGGATCATCACCATCCACGACGTCGTGGAGCACCGCGGCGCCCCCGTCATCGTCATGGAGTTCATCCGGGGGCGGTCCCTCGCCGCGGCCATCCGCCAGCAGGGCCGGCTGCCGGTGCAGCGGGTGGCGGAGATGGGGGTCGCCATGCTCGACGCGCTCACCGAAGCGCATGACGCGCGGATCGTCCACCGCGACATCAAGCCGGACAACGTGCTCCTGACCAAGGACCGCGTCGTCCTCACCGACTTCGGCATCGCCCATCTGGCGGATGCCACGACCAAGCTCAGCCACAGCGGGACCGTCATCGGCACCCCGCAGTACATGCCGCCGGAGCAGTTGGAGGGCAAGCGCCCGACTCCCGCCAACGACCTGTGGGCGCTCGGCGCCACCCTCTACCACGCCGTCGAGGGGCACCCGCCGTTCGAGGCCGACGGGCTCCACGCCCTTGCCGTAGCCGTCTTCACCCGGCCCCACCGGCCGCCTGCTCACGCCGGCCCGCTGGCGCCGGTGCTGGACGCGCTCCTCACCAAGGACCCGGTGCAACGCGTCGGCTCCGCCGAGGCCGCCGAGCTGCTGGCGTCGGCACTGCGGTCCTCCCGGTCCTCCGAGTCCTCTCGGTCCTCCCGGTCCAGGGCGGACACGACCGCGGAGGCCGTCCTGCGCGAGCCCGAGCCGGCACCCGTCCCGGAGGCGGCGACGGAGCACGCCCCGACCCCGACGGAGCGGGAAGCGGAACTGCCGTCCCCGTCACCCCTGCCGACGCCGACGGCCACGCCCACGGCCACGGAATCGGCGTACACGCCCGACACCCCCCGCCGGCCCGTACCCGAGCGGCCGACCACCACCCCGCCCGTGGCCGTGCCCTCGGCCGAGGATCCGGTCTCGCTCGGCGGGACGGACCCTCAGGGGCGGGAGGAGGGGGTGTCCGCCCGGTGGGGCGCCCGCACGCGGCGCTCTGCCGTTCTGGGAGTGGCCATGGCCACGCTCGCAGTCGGCTCTGTTCTGACCTGGAAGTTGACGCGTGACAACCCGCCCGGCGGCGGGGCGTCCGGCGGCGGCTCCGCGGCTTCCCCCGTCACCGTGGTCATCGGGGTGGACGCACCGCTCAGCGGCGACCTGTCGGCCCTGGGGGTCGGCATCAAGAACTCCGCCGACCTGGCGGCCAGGACCTCCAACCGGACCCGGCACGTGCCCGGCGTGAACTTCGAGATCAAAGCCCTGGACGACGAGGCCACTCCCGCCAAGGGCCGGCCGAACGCCACCCGGTTCATCGCGGACGAGAAGGTGCTGGGCATCGTCGGGCCACTCAACTCCGCAGTCGCACAGACCATGGCGGAACCGCTCGGGCAGGCGAACCTGGTCAACGTGTCACCGGCCAACACCAACCCCGTGCTGACGCTGGGCCCCCACTGGGCCAAGGGCTCCAAGTCCCGCCCGTACAAGACCTACTTCCGCACCGTCGCCACGGACGTCGACCAAGGGCCGTTCGCCGCCCGGTACCTCCACGACGAGGCCGGGAAGAGGAAGCTCTACGTCATCGACGACAGCAGCGCCTACGGCACCGGCCTCACTTCCGGGTTCAGGGCCGAGTTCACGAAGCTCGGCGGGACCGTCGTGGGTACGGACCAAGTTGATCCCGCACAGAACGATTTCTCGTACCTCGCCTCCCAGGTCCGGGCCTCCGGCGCCGACGCCGTGTACTTCGGCGGCTACTACACCATCGCCGGGCCGCTCTCCGAGCAGCTCAAGCAGGCGGGCGTGACCATCCCCCTGATGGGCGGCGACGGCGTCTTCGACCAGCAGTACCTCACGACGAACACGAAGGCCGAGGGCGACCTCGCCACCGGCATCGGCGTTCCCGCCGAGGACCTCGCAAAGGGAGAGGACTTCCTCGCGCAGTACCAGAAGGCGGGGTACCCGGAGGCGGCCGGTTCCTACGGCCCCTACGCGTACGACGCGACCTGGGCCCTCATCGAGGCGGTGAAGGCCGTCGTGGAAGCCCACGGCGGAACCCTCCCCCCGGACGCCCGGGCGAAGATGCCGCACGCCGTGTCGGGGCTGGCGTTCGACGGCGTCACGGGCCGGGTGGCCTTCGACGAGTACGGCGACACGGTCAACCGCCGACTGACGGTGTACGCGGTGAAGGGCGGCAGCTGGACGACCGTGAAGAGCGGCCCCGGCACTCCCTGACCCGCCCCGGACGGACCGCAGCCGCCGGGTGTGCCGTCCAAGGCCCGGCGTGTGCCCTCGAGACGAGGACACACGCGAGGGCGCGCCCCGCTACGCGTGCCGCATGGGGTTGTGGACCGTGCGGGACGTGGCTGCAGGGTGCGCGATGTCGATCTCGTCCGGCGCCGCATCCTCCCGGGCGCTGCGCAGTACCACGGTGCTGTACGACTCCAGCCGCAGCGCGCTGCCCGCCTTCAGTTCCCGTTCGTCCGGGGCGTCCGTGCTCGCGGTGTCGACCAGCAGCGTCCAGCGGACGGCGAACCGGTCGCCCGGGAGGCGGAAGTCGACGGCCGTGTCCGAGCCGTTGAACATCAGCAGGAAGGAGTCGTCGGTGACCCGGTTGCCGTAGCGGTCCGGCTCGGTGATCGCCTCGCCGTTGAGGAACACGGTCAGCGCGCCGGCCTGTGGCCACGTCCAGTCCTCGTCCTGCATCGGCGTGGCATCGGGGCGCAGCCACTCGACGTCCGCGGGCAGCCGGCCCGTGTGTCCGGCGGCGCGCCCGGAGAAGAAGCGCCGGCGCCGCAGCACGGGGTGCCGGCGGCGGAGCCGGATGAGAGCGGAGGTGAAGTCAAGGAGTCGGCGACCGCGTTCGTCGAGGTTCCAGTCGATCCACGTGGTCGGGTTGTCCTGACAGTACGCGTTGTTGTTGCCGCCCTGGGTACGGCCCAGCTCGTCCCCGTGGCTGATCATCGGGATGCCCTGGGAGAGGATCAGCGTGGTCATCAGGTTGCGCTGCTGCCTTTCCCGCAGGGCCAGAACGCCGGGGTCGTCCGTCTCGCCTTCCGCTCCGCAGTTCCAGGACCGGTTGTGGTCCTCGCCGTCCCGGCCGTCCTCGCCGTTCTCCTCGTTGTGCTTGCAGTCGTACGACACCAGGTCGCGCAGGGTGAACCCGTCGTGGGCCGTGACGAAGTTGACGCTGGCGAGGGGGCGGCGCCGGTCGTGTTCGTACAGGTCGGCGGAGCCGGTGATGCGGGAGGCGAATTCGCCGAGGGTGCTGTCGGCGCCGCGCCAGTAGTCACGGACGGCGTCGCGGTAGCGTCCGTTCCACTCCGACCACAAGGGTGGGAAGTTGCCGACCTGGTAGCCGCCTTCGCCGAGGTCCCATGGTTCGGCGATGAGTTTGACCCGGCTGATCACCGGGTCCTGCTGGATGACGTCGAAGAAGGCGGAGAGCCGGTCGACCTCGTGGAACTGGCGGGCGAGGGTGGCGGCGAGGTCGAACCGGAAGCCGTCGACGTGCATCTCCTGGACCCAGTAGCGCAGGGAGTCCATGATGAGCTGCAGCACGTTCGGGTGGCGCATCAGCAGGCTGTTGCCGGTGCCCGTGGTGTCGTAGTACTGGGAACGGTCCTCGTCGACCAGGCGATAGTAGGCGGCGTTGTCGATCCCCTTGAATGCGAGGACGGGGCCTTTGTCGTTTCCCTCGGCGGTGTGGTTGTAGACGACGTCGAGGATCACCTCGATGCCCGCCGCGTGCAGCGCCTTCACCATCTGCTTGAACTCGGTGACCTGTGCTCCGCGGCCTCCGGTGGCCGCGTAGGCGTTGTGCGGGGCGAAGAAGCCGATGGTGTTGTAGCCCCAGTAGTTGGACAGGCCCTTCTCTGCCAGGTGGCCGTCCTGGACGAACTGGTGCACCGGCATCAGTTCCAACGCGGTCACCCCGAGGCTTGTGAGGTGCTCGAGGATGGCGGGGTGGGCGATGCCCGCGTAGGTGCCGCGCAGTTCCTCGGGCAGGGCGGGGTGGGTGCGCGTGAGTCCGCGTACGTGGCCCTCGTAGATGACGCTCTCGGCGTACGCGTAGCCGGGCGGCTTGTCGTCGCCCCAGTCGAAGCTGCGGTCGGTGACCACCGACAGCATGGTGTGGCCCGCGCTGTCCAGGGTGTTGGGCTCCGCACCGTCCGCGAAGTGGTGGCCGTAGAGCGACTCGTGGTGGTCGAGCCGGCCGTCGATCGCGGTCGCGTACGGGTCCAGCAGGAGCTTGGCCGGATTGCAGCGGTGCCCGGCGGCCGGGTCGAAGGGGCCGCTCACGCGGTAGCCGTACCGCTGGCCGGGGCCCACGTCCGGGAGGTAGATGTGCCAGGCGGACCGGTCGATCTCGGTCATCGGTACGCGGGTCTCGTGCCCCGCGTCGTCGAGCAGAACCAGGTCCACGCCCGCGGCGACCTCGGAGAACAGTGCGAAGTTGGTTCCGGAGCCGTCGTACGTCGCTCCCAGGGGATACGGTTTGCCCGTCCATGTGCGCATGCGGTCACGCTACTGTCGGCGGGGCTCCCGGGCCCGTTGGTCCGTCGGTCCAGGGTGTCGCCGCGCCGGACGGTCCGCCCGGAACTGCCCGCCCGGAACTGCCCGCCCGGAACCGCCTGCCCGGACCGGTCCGCCCCCGGCCGCCTGCCCGGACCGGTCCGCGCCCGCGGCCGCGTCCGGCCCTTCGGTCCCGTGTGGAACGCGACGCTACGGGAAGACGCGCGGCATGCGACTCATCAGCGAAGCGCGCCCGGGCGGTGCCGGCGGCTCGCGCGGCGGCGGCTCGCGCGGGGGCGTCCGGCAGGTGGCTGGGGGGCCCTCGGGGACCCGGCTCGCGGCACGGTCCCGGCGGCCCGGCTCCAGGCCGCCCGCGTCACCCGCGACCACGACGGGGTAGCCCGGCGGGCCGTGGTGGCGGCTGCCGGACACACGACTTCGACAGGGGGAGACGGTCATGGGAACCGCGACGCGGGTGCCGCAGCACGGGGACGTGACGGCGGTGGCAGGCGAAACGGAGGTGGAGGGCGAGGAGCTGTCCGCCGAGGAGGCCTTGGCCGCGTTGCGGCGCTACGGGGGCTGGAGCCTCGCACGGGACTCCTTCATCCGGTTCCGGTACGCGGACGGCTTCAGCCACTCCAGGGCGCTGGCCCTGCAGACTGTGCTGTCGATCGTCCCGCTGGCCATCGCCGTCATCGGGTTGTCCGGCGCGCTGCACACCGAGGACATCGGCCGGATCGCCGAACTGACGATCCGCCGGCTGGCCGGCGGGCCGAGCCAGCAGGTGGTGGACGACGTACTGGCGCAGAGCCGGCACCAGCCCGGGGACGGGAGTCAGGCCGCCCTCTGGCTCGGCCTGATGTTCTCCGTGGTGAATGTGACCACTGCCCTGTGCCAGGTGGAGCGGGGCGCCAACCGCATCTACGGAACGGAGCGCGACCGGCCGTTCCTGTACAAGTACACCCGCGGGCTCGTCATGTCCGTACTGGCCGGACTGCCCCTCGGGCTCAGCTTCGCGGTCACCGTCCTCGGCGCCCACCTGAGCCGCGCCGTGGCGGAGGTCTACCAGCTCAGCCCGGGCACCGTCCGCACGTGGGACCTGCTGCGCTGGCCCTTGGGGGTGCTGCTCGCCATCCTCGCCACCAGCGCCATCTTCCGCCTCTCCCCCCGCCGCACCCAGCCGGGTTACACCTGGTTGGCCTTCGGTGCGACCGTGTACCTGGTGCTGTGGCTGCTGGCGACGTGGGGGCTGAGCCTGTACGTCGGAGCCAGTGGCTCCTTCGCCGCCGTGTACGGGCCCCTCAGCGCGTTCGTGTCGTTGCTGCTGTGGTCCTACCTGACCTCGATGGCCCTGTTCCTGGGCCTGGCCTTCGCCGCCCAGCTGGAGGCCGCACGGGCGGGGGTGACGCAACCGGCCACGGAGGACCCCGGGGTCTGAAGCGGCGTGGCGAACCGAGGCCAGAGACGAACATCTTGTCGGCGTCCCTCCACGACCGAGGTGCCGTACCGGCCTCCGGGACCGGTACGGCACCTCGGTCACGGACTATTTCGACGTACGACTCAGGATCTGGCAGTCCCGCGCGGCCGCCTCGCCTTCACCGAGCCATGCGCTGCGCAGCCGTTCCCGGGCCACTGCCAGCGCGGAGTCGATGTCACTTGTCCCGGTCGACACGCACAGTGTGTACACCACGTCCTCTATCCGCTGCCGCACCGGTTCGTGCCGGTCTGCGGTGTGCAGATCCGCCACCGTTTCGTATTCCTCCACCAGACGCGCCAGCATCGCGGGGTGAGCCATCAGCACGATCTCGCTCCTTCACGAACGACGTCTTCACGGGAGGCCAGGACAGCCACCGACGCGTCGTCTGCCCCCGGCCGCGGATCCCATGCGGCGCGGCCGTTGAGGTAAGTGCCGTGCCGCATGCGACATCGCGAGGGAAGCGCACACACCGCCTGCTTGCCGCGGGGTGCGACGTCACCGCCTGCTTCCCCTAGGGGGAAGCCTGCTTCGGCGGGTGGAAGCAGGCCGTGATCGTCTTGCCGCCGTGGAAGGCGTGGGCGTCCCACCCGTCGGCCAGGGCGTCGATGATGGCGAGACCCCGGCCGGATGTTGCCCGGGGTGAAGCCTGCCTGGGGGTTGGGAGCTTCGGGTCGCCGTCCGCGACGCTGACGTGCAGGCAGCAGCCGTCCCAGGTCAGGACGAGGTGGGCACTGGTGTGGGCGTGCACGTGGGCGTTGGTGACCAGTTCGGACACCGTGAGCAGGATGGAGTGGACCGTGTCGGGGGCACCTCCGGTCCACTCCAGGGTGTTCAGATGTGCCAGACACCACCGCCGGGCCTCACGCACCCCGAGGTGAACCGGAAACGACCTGGCCCAACCCACCGCTCGAACCGACACGGTCCTACCTCCAACCTCAGTTGACGGGGTCGTCTTCAGGTGCGGCCGGACCGGTGGCGGGGGCGGTGGTCGTTGCGGCGGGTCACCAGCAGCAGGGCCAGCAGCATCGGTGCGATCAGCAGGATCATGGTCCCCATGGCGATTCGTCTCCCTCGCGATCGGTACCTCTTCGTCCTCTTCGCGCCTTTCCGCAGGGACGCCGCTGAAACCCCCCGAACGCGCGGCAAAGCCCGGCCGCAGACGCCGAAACGTTCCTTCCTGGGTCCCATCGGGTGCTTCCCCGTGCAGACCGACGCCGGGCGGGCACGCGCGGGTGGACCTGGTGGACCTGGCAGGCCCCAGGAAGGACGGACACCGCGGTACGAACGAGGACTCCCGTGGGGGAGCCGGATTCGCCGGCGATGAGGGGATCGCGTAGCGGATCCCCCGTGCGGGGGCCGTTCGAAACGTCACAAGGCCTGGGCTACCAGGACAGCTCCGCGTGGACGGCCTTGCCGTCGGGGCAGGGGACGACGCGCACGACGCGTGCGAGGGTCTGGACGATGGTCCACCCGCGTCCGCCGGTCCGGTCGGGAGTCCGGGAGTGCGGGGGGCGTGAGCACGTGTCCCGCACGGTGATCTCGATCCCGCCGGGAACCAGGCCGAGTTCCAGGACGAAGGGCCCGGGAGCGTGGCGGACGGCGTTGGTCACCAGTTCGGAGACGACCAGCAGGACGTCATCGTGAAAGGTGCGGTGGACGGGAGGGGCGTGGTGGCGGAGGAAGGCGACGGCGGCTTCCCGCGCTTCGGCGATGCAGCCGGGCGCGCCGTCGAAGTCCAGGCACACCTCCGCACGATGGGCGTCGTGCGGAATGGCCGACGGGAGCTCCATCCCCACGCCCCTTCCACTGAGTGCCTCACCGCTCGGGTGCTCCACCACTGCCCGGGAGCCCGTAGCGCTGTCGGGGCCCAGTTCCCTGGCGTTTCCCCCACACAGCAGGGTACCCAGCCCGTTCGAAACGTTCACGGGTTCACGTCCCTTGCCGTCGTGCGCTTTCGCGCCGATCCGGCCACTTGGTGGTGAACCGTCAGGAGACCGGGTTCTTTTCTAGTGCAGATTCACTACTCTTGGCTGGTGCCCATTACCCAGGCTGGGGGCTGCCACATGAGAGAAGACGCAACGTGACCGGCCCGGTGTTCCAGGTCAGCACCGCACTCGACGCCAACGTGGCCGGTCTGCGGCTCGTCGGCGCGTTGGACCTGGACGGTACCGCGCAGTTGCGTGCCGCCGTCGCCGACTGCTTCGCGCGGCGGCCCGACCGTGTCGTGCTCGACCTGTGGGACCTGCGGTTCTGCGACTGCGCGGGGCTCAACGTGCTGATGGAGGCCAAGGCCACAGCGGATAGGATCGGCACCGAGCTGCGCGTGGAGGGGGCCCGCCCGCAGGTGGCCCGACTGTTCGCTCTCACCGGCGCCGACGAACTGTTCGCCGGCGGTGTGCCGCGTCTACCACGGAGGACCCTGTGATGCCTTCGACACCGCAGACTCCATCGGATACCGTGCCGCGCACCGCCGGGAGGCGCATCACCATCCTGCTGGTCGAGGACCACGACATGGTGGCCGAGGCGATCCGGCTCGCCCTGGACCGCACCGACGACCTGGAAGTGGTCGGCCGTAGCCTGTGCGTGAAGGATGCACTGGCCGATGCGGCCCGGCTGCGCCCCGAGGTGGTGGTGCTGGACCGGCGCCTGCCCGACGGCGACGGCATCGCCGCCATCACCGCGCTCAAAGCCGCCGCACCCGGAACCCGGGTGCTGGTGCTGACCGGCGAAGGGACACCGGCGGTGGCCGCCCACGTCGCCGAGGCCGGTGGCTCCGGACTCATCCTCAAGGTCGACAACCTGGGCGAGCTCCAGGACGGCGTACGCCTGGTGGCGGCGGGTGAAGTGGCCTTCAGCAAGGGCCTGCTCAGCGGAGCGCTGGACCGGCTGGCCGGCAGAACCGTCGGCCTGGGCACCACCCTCACCCCGCGCGAGCGCGAGACCCTCTGCCTGCTCGGCGACGGCCTGGGCACAGCCGAGATCAGTCAGCGGCTCGGCGTCGCCCTCAACACCGCCAGGAACCACGTCCAGCGGGTCCTGGAGAAGCTCGGCGCCCGCTCCCAACTGGAAGCGGTCGCCGTGGCCCGCCGTGAGGGCCTTCTCCGATGACCGGGGACAGCCGCACCGAACAAGGCGGCGTCCTCGCTCCGACGGAGACGGCGTTCACCCTGCTGGTCACGAGCGTCCTGGACTACGGCATCTTCATGCTCGACCCCGGAGGCCATGTGTCCAGCTGGAACGCCGGTGCGGAGCGCATCAAGGGTTTCCGTGCCGCAGACATCATCGGCAAACACTTCTCGGTCTTCTACCCGCCCGAGGACATCGCTGCCCGCAAGCCCCACATGGAGCTTGAAACGGCCATCGTCGACGGCCGGCTGGAGGACGAGGGCTGGCGCATCCGCAAGGACGGCTCCCGCTTCTGGGCCAACGTGGTGATCACCCCCCTCTTCGACGAGACCGGCGAACTGCGCGGCTTCGGCAAGGTCACGCGGGACATGACCGAGCGCCGTGCCGCCGAGCAGGCGCTCTCCGAACGCCGCCGCCTGTTCACCCACCTGGTGCAGGCACAGGAGTTGGAACGCCGCCGCATCGCCTGGGACGTGCACGACGACTCCATCCAGGCCATGGTCGCCGTCGGCATGCGGCTACAGCTCCTCGCCGACCAGGCCGGCGAGCCCTACGCTCGTGAACTCTCCCTGCTCGACGCGTCGGTGCGCGAGGCGGTGAGCCGCCTGCGCAACCTCACCTTCCGGCTCCAGCCGCCCGGCATCGACCGGCACGGCTTGATCGAGTCGCTGTCCCAGCACCTCGACGACGTGGTGGCCGGGAGCTGGGGACTTGAGCCGACCCTGGAACACAACCTGCAGAAGGAACCGGCCCCCGAGACCGCGATCACCATCTTCCGTATCGTGCAGGAGGCGCTGCTGAACGTGCGCAAACATGCCCGAGCGCGCACCGTATGGGTCAGCGTCACCACCGAGCACCGGGGCCTGCGGGTCCAAGTGGCCGACGACGGCACCGGCCACGCGGCGGTCGCCCGCAGGTTGCAGGAGCACTTCGGGCTGATGGAGATGCGTGAGCGGGCCGAGACCGCCGGCGGCTGGTGGACATTGCGCGCCGAGCCCGGTACCGGCACCACCGTGGAGTTCTGGGTGCCCGACCTGCCGCCCGGCGAGCTGGACGAACCGCTGCCCGGTCCGCCCGTCAGGAGCTTCGACTCCCTGACTGCCCCCCAGGAGCCGTCGTGACCCCGCCCACCATGCCCATGGGTCCCCTGCGGGTGCTGATCTGCGACGACAACAACATGCTGCGCGCGGCGCTGGCAGAGGTCGTCGGGGCCCAGCCCGATCTCACCCTGGCCGGCAGCGCGGCCGACGCCGACGAGGCGATCCGACTCGCCACCGCCCAAAGGCCGCACGTCGTCGTGCTCGACGTACGCTTCCCCGGCGGCGGCCCGTACACCGCCGAGCAGATCCTCCGCGCCGTCCCCGGCGTCCGCATCCTGGCGTTCTCCGCCTACGGCGACCAGGGACCCCGCACCGAGATGGCCGCGGTCGGCGTCGCGGCATACCTTGTCAAGGGCGTCACCAACGCCCGGCTGCTGGCCGAGGTCCGCGCCCTGGGAGCCGAAGCCCTCAGCGCCGCTCCCAGCGCCGCCGATGGGGGAGCCGGCGCATGACGACGGCGCGGGCCGGCCGTCAGGCACACCTCCGGAGTCGAGGAACGTGGAGAAGGTGGTGAAGCCGGAGAAGCCTTGATGCTTGATCCTTCGAAGGCTTCAAGACCCTGCCCATCGTTCGTTACACCGAGGTACCGGGCTTCCTCGCCCTGGTCGGCGACGCCACCGGCAAGTCCGTACCGGACATCGCTTGCGGTACCGGCTTCTACAGCCGCGCGTTCAAGGCGAACGACGTTGCCGAGATCGAGCAGATGATGTGCAACACCCGGCGCAGCCTCGTTGCCGGCGGTGCGTTCTACCTGTTTTGTGCAGAGCCCGGGCTTCGACTTCGACGGCCCATCGCTGGCCAAGTACGGGGTCCTGTGCGAGGCGACCGGCAAGGACAACGAGATCGGCCGGGGGACGCGGATCACGGCCCTGCTGGATCCGCCCGTGTCGTTCGAGGCCACCGCGCCGTCGAAGGACACGTACGAGCAGACACTGACGGCGGCCGGATTCACCGGGATCGAGTGGGTTCCGCTGGACGTCTCGGATGCCGGCGTGGAGAAGTTCGGCGAGGAGTTCCGGGCGGACTCCGCCGCGAACCGGCCGCGCACTTGAGCAATTCGCGGCGCATCAGGCTTCCCGCCTCACTTCCGGACCTGAGGGCGGGACACGGCAACCACCCCGCCTCTACAGGTGTAGAGTTCGACCCGCCCTCTACAGCCGTAGAGGGTGAGCGAACGCAAGGAGTCAAGGTGAGCGCGACCGCAACACCCGTCATCGAGCGTCGGCCCGTGCCGCTGTGGGCCTTCAGGACCGGGGCCGGGGGCTTCGTCCTGCTGGGCGCGGGGCACCTCGCTCTGGTCGGCGCGGCCGTACGGGATCCGAGCCCGGAACAGCAAGCGTCGTCACGCGCCATGGGGGAAACGAGGATGACTCTGCTCGGCCTGGAGCGCAGCACTCTCGAAGTCTTTCAGGGCATGAGCCTTGCCATGGCCCTGTTCGTCATCACTTGCGGGGCTCTCGGTCTCACTGCCGTGCGGCAATTCCCGGCACTTGTCCAGCGGCGCACCGCCTTCGGATGGACATTCCTGGCCGCCTCACTTGTCGGCCTGGCGACATCCCTCATGTTCCTGCCCCTGCCACCGACCGTCATCCTCACCGTCACGACCTGCGCCTTCGCCCTCACCTTGCGCCGGGCGAGAACCTGACCCGGCCCCGGAACGTCACCCGTGGCCGGTGCCGACGGCGGGCTGGTTTGTGCTGACGCGAAGGCCCCGCCTGGGCTTTGAGGCGGGGCCTTCGCGTGGGCGCGCAGTGGCAATTGCGCGGGTCGTCGAAGGCCTGCGGGGCATCTCGGCGGCCCAGTTATGCGGGGCTGCTTCGGTCTCGACTTCAATGAGGCTTCGCGCGCGCACGGTACGTTTGCGTTGCGGCCCAGGCGTGGCGAGCGCTGACGTCACGGACCTCGGCAGGGCCGTGGGGCCCAACGGAGCGGAGTTTCAGCGGTCTCAGCGCCTTCCGTCAGGCGCGGACGCGATTGCGCCGGCCGATGTCAGCGCCTGCCTCGAAGGCGCCTGAGCATTCCGCGGGCCTGCTCCCGCTTGCGCGGGTCGGAAGCTGCACGCCGCACCGAAGCGATCGTCCGCTGCCCCTGCGGGCTGCGGCTGAACTGCTTTATCTTTGCGAATAGTCCGGACATGAACCCTCCCGGTGTAGCCCATCGTGACGCTACGTCGTGTGCCCCGGGATTCGCTCTCGAAACTGCGCGGTGCCCGCCACGCAGGGCGGGCCGCCAAAGGCGATGGCGTCCAGGCCGCCGGTCAGGCGCCTTCGCCGAGGACGGCGCGGATCAGTGTCCGCTGGGCGTCGGAGAGGCAAGGGTCCTGAAGGTCGAGTACCTCGTCGTCGACGGTGATCCGGTAGTGGTAGCCGTCGGCCACGGGGGCGACGGCCCGTTGCGCAAGTTCCTCCAGCTCCGCCGCGTCCGCGCGGTCCGAGGTGTCGAGTGCGCGGAGCTTCTCGAAGCCGGCAAAGCCTCCGGAGCGGGTGACCGTGATCAGCATGGCTGTTCCTCCCGGTTCGTGGTGGGTCGCACGATCTGTACGTCGCTGCCACTGCCGCGGGTGCCCCGAACACCCGCCCGCTATCACGGAGCAGAGCCGCGGCGGTACGAACGTCCGGAAAACGCCGCTGGGTGGCCGACCTTCGTCGGGGGGACGGTCGGCATCGCCTTCCAGCGCATGTCTTCCAGGGCGTCATCGACCGCTGAGGGCCCGCGAACCCCTGGGGCATGGGTGGGGGCGGCAGGCCAACGCCGTCTCACCGGCCCCAGCGCCGGCCCTGTGTTCCGGTGGGGCCCGCGCGGGGTTGTGGTGGGCCGGCCGGTGCGCGGATAGTGGAGGTGTTTCGGGTCTTCTACGTGCGAGCGACGCGACGCCCCAACTGAACCTCTCGATCGGGACCATGGATGAAGCGCATCGGATCCTTGATGACCTCGCTGGCCCTGGGTGCCGGGCTGGCGATGGCCGGGGCGAGCCCTGCGGCAGCGGACCCGTACGACTGCCGTACCTGGTACAAGTCCAGTACCACCGCGGCCGGTACGTGTACCAACGGCACCGGCGAGTTCCGCGTGTACACGAAGTGCGACAGGCCCCTGGCACGGGACTACACCGTCTACGACCCCACGTGGCGCCGGGTCGGTACCACCAGTACCGCCATCTGCCACAGTGGCGGAACGCCGTACGGCGCGGGCATCCAAGTGCGTTGACGTCCGGTCACCTCAAACCTCACGCCTCACGCCTCACGCCTGCGACTGCGAAATTCGTCCGCTCTTTCTAGACGTCGGCAGCCGTCACCCCTTCCGCCCCTGCCTCGGCGCGCGCCGAGGCGGCGGCCTCCCACGGCGGTGGCGTTCGCGACTCCGTCCACGCGGCCAGGCCGTCACCGTCGACGCAGACGATGCCGCACGTGGCGGCGTACTCCGCGGCCGGAGCGGTGAAGGCGCTGGTGGTCACGACGACGGCCACATCGGCCTCGTGGACGGCGAAACAGGTGCCGCCGAAGCGCTGGACGTCCTGCGAACCGACCCGGTTGCCCTCGCCGTAGTGCTTGCACTGGATGACCACGCGCAGGCCATCCGCCGTCGTGGCGATCACATCGGCCCCCAAGTCGCCCGCCCCGCCGACCACTTCCACCTGCGGGCAGCCGTCGCGGGCGCACAACGCGGCGACCGTGTGCTCGAAGCCGTCGGCGTCCACCGCCGTGTGGTCCAGGGCGCCGGAGCTCACCTCGGGCAGGCCGGCCGCCTCCGGTGCGGCCTCCACTCCGGCTGTCGGCGGAGCGCAGGATGACGGCGTCCCCAGCGCCGCCGGGCCGCCCGGCCCGCGCGAGCCCGGCGCCTGCGAGCCCGGCCCGTGCGAGCCCGGCCCACGAGCGGGGGAGTGGCGTCGGCCCGGCGCCACGCTCCACCGCGCCAGCGCCACCCCGGCGGCCAGGACGATCATCGTGACGATCGGCATCACCGGTATGCCTCCGCCGCCCGCCACCGCGGCCGTCCTGACGAACACGGCCGATCCGCCCAGACAGATCCCCACCAGCCCCACAGCCAACACGACGTCACGCCCCACCGGCGCCGCACCCTCGCCCCCACCGCGTCGGCGCCCTCCCGATGCCGTCATACGCCCCCTCCTCACCCTTCACGAGCCTCGCCCCCTCGGCGAGGCCCCGCCTCTCGCCACCCGACACGGCCGATCACCGCCCCGGCGATGGCGGACCCGGAACGTCTCCCTTCGTCTGATCGGGATCTCCGGATCCAAACGGGCCCGGCGCACCGGAACCCTGCCGGTCAGCGGCTGAGCCCAGTCCGGGCTCGGCCGCGCACGGCGCATCATCGGGCCCACCGTGGCAACAAGATCCTCATGACGCGGGAAAACGGTCCGGCTGCGCGCCGGAGGATTTGGCCGTTGCTGCTCCTGCCGGTCCAGGCAGCACTGATGGCGGGTTTGGGGACCCTGCTCACCGGACCTGCGGCAGACCAGGGACGGTTGCCATGGGAGGACCGGGCCAATCGGTACCTCGCCGAGGAACGCGTCGCACCGCTCACGGCCCTCACACGGTGGCTCTCCGTACTGGCCGACACGGAGAGCGTCATCGGCGTGACCCTGGTCTGCGCCGTGGCGATGCTCGTGCTGCCGCAGGTCGCGTGGCGGGCCGAGGCCCTTTTCCTCGCGGCGTCGGTCGCCGGGCAGTCGGCCGTGTTCCTGCTGGTGACGGCGTTCGTACGACGGCCGCGCCCCGACGTCCCCCGCCTGGACGGCGCGCCACCGACCTCCAGCTTCCCGTCCGGACACGTCGGGGCCGCCGTCGCCCTGTACGCGGGACTGGCCGTCATCGTGCTGCTGAGGACACGCGGCCGCGGCCGGTGGCGGTATGCCGCGGCGACGGTTCCGCTGCTCGTGCCGGCGGCCGTCGCGCTGTCCCGCGTGTACCGCGGCATGCACCACCCCACCGACGTGGCGGGCGGCCTGCTCAACGGCGCGGCGACCCTGCTGATCGTCGGGTCCGTCGTACTGTCCGGCCGCGACGCGCCGGCGCCCGGGACGGCGCGCACCGGCCCGTCCCGGCGAATGCGAACCACCGTGCGGGCCCTGTCGGCACGTTACTCCGGGCCCGACGCCACCTTCGCAGCGAGACTCCTCCTGACCGCCGCCGCAACGGCCGCGGCATCCGTGCCGTTCGCCCTCTCCCTGGTCCTGGTGGAGTCCGGGTGGCCGCCGCTGCACCGGCTCGACCGGGCCGCGGCCGAGCGGCTGCACCAGGCCGCCCTCGGCCATCCCGGCTGGGTGAGCGTCCTCCACGTCCTCACCGACTTCGTGTGGGACCCCGTGACGATGCGTCTGCTGGTTGCCCTGCTCGCACTCTGGCTCCTGACCCGCCGCGCCTTGCGGCTCGCGGCCTGGGCGTCCGTGACCGCGATGGCCGGCGCCCTGACCGGGGTGTTGGTCAAGAGCGTGGTGGAGCGCGCACGGCCCCATCTGCCTGATCCGGTCGCCCACGCGCCGGGGTTCTCCTTCCCGTCCGGCCATGCGATGACGGCCGTCACCTCGTGCGCCGTCCTCCTGTTCGTCCTGCTGCCCCTGGTACCCCGCGCCTGGCGGCCGGTTCCCTGGGCGCTCGCGGTGGTCTCCGTGGCGGGTGTCGGCTACACGCGCGTCGCGCTCGGCGTGCACTGGGTGAGCGACGTCGTGGGCGGTTGGCTGCTCGGCCTGGCCGTGGTCACCGCGACGACGCTGGTCTTCGAAGCCTGGCGAGCGGACACCGGCAGGCGCCGGACGGTCGTGATGCGGGAGGGCCTGGAGCCGGAGCTCTCGGCCCCCGCCCCCGAACCGCCGCTGGACGTACGAGCCTCAGAGCTCCCGCCCTCACCACCCGCCTCGCCCTCACCTCCCGCCTCGCCCTCATCCCGCGGCGCCGACGACCCCCGGGACTGAACCCCCGGCGCCGCGTCCGGACACCTCAGGCCCGCTCCGATCTTCGAGGCGGCGAACCCCGCTCCGGCACGGATCTCCCGGAGCCTTCGGGGAGCGGTAGGACCGCCTCAGCGCGGTCCTACCGGGCTGTGTTCCTCATGACGGGGCGTCTCGGCCTCCAGCTCCAGGATCGCCTGCTCCGCGTCCAGTTGCCCGAAGGCGTAGGCGGCCATCAACCGCACCGCTCGCACGGCCGGCCCCCTGGCCTCGGTGGGCCGGACCGACCGCGTAGCCGATCTCGGTCCCTTCGGGGGCACGCCGGAGCATCACCTCGCCGAGCGGGGAGACGATCGGGGTCCAGTACGCGATGTCGGGATGGTCGAAGAGCGTTCCGTGGACCGGTCGACCGGTCGACCGGTCGGCCGCTCGGAGACCGGCGCCGGCCGGGGCCGCCGACCGGAAACCACGGTGGCTGCCGACGCCACCGCCGACCGCTGCGCGGGCTGACACCGCATCGGGGCCTCGATGATCATGTACTTGGAGTGGAGGTTGTAGCCCTCCGTGTCACAGGCGGCAAGGCCGATGATGC
>NZ_JBFBAV010000066.1:0-29588 GCF_040689505.1 Streptomyces sp. NPDC051211
CACCCACCCAGCCCCGCCGGGGTCGGAGCGCTACCCAGCCCCTCCGGCGTTTGAGGAGCGGGGTCTGGGGCGGAGCCCCAGTTCGGGAAGGGGCGGGGTGGGGAACAGCTCCGCGCAGCGGCCGCCCTGCCTGGTGCGGCGCCGTTGCCGGGGGCCGGCCCCCGGGCCCGCGCGCCTCAATCGCCGGCGGGGCTGGAGTTGCCTGCGGCACCCCAGCCGTAAGGCCTGGCGGGGGGAGGTGCCCGGCGGGGCTGGAGGTGCCGGGTCCGGGTGCGGCGCCGTTGCCGGGGGCCGGCCCCCGGACCCCCGCGCCTCAAACGCCGGCGGGGCTGGAGGGGGCCCGGCGGGGCTGGGGTGTTCCGGCGGGGCTGAGGCGCGGCCCGGCGGCTGGAATTGCCGCTGCGCGGCACCCCCGGCCAGCAGGGCCCGGCAAGGCCGGAGGCGGCCCGGCAAGCCCGGAGATGGGCCGGCAGGCCGGGGATGGGCCGGCAAGCCCGGAGGTGGGCCAGCAGGGCCGGAGGTGCCCGGCGGGTCAGTTCAGGGAGGCGACTCGGTCGCGGTATTGGCGGACTGCTGCCACGTCGCGGTACGGCTCCAGGCGGCGTTCGAAGTCCCGCACATACTCCACCGCCCGCACCGACCGCATCTCCATCGCCTGCTGCGCCGCCTCCGCCCCCAACGCACACGCCTGCTCCAGCTCCCCCAGCCCGAGCCGCGCCGTCGCCAGCACGACGCGGCAGAAGAGGCGGGACCGGGCATAGCCCGGGGAGCGGAGTTGCAGGGAGCGTTCCGCGTGCTGGGCCGCGGCCCGGTACTGCTGGAGGTCCCGGTGGCAGTGCCCGAACTCGTCCGCGAGCTGCGCCTCGTCGAAGAACCGCGCCCAGTGCGGCACGTCGTCCCCCGGCCGGGCGGCCCCGAGGGAGCGTTCCGCGCGCACGAGGGAGGCCGTTGCCGCCCGGACTTCGCCGAGCACCGCATGCCCCCGCGCCTCCGCCGAGTGCAGCAGCGCCTGCACCACCGGCGGCGGCCCGGAGCCGACGCCCTGCTGGGCGACCCGGGCCAGCTGCACCGCCTCCCGCCCGTGCCCGAGGTACACCGCCTGGCGGCTCATGGTGACCAGGACGTACGAACCGTACGGCCGGTCGCCCGCCGCCTGGGCCAGCCGCAGCGCCTGCACGAAGTACCGCTGGGCCAGCCCGTGCGCCGCGATGTCGTACGAGGTCCAGCCCGCGAGCCGGGTCAGGTCCGCGGCCGCCGCGAACAGCCGGCGGCCCGTGGTCTCCCCGTAGGTGCCCCGCAGCATCGGCTCCGCCTCGTGCTCCAGGTACCGCACCAGGGCCTGCCGGGCGTGTCCGCCGCCGTACGCCTGGTCCAGGGTCCGGAACAGCTCTCCCACCGACCGCAGCGCCGCGATGTCCCCGCCGGTGACCCGCTGCCCGGGCCCCCGGTCGATCTGGCGCTGCCGCGGCACCGAGGTCCGGCCGCCCTGCACCGGGATCCGGGACCCGGCCGCCGCCACCTCCCCCCGGCCGACCCGCTCGTCGGCCCGTCCGATCAGCCAGTCCCGGCTGGGGACCACCAGCCCGGCCGGGGTGAACGCGATCTTCCGGAGTTCCGCGTGGGAGCCGGAGTCCTTGCGCCACAGCCCGCTCGCGATGTCCACCGCCTCCTCCGGGGTGGCGGCGAACTCCAGCCCGGCGTAGACCGGTGCGCACGCGTCCAGGCCGAGGTCCTGCGCCGACAGCCGGCGGCCCAGCCGCCGGGTGAACACCTCCGCGATCAGGGCGGGCGTGGTGCCGCGCGGCTGCTGCCCCCGCAGCCACCGGGTCACGGACGTCTTGTCGTACCGGAGATCCAGACCGTGTTCCAGGCCGAGCTGATCGACCCGGCGGGCGAGCCCGGCGTTGGAGAACCCCGCTTCGGCGATCAGCGCCGCGAGCTGCCGGTTGGGGACGCGCTGCGCAGGTCGTTCCGTCATCAGCTTCCACGGTCTCCTGACGTGACGGGCCGGTCACGGGCCCTGTGAACGGCGTGAATGTAGCGGCGAACCTCCCTTCCGCCGCCCTCTCTGCCCCACATTCATCCGATCGTGTGCAGAATCTGCACGGCTCTTTACGGACGACCCCCCTCCCCCCGCGTACGCTGCGCCTCATGACCCGCCGGCCCCCCGAGCTGGAACCGATCCCGGAGCCTGTCCCCGAGCCCGTCCCGGATCCCGTTCCCGAGCCCGTTCAGGAGCTCGTTCCGGAGTCCACGGCCCCGCTGCCCGCCCCGGAGCTCACCGAGGCCGAGTGCCGGCGCTGCGGCACGCTCATCGCCGGGCTGGACGGGCGCTACGCCTGCGGGGTGTGCGGCTGGGTCAACGACCACTCCGAGGGCCACCGGCGGCTGCCGCGCGCGGACGAGGACCCGGACCTGCCACGGGGCCGCAGGAAGCGGAAACAGCCGCCGCCGTACCCTTGCTGAGTGCGATACGTGCACACGGCAGGTTTCAGCAGGTTCAACGAGGAGGCGCTGCGGTGACTGAGCTGCGGTTTGTCCGTCTGGGCTTCGGGCCCGAGATGGTCGAGTACAGCGAGGCGTGGGAAGAGCAGCGGCGCGTCCACGCGGCCCGGTTCGCCGACGAGATCGACGACACCTGCCTGCTGCTGGAGCACCCGCCCGTCTACACCGCCGGCCGCCGGACCGCCGACAGCGAGCGCCCGCTCGACGGCACCCCCGTCATCGACGTGGACCGCGGCGGCAAGATCACCTGGCACGGCCCGGGCCAGCTGGTCGGCTACCCGATCATGAAGCTGCCCCGCCCGGTGGACGTGGTGGCCCACGTCCGCCGCCTGGAGGAGGCACTGATCCGCACCGCCGCCGAATTCGGCCTGGAGACCACCCGGCTCGAGGGGCGGAGCGGGGTGTGGGTGCTCGGCGACGCGACCGAAAGCGCAGAGCAGCGTCCGGCCGTGGGCGGGCTGTCCCTGGACTTCGACCCGCGACTGCAGGACGAAGAGTTCGACCCCCGGCTGAACGGCCCCGACTACGCCCCGTCCAACGCCGGCCAGCGCCGCGAGGACCGCAAGCTCGCCGCCATCGGCATCCGCGTCGCCAAGGGCGTCACCATGCACGGCTTCGCGCTCAACGTGAACCCGGACAACACCTGGTTCGACCGGATCGTGCCCTGCGGCATCCGGGACGCCGGTGTGACCTCGCTCTCCTACGAGCTGGGCCGCGAGATCACCATCGGGGAGGTGCTGCCCGTCGTGGAACGGCACCTCAAGGACGTGCTGGAGAACGCCGAGCTGCGGCCGCGCGAGATCGAGCCGGCCGCCGGCGCCTAGCGGGCGGGGAATGCGTCCGGCCACCGCCAGGTTGGCCGACGTAAGAGCGTACGAAATTACGGGCGTACCCTGGTGGGCGCCGAGGAATCAAAGTCACAGGGAGCCGGTCGTGTCCGCAGTCGCACCCGACGGACGCAAGATGCTGCGCCTGGAGGTCCGGAACAGCCAGACCCCCATCGAGCGCAAGCCCGAGTGGATCAAGACCCGGGCGAAGATGGGTCCCGAGTACACCGCGATGCAGAGCCTCGTGAAGAGCGAAGGCCTGCACACCGTGTGCCAGGAAGCCGGTTGTCCGAACATCTACGAATGCTGGGAAGACCGCGAGGCCACCTTCCTCATCGGCGGTGACCAGTGCACGCGGCGCTGTGACTTCTGCCAGATCGACACCGGCAAGCCCGAGGCCCTGGACCGCGACGAGCCGCGCCGGGTCGGGGAGTCCGTGGTCACCATGGACCTGAACTACGCCACCATCACCGGCGTCGCGCGCGACGACCTGGCGGACGGCGGCGCCTGGCTGTACGCCGAGACCGTGCGCCAGATCCACCAGCAGACGGCGGGGCGCGAGGGCGGCCACACCAAGGTCGAGCTGCTGGCCCCCGACTTCAACGCGGTTCCGGAGCTGCTGGAGGAGGTCTTCGCCTCCCGGCCCGAGGTCTTCGCGCACAACGTGGAGACGGTGCCGCGCATCTTCAAGCGGATCCGCCCCGGCTTCCGCTACGAGCGCTCGCTCGAGGTGATCACCAAGGCGCGCGAGTACGGCCTGGTGACCAAGTCGAACCTGATCCTCGGCATGGGCGAGGAGCGCGAGGAGGTCAGCGAGGCGCTGCGCGACCTGCACGCGGCAGGTTGCGAGCTCATCACGATCACCCAGTACCTGCGGCCCTCGCCGCGGCACCACCCCGTGGAGCGCTGGGTGAAGCCGGCCGAGTTCGTGGAGCTGGCGAAGGAGGCCGAGGAGATCGGCTTCTCGGGCGTCATGTCCGGGCCGCTCGTTCGCTCCTCGTACCGTGCGGGTCGGCTGTACGGGCAGGCGATGGAGAAGCGTGCGGCGGTCTGAGGTCTCGCGGGCCCTCACCGACTGTGTGAATTGACGCACAAAGTCTTACCAACGGGTAACACCGCATCGGCGCGGCCCCTAGGCTCATTCAAGGAAGAGCCTGGCGGGCCGCGTCAATGTTTCATAGGTGATTGACCGACTAGTCATGCCCTGGTAACACCCATCAGTGATGCTGGGTCCACGCACAGCAACGAGAGCACCGAGAGAGGGATCACCATGCAGGCCGCGCCCGTCCGCGCCATCGCCGTCCCGACCCTTGGCGACGCCATCCGTGGCATCGAGTCGCTGCTCATCCGCGGCGCCCGCCGCAACGCCTGGACCGCCGTCCTGGAGGACCGCCGCCGGGCCCAGGACCGGGTCGAAACCGAGCATGCACTCGAAGCCGTGGCTACCCGGACGCCGCAGGCCACGTAAACTTCGTCGTATGGCGAGGAAGTCAAACGCAGACACTGCTGCGAACCCCGGGCGACTGAAGCAGATCGCCCTGACCTACAAGATGACCCGACGGGCCGATTCCAAGATCGGTCTGATCATCGCGGGCGTGGGAATCGTCACCTTCGGTGTCTTCCTTGCGATCGGCTTCCTGATCGGCCACCCGGTCTACCTGGGCATCCTGGGCTTCCTGGTGGCCTTCCTCGCGATGGCGATCGTCTTCGGGCGACGCGCGGAGCGGGCTGCCTTCGGGCAGATGGAGGGCCAGCCGGGAGCGGCCGCGGCCGTACTGGACAACGTGGGGCGTGGCTGGACCACCACCCCGGCCGTCGCGATGAACCGCAACCAGGACATCGTCCACCGGGCGGTCGGCAAGGCCGGCATCGTGCTGGTCGCCGAGGGCAACCCGAACCGGCTGAAGACCCTGCTCGCGGCCGAGAAGAAGAAGATGGCCCGGATCATGCCGGAGATCCCGGTGCACGACATCATCGTCGGCACCGGGGAGGGCGAGGTCCCGCTCAAGAAGGTGCGCACCACCCTCATGAAGCTGCCGCGCGTCCTGGCCGGCCCGCAGGTCACCCAGGTCAACGACAAGCTGCGGGCGATGGGCGACCTGATGAGCAACATGCCGCTGCCGAAGGGCCCGATGCCGAAGGGCATGCGGATGCCGCGCGGCGGAAAGATGCGCTGACCTGCTTTTCGTATACGACGACACGCACGACACAGAGGGGCGCCCCGGAGCTTTCGGCTCCGGGGCGCCCCTCTTCGCGCTGATCTTCGCAGTTCACGTACGTGACATATTCGACCCTCGGACGGCTCAGATGCGCACCTGGACCGCGCGGGCCAGCCGGTCGTGCAGCCCCCGCCCGTCCCGGTCCCAGATCAGCGCCGGGACGACCAGCACCAGCAGCACCGTACGGAGCAGCACCCGCGGGAAGCTCAGCCGGCCGCCGGCCTCCGAGACGACCCGCAGGCCCACGAGCCGCTTGCCCGGGGTGAAGCCCACCGTGCCGACCGTGAGCACGGCCAGGGCGGCGAAGAGCGCCAGCGTCCAGTTGCCCGCCGCAGCCCAGTCCCCGCCTGTGATCAGGCCGTATGCGATGAGCTGGCAGGCCATCCAGTCGATGGCCACCCCGCCCAGCCGGCGTCCGAACCGGGCCACAGAGCCGGGACCGTGCTGCGGCAGACCGAGCTGCTCGCCCGGGTAGCCGAGGTCGATGCCCATGTTCTCCGCGGCCGCACGGGGGCCGGAGAGCCAGGATCCGATTGCTTGCCTGTTGTCCACCCGACCACGGTACCCGTGGCGCCTTCGGCACCCTCGGCGGGACCCCGGTTAACTTGTGCGAAACAAATGGGTCATGCTTGAGAAATCCCGTCTGCTTATGGTCGGGTCAGCGTGCGGCACCGCACTGACGCACCACGAGCTATAAAAAGCCCGTCCCTGCCCCGGGGTGGGAGTAGGAGGAGTTGGATGTTCCAGAACGCCGACGAAGTGAAGCAGTACATCGAGGAGAACGACGTCAAGTTCGTCGACGTCCGCTTCTGCGACCTGCCTGGTGTGATGCAGCACTTCACCATCCCGGCTCGGGCATTCGACCCGGCGGAGGAGCTCGCCTTCGACGGCTCCTCGATCCGCGGCTTCCAGGCCATCCACGAGTCCGACATGGCTCTGCGCGCCGACATCACCACCGCGCGCCTGGACCCGTTCCGCCGCGACAAGACGCTGAACATCAACTTCTTCATCCACGACCCGATCACGGGTGAGGCCTACAGCCGCGACCCGCGCAACATCGCGAAGAAGGCCGAGGCGTACCTCGCCTCCACCGGCATCGCCGACACCGCGTACTTCGGCCCCGAGGCCGAGTTCTACGTGTTCGACAGCGTGCGCTTCGCGACCTCCGCGAACGAGGGCTTCTACCACATCGACTCCGAGGCCGGCGCCTGGAACACCGGTTCCGAGGAGAACAACCGCGGCTACAAGGTCCGCTACAAGGGCGGCTACTTCCCGGTCGCCCCGGTCGACCACTTCGCCGACCTGCGCGCCGAGATCTCCCTCGAGCTGGACGCCCAGGGCCTCCAGGTCGAGCGCCAGCACCACGAGGTCGGCACCGGCGGCCAGGCCGAGATCAACTACAAGTTCAACACGCTGCTCGCCGCGGCCGACGACCTGATGCTCTTCAAGTACATCGTGAAGAACGTCGCCTGGCGCAACGGCAAGACCGCGACCTTCATGCCGAAGCCGATCTTCGGTGACAACGGCTCGGGCATGCACGTGCACCAGTCGCTGTGGGCCAACGGCGACCCGCTGTTCTACGACGAGGCCGGCTACGCGGGCCTGTCGGACACCGCCCGCTACTACATCGGCGGCATCCTCAAGCACGCCCCGTCGCTGCTCGCCTTCACCAACCCGACGGTGAACTCCTACCACCGTCTGGTCCCGGGCTTCGAGGCCCCGGTCAACATGGTGTACTCGCAGCGCAACCGCTCCGCGGCCATGCGCATCCCGATCACCGGCTCGAACCCGAAGGCCAAGCGCGTCGAGTTCCGCGCCCCGGACCCGTCGTCCAACCCGTACCTGGCCTTCTCGGCCCTGCTGCTGGCCGGCATCGACGGCGTCAAGAACAAGATCGAGCCGCTGGAGCCGATCGACAAGGACCTCTACGAGCTCGCCCCCGACGAGCACGCGGCCGTCCCGCAGGTCCCGACCTCCCTGGACGCGGTCCTCACCGCCCTGGAGAACGACCACGAGTACCTCCTGGCCGGCGGTGTCTTCACCCCGGACCTGATCGAGACGTGGATCGACTACAAGCGCACCCACGAGATCGCCCCGATCGCCCAGCGCCCGCACCCGCACGAGTTCGAGCTCTACTTCGACCTCTAAACAGCGCGAGCAGCGGCCCCGCCACTCCCCGGAGACCATCCCGGAGAGCGGCGGGGCCGCTGTGCTGTGGGCCTCAGCCCTGCTGGGGCACGCTGTTCTTCGGTACCGTCTGCGTGCAGGGTGCGGAGCCCCTCTTGCCGTCCTCCGCCGTGAAGACGACTTTGAGCTGCCCGGATCCGCGCAGCTGCACGGTCGTGGTCGCGTTACCGGACTTGTCCGCCGTGACCCTCGGCCCCGGGTCGAGGTCGAGGGACTGGCCGGGCTTCCACCCCTGGAGCTTGACCGTCAGCCGGGAGTCGTTCCGCTGCCCGTTCGTCGCCGGGGCCTTCTCCGCCGTGCAGGTGCCGGCGCTCGGCTCCTTCCCGGGCTCGGTGCCGACTCCGGGGCCCTTCGTGCACGGTACGGACTCCTTTCCGTCCTCCCCGTAGTAGATCTCTGCGGGGGCCCTGTCGGCGGGGATCAGCATGGGCGTGTTCCCGTTGCGCAGGATCGCCTGCTTCTGGCCGTCGACGAGCACGTACAGCCTGGTCTCCGGCTTCCACCCCTCGAGCGTGAGCTTCACCAGCGGGGTTCCGGCCCGGGTGTCCTCGGTCTTCTCGATCTTGCACGTGCCGATCGCGTCCGCCGGGAGCCCGGGCTTCGGGCCGGGCACGCAGGGCACGCTCTCCTGCTCCGTCGGGCCGTAGTAGACCCTCGTGGGATCGTCCGGTGTGACGAACCCGTCCCACTGCCCGTTCTCGTCCACCTGGAACGGGGCGGAGTTGTTGGGGCTCCAGAACAACTTCTGGTTCGGCTCCCAGCCCGTGACCCAGGTCTGGATCTGGTTGAAGTCGTCCGTCACCAGCGTGCACTTGCCGACGGCCGGCGCGCGGGCCGTACCGGCCGACGGCTCTGCCGCCGCTGCCAGGGGTGAGAGCGCGATCGAGGCTGCGAAGGGCGCAGCCACGAGGGCGCGGCGCAATCTGCGGTGCATGACTGCCTCCCGCGTGCTCGACCTGCTCACGGCGCGGTGGTCGGGCAGGTGACCTTGGGCACCTTCTGGTCGTACCTGTACTTCCACCGTAGGGCGGCCCCCCGGGCCCCGCTCCTCTAAGGTTTTGTCCCCACCGGCGAAGGGGGCGGAGTGGACCAAGAGGACCGGCGGGCCACGCACAACAGCATCGGGGGCGACGCCCGGGTGGGCATCGTGGTGCAGGCGGACACCATCCACGGGCTCACCTTCGGCGACCCCGGGGCCGCCGCCCCGGCGGTCCCGGCCGCCGACGACGGTGATCCCTGGGTGCGCCGGGCCGCCGGGTCCGCGGTGTGGGAGCAGGTGCCGCAGCGCTGGGCCGCCGCCCTCGAGGCGCACCGCGGGCGGGCCGCGGCCCTGGCCGCGGAGCTGGCCCGGCTGCGGGACGGGCTGGAGGACGGCGGCGCGGTGACGGAGGACCCCTGGTGGGACCCGGGCGTCGCCGTCCGGTTCCTGGAGTGCACCGAGCTGCTGCTCGCCGGGGCGGAGCCCGACCTCTACCCCGCCGAGGCGGCGGTGCTGGTGCTGCTGCCCTTCCTGCACCGGGTCCACTACCTGGGCCGGGCGGCGGCCGAGGTCGGGGAGGTCCGGCCGTGGACTCTGCGCTCTGACCCGGACGCGGGCCGCGGACGGCGCGCGTACGAGATCTTCCTGGACGAGGACCAGACGCTGGTCCAGCGGGCCCTGCGCACCCCCGACGCGGAGCCGCAGGTCGGCTGGTGGCTGTTCCACCGGTGGCTGGTCGCGCAGCGCGAGTTCTCCGACCCCGGCTCGCCCGCCGCCCTCATCGGCGGCCTCGGCGAGCCCGCCGCCTGGTTCGGCGAGGCCCTCGCCGCCCGCCGCGTCACCGCCCTCCTCCAAGGGCTGCGCCGCGGCCCCGACGTCTGCCATCCCGAATTCCTGGACCGGCTCGCCGCCGACGACCGGATCCGCACCGGCGCGGGCGGGCCCCAGCAACTCCGGGAACAGCGCCTGATGCTGCTGGCCGCCCTCGCGTACGGCATGTCCGCGGAGCCGGCACTGCTCCCCGGCATCGTCGCCGAGCATCTCGCCATCCCCGACCCGGTGGACCTCGCGGCCCTCCGGACCACCCTGGAGCGGGCGAGCTGGGGCGGCTCGGCGGAGCTGCCGGTGCTGCGGGCCGAGTGCGGGCACGAAGCCGTGGTGGAGGGCGTCAGGGAGTACGTCGGCCGCGTCGACGAACTCCTCCACGCGGTGCGGCGCACCGTCCGTGAGCGCGTCACCCAGACGGTGCCCCCGCTGCCGGCCCGGCTGTCGGCGGACGGTGTCGTCCCGGCCGCGGGAACCTTCGACGGGTACGCGCGGTTCCGCAGCGACGGCCGCCGGTTCCGGGATCTGGCCATGGGCATCGAGCTGTACAAGGACCGCGACCTCGCGGTCCGGGAGCTCTACCAGAACGCCCTGGACGCCTGCCGCTACCGGCGGGCCCGCAGCGAGTACCTGGACCGTACGGATCCGCTGCCGGGCGGCGGCGAGCCGTACACCGGGCGGATCGCCTTCGTCCAGGAGACGGACGACGAGGGCAACACCTGGTTGGAGTGCCGGGACAACGGGGTCGGCATGGGGGAGGCCGAGCTGCGCGGCGTGTTCGCGCAGGCGGGCGCGCGGTTCGCGGAACAGCTGGAATTCAAGCTGGAACGCGCCGCGTGGGAGGCGCTGGACCCGCCGGTGACCCTCCACCCGAACAGCCGGTTCGGGATCGGGGTGCTCAGCTATTTCATGCTGGCCGACGAAATCGAGGTCACCACCTGCCGGATGGCCCCGGACGGCTCCCTCGGCCCCGTGTACGGGGTCTCGATCTGCGGGCCGGCGCACCTCTTCCGCATCGTGCGGAAGTCCCGGCGCGGTCGGGAGCCGGGAACCACGGTCCGGCTGCGGCTCCGGCCCGGACTGGTCCCGGAGGGCTGGTCCTGCGTGGACGTGCTGGAGCGGCTGCTGGGGATCGCGGAGTTCGAGACGACGGCGGAGTACGACGGTGTCGATGCCGTCTGGCATCCCGGACGGTTCAAGGGGCGCGCGCCGGCTCCGTACGGCGGGAGCGAATTCGGCCTGTCGGCATCCGGCCGGGTGCTGGAGTGGGGCGGTGCCCCTGACGGTGTTCACGTCCTGTGGTGCGAGGAGGGGGGTGCGCTTCTCGTGGACGGCCTGGTGGTGGAACCGGTCGGGCGCACCGGCTTCCTCAACGCGTCCGGCCGCCAGGGCCTGATGGGCGCAGTGGTGAACCTGACCGGCCCCTGGTCCCCGGCCCGGCTGTCGGTCGACCGCAGGAACGTGCTCGACGACGTCGCCCCGGTCGTGCAGCCCCTGCTGGAGGGGGCGGCCGCCGTACTGGCGCAGGCGGAGGGCGAGCCGGACCTGCCCGACTACGACTGGCTGTGCCGCGTGGCAGCCGGGAGCGCACCCCTGGCCGACACCGTCGCATCCGCCCTGGGGGCGGCCGGACGGCGGGTGCCGGCCGGAGGAGTGGTGCTCGGCGAGGGCAGTGCGGGCTTCTTCCTGGCCGATGCCAGTCTCGTCCTGGGCACGCGCGGCCTGGGCTACACCAGCCAGACCGATATGGAGGGGCTCGAGAAGGCACCGGACCACATCTACCTGTGGCGGATCCTTGCCCACGGCCCGCGCGGGTCGCTGTCCGAACTGCTGGAGTGCTGCCCGGAGATCGGGGACCTGGGAGAGGTCCGGAAGGCTCTTCCCTCCGACCAGGTCCTGCTGCGGGCCAAACCGTACCGCGGGAGCGGGCTCCTTGTGACCCTCGACGACATCGCCCGCACGGCCGAGCTCTTCCGTCAGGACCCGCGACAGGTGGCGATGCAGGCGGCAGCCCTCGGCTATCCCGAGCTGTCCCCCCTCAACTGGGCCGACGGAGCCTCGCTCAGAAGCGCTGACACCCATGTCTTCGCCACCTACGACGCCATCTCCCCGGGAGGCGGCCCGGCGACGACCGACACCCTCCTGTCCGCGGTCGAGCACACCAGGATGGGGGTGGCCGGAACAGCCGAGTTCCTGCGGAGTTTCGGATGCGAGGTTCCCGCGGAGGTCGAGGACATGTGCATGGCGGCGGACGAGGAGCCCCTGGTGCGTCTGGTGCCGACCGGCCCCAACCGCAAATGCTTCATGCCCGGCTCCGAAGTGCCCCCGGGGCACGTGGTCGCGGCGAGCCTGGACTTCGGCCTCACCGTGTCCGAGGTGTGCCGACGGCTCGCGGACCACGGCCTCCGAGCGGACCCGGCCGGGCTGCCGGAGCACCCCTCGGAGGAACTCGAGGTGCTGCTGGCTGTCCACGGGGACGAGTCGCGGCGGTGGCTGGAGAGGTCCCGTCTGGTGCCGCCCGGTCATGTCCTGTATGTGGCGGGTCGGTTGGAGACGGAGCCGGGGGAGGTCCTGGCCCGGCTGGCGGAACTCGGCTTCCGCGGTCCCCGCCTTCCGGCCGATGCCGTGCAGGAAGACCTCGCCGACCTGAGGAACGGGGCCTACGAGGGCTACCTCGATCCCGCGTCCCGCCTCTCCTACGTCGACGTACTCGAGGGGGCCTGGAGCTCACCGGACGCGATGCGCCGCCGCATCGCCCGGTTGCACGCGTACGGGTTCCAGATCCCGCTGGAGGTCCCGCAGCGGCCCACCGACCTGGACCGGGAGGTGCTCGACGACGGCAGCCCGTTCCCGTGGTGGGCGCTCGACGTGGATACGGTGGTGCCCTTCGCCTACGTGCTGATCGCCGCGCGCAAGCTGCACGTCACCCCGGCGGTACTGGCGGGCCGGATGCGCGCCTACCGGATGCCGCTGTCGCACCGCGCCCTGCCGGAAGGGCTGTCCGAACGCGAGGCCTGGAGGCTCCTGGGGGTGGACCGGCTGGAGGGGGACGACGTGCCGACGGCGGCTTCCTACCCCCTCGAGTACCTCCACCAGACGGCCCGGGAACGCGGCACCACCCTGGGCGAGGTCGTCGGCCTCCTCCGGCGGCTCGGCATCGACGTCCCCGACCCCGCCGACACCATCCGGGCCGCCCTCGCGCGGGTGCCCCGGGCCTGAGTCAGGAGCCGGACAGGATCGACATCCCCCGGGTCAGTTCCCGCAGGGAGCGGACAGCCAGTTCGGCGGGGGAGCCGGGGCCCGAGGCCGGGGCGTCGGTGGTGGACCAGACTTCCAGGGAGACGCGGATCGCGTCGGTGGCCGCCGCGGCCAGGAGGCGGATCCGGAGGGGGTCGGCGGTGGGGCCGGCCAGGCGGGTGAGGATCGGGGCCAGGTCCTCCTCGGAGTCCTGGTTGACCCGGTACCAGACGGCCCGCAGGGCCGGGTCGTCGACCGAGGCACGGAGCAGGCCGCGGGTCCACTCCAGGCCCTCCGCGACGGCCACCGGGCCGGTCAGGGAACGGGTGACGGCGCGTTCCAGGGCCTCGGAGAGCGGGGTGCCGGGGTGCTCCTCGGCGAGCAGGGCCCGCCACTCGTCGCCGCCGCCCGCCAGCAGCGGGGCCACGGCCTCCTGCTTGTTGCGGAAATAGCGGTAGAACGTACGCAGTGCCACGCCCGCGCGATGCGCGATGTCCTCGGCGGTGGTGCCGTCGGGGCCGTGTGCGGCGAACAGCTCGCAGGCCGCGCGGGCGATGTCGAGCTGGGTCGCGGCCTTGCGCCGCTCGGTCAGCGACTGGGCGCCCGGGCCGGCCTGGGGGGAGTACGGACGAGGGGATCTCACGAGGGGAAAGGGTACTCCTGGTTGCCGGAGGCAATTGCATTCTTTGTCACTATGGCAAAACGTGTCGTGGCCTCGGTACGCTCGGCACATGAACCGTTACGAAGGACGTCGCGTCCTCATCACCGGCGGCGGCTCCGGCATCGGCCGGGCCACCGTCCACCGCATCCTCGCCGAGGGCGGCCGGGTCCACACGGTCGACGTGAGCGAGGCCGGGCTCAAGGCCACCGCCGAACAGGCCGCCGCGGCCGGGGCGGGCGAGCGGCTGACCACCGCCCCGCTCGACATCTCCGACGAGAACGCGGTCAAGGAAGGCGTGGCCGGCGCGGTCGACGCGCTCGGCGGGATCGACGTACTGGTCAACGCCGCCGGCATCCTGCGGTCCGAACACACGCACAAGACCACCCTGGAGTTCTGGAACAAGGTCATATCCGTCAACCTGACGGGGACCTTCCTCATGGTGCGCGAGTCCCTCGCCGCGCTGCTGGCCGGCGACAAGCCCGTCATCGTCAACTTCAGCTCCACCTCGGCGTCCTTCGCCCACCCCTACATGTCCGCGTACGCGGCCAGCAAGGGCGGCATCCAGTCCATGAGCCACGCACTGGCCGCCGAATACAGCAAGCAGGGCCTGCGGGTGGTCTGCGTGGCGCCCGGCTCCATCGAGAGCGGCATGACCACCGGCTCCGGCCCCGGCCTGCCCGAGGACACCGACTGGTCCCTGTTCGCCAAGCTGGCCCCGGCCATCGGCCAGGGCTTCGCCGGGCCCGAGACCGTCGCCGGGGTCGTCGCCATGCTCGGCTCGGACGACGGCGCCTTCATCACCGGGACCGAGATCCGGATCGACGGCGGCACGCACCACTGAGCCCTGGGGCACTAAGCCCTGAAGCGCTCCCAGAGCCGGGGGAACCGCTCCGCCAGGACGGCTTCGTCCTCGAAGTCCAGCGGAGCGCCCTCCGGCTCTGCCGCCTGCACCGGAATCCCCAGGTCCGGCGCGACCACCCCGGTCAGCTGCTCGTACGCCTCGTCCGCCGCGTACCCCAGCTCCTCGCCGTCCCCGTCGATCTCCTCGTCGAACTCGCCCAGCAGCTCCGCCAGATGGTCCGGGTCGTGCACGCCGCCCTCGAAGACCTCCCGGCCCTGGCCGATCAGCCAGCACCGGAAGTAGTCGAAGGCGTCGTCGCTGGCCCCGTCGAGGAGTACCCAGGCCGCGCCCCACAGGTCCCAGGTGTACGCCCGGTTGTAGCGCGACTCGAAGTGCCGCGCGAAGTCCAGGACGGAGTCCGGGTCGAGCTGCGTCAGCCGCTCGACGAGCAGCTCGGCGTGTTCCTCGGGGTCGCCTTCGGCGGCCTCGCGGGTACTGTCGACGATCTCCCAGAACTCCGTCTCGTCCATCACCGCTCCAGCATCACGGGTGCGGGGGCCGCCCGCCACCGCGTGTACGGCGAAAGGCCGGTGTCCGACCCCCGAGTGGGGGCGGACACCGGCCTTTCACGCGTCGAGCGTCACACGTCGACCGTCACACGTCGAGCTTCACGCGTCACCGGGGAGGGCTCAGAGCGCGTAGCGCTCCCGGGCCTCCTTCACGGCCGAGGCCGGAACCTCGCCGCGGCGGGCGAGCTGCGCCAGCGCGGCCACCACGATCGACTGCGCGTCGACACCGAAGTGGCGGCGGGCGCCCTCACGGGTGTCGGACAGGCCGAAGCCGTCCGTGCCCAGCGAGGTGTAGTCCTGCTCCACCCACTGGCTGATCTGGTCCGGAACCTGGCGCATCCAGTCGGAGACGGCCAGGACCGGGCCCTGGGCGCCTTCCAGGGCGCGGGTGACGTACGGCGTGCGGACCTCGCCGCGCAGCAGCGCCTCGTCGCACTCCAGCGCGTCCCGGCGCAGCTCGCCCCAGGAGGTGGCGGACCACACGTCGGCGGCCACGTTCCAGTCGGCGGCCAGCAGCCGCTGCGCCTCCAGCACCCAGTGGATCGCGGTGCCCGAAGCCATCAGCTGGATCTTCGCGGCGTCCGCGGCCGGGGCGGCCTCGCCCAGGTCGGCGGCGGTGTTGAAGCGGTAGAGGCCCTTGACGATGCCCTCTTCCACACCCTCCGGCATGGCCGGCTGCGGCTTCGGCTCGTTGTAGACCGTCAGGTAGTAGAAGACGTCCTCGGGCGTCTCGCCGTACATGCGGCGCAGACCGTCCTTGACGATCACCGCGATCTCGTACGCGAAGGCCGGGTCGTAGTTGAGCGACGCCGGGTTCGTGGACGCGATCAGGTGCGAGTGGCCGTCCGCGTGCTGCAGGCCCTCACCGGTCAGGGTGGTGCGGCCGGCCGTGGCGCCGACGATGAAGCCCTTGCCGAGCTGGTCGGCGAGCTGCCACATCTGGTCGGCGGTGCGCTGCCAGCCGAACATCGAGTAGAAGATGTAGAACGGGATCATCGGCTCGCCGTGCGTCGCGTACGACGTGCAGGCGGCGATGAAGTCGGCCATGGCGCCGGCCTCGGTGATCCCCTCGTTGAGGATCTGGCCGTCCTTGGCTTCCTTGTAGTACATCAGCTGGTCGCGGTCGACCGGCTCGTACGTCTGACCCAGCGGCGAGTAGATGCCGGCCGACGGGAACAGCGACTCCATGCCGAAGGTACGGGCCTCGTCGGGGACGATCGGCACCCAGCGCTTGCCGGTCTCCTTGTCCCGCATCAGGTCCTTGACCAGCCGGACGAAGGCCATGGTGGTGGCCATCTCCTGCTTGCCGGAGCCCTTGAGCAGCGGGGCGAAGGAGCGCTCGGCCGGAGCCGGCAGGGCCACGTGGTGGACCTTGCGGGCCGGGGCCGGGCCGCCGAGGGCCGCGCGGCGCTCGTTGAGGTACTGCACCTCGGGGCTGTTCGCGCCCGGGTGGCCGTACGGGACCCGGCCGTCGGCGAAGGCGCTGTCCGGGATCGGGAGGCCAAGGAGGTCGCGCATGTCCTTGAACTCGTCGATCGTCAGCTTCTTCATCTGGTGGTTCGCGTTCTTCGACTCGAACCCGGCACCCAGGGTGTAGCCCTTGACGGTCTGCGCGAGGATGACCGTCGGCGCGCCCTTGTGCTCCAGGGCGGCCTTGTACGCGGCGTGGACCTTGCGGGGCTCGTGGCCGCCGCGCGAGGTGTGGAAGCACTCGGCGATCTTCGCGTCGGACAGCACCCCGGCGAGCTGCACCAGCTCGGCGTTGACGCCGAAGAAGTGCTGCCGGATGTAGGCCACGTCGCGGGTCGCGTACGTCTGGAACTGCGCGTCCGGGACCTCGCGGAGGCGGCGGACCAGGGCGCCCGTGGTGTCGAGCTGGAACAGCTCGTCCCAGGCGGTGCCCCACAGGGTCTTCACCACGTTCCAGCCGGCGCCGCGGAACTGGGCCTCCAGCTCCTGGACCACGCGGAAGTTGGCGCGGACCGGGCCGTCGAGGCGTTGTAGGTTGCAGTTGATGACGAAGGTCAGGTTGTCGAGCTGCTCGCGCGACGCCAGGGCGAGGGCGGCGGTCGACTCGGGCTCGTCCATCTCGCCGTCGCCCAGGAAGGCCCAGACGTGCGAGTTGGAGGTGTCCTTGATGTTCCGGTTCTGCAGGTAGCGGTTGAACCGCGCCTGGTAGATCGCGGAGAGCGGTCCGAGGCCCATGGAGACCGTGGGGAACTCCCACAGCCAGGGCAGCCGCCGGGGGTGCGGGTAGGACGGGAGGCCGTTGCCGCCCGACTCCTGCCGGAAGTTGTCGAGCTGCTGCTCGGAGATGCGCCCGTCGAGGAAGGCGCGGGCGTAGATGCCGGGGGAGGCGTGGCCCTGGATGTAGAGCTGGTCGCCCGATCCGTCGGCCTCCTTGCCCCGGAAGAAGTGCTGGAAGCCGGTCTCGTAGAGCCAGGCGGCGGAGGCGAAGGTGGCGATGTGGCCGCCGACGCCGTACTTGGAGCCGCGGGTGACCATCGCGGCCGCGTTCCAGCGGTTCCACGCGGTGATCTTGGCTTCCATCTCCTCGTCACCGGGGAACTCGGGCTCCGCGGCGGTGGGGATGGTGTTGACGTAGTCCGTCTCCAGCAGCTTGGGCAGCGCGAGGCCGGCGGCCTCGGCGTGCTGGAGGGTACGGCGGAGCAGGTACTCGGCGCGGCGCGTACCGGCGGCCTTGGCAACGGCATCCAGGGAGGCCGCCCATTCGGCGGTCTCCTCGGAGTCGCGGTCCGGGAGCTGGTCGAGCTCGCTCGGAAGCTTTCCTACGGGGTCGGACATCGGTGTGCGCCGCCTTCCGGACTAAGGAGGGTGGTGAAGAAAGGAACCCTGACTGGCAGGACAGGGTCGATGGACCCGGTTGGGGTCCGTCGACGACTGTAAGGCGCTGATCGATGATCGATCAAAGAAAAGTGTCCAAAAAATGTCTGTCAGACGAAAGTCGGCACTGCGTGCCGCGAAAAGAGGCACCCAGTGCCGGGCAAACTCGGACAATCGAGCCGCGGGACCTCATGCACCTCACGCCTCATGCCCGCGGGGCACAGCCCAGCACGTGCCGCTTCACCAGCAGGCCGATCTCCGGGTCCTGCGTACGGAACGCCTCGATCAGGGCCTCGTGCTCCTCGGCGTAGGACTTCTGGACCGTCCCGAGCCAGCGGATCGACAGGGCCGTGAACACCTCGATGCCCAGGCTCTCCCAGGTGTGCAGCAGCACGCTGTTCCCGGCCGCCCGCACCATTTCCCGGTGGAAGCCCACCGTGTGGCGCACCTGCGCCGTACCGTCGCCCGCCCGGTCGGCCTCCCACAGGGCCGCCACGTGCGGCTCCAGGGCACTGCAGTCGGCCGCCAGGCGCGGCGCGGCCAGCTCGGCCGCGATCTGCTCCAGACCGGCCCGGACCGGGTAGATCTCCTCCAGGTCGGCCGCCGACAGGTTCCGCACCCGGACGCCCTTGTTGGGCGCCGACTCGATCAGCCGGAGCGTCTCCAGCTCGCGCAGGGCCTCCCGTACGGGCGTCTGGCTGACCTCCAGCTCCACGGCGATCCGGCGCTCCACGATGCGCTCACCGGGCTTCCAGCGCCCGCTGACGATGCCCTCCACGATGTGCTCGCGGATCTGCTCGCGGAGCGAATGCACCACGGGTGGCGTGATCATCGGGGTTTCATCTCCTGGATTCGCGCAGGGTCGTGATGAGCGTACTGATGCGGGGCGGCGAAGCGGGTACTGATGCGTAGACAATACGGCGGCGCCCCCGCCCGGGAGTATCCCGAACGGGGGCGCCGAAGGTGAGGCTCGTTACAGGCCCAGCTCGACCTCGAACTCGCCCGCTTCCAGGATCGCCTTGACGGCGCTCAGGTAGCGGGCGGCGTCCGCGCCGTCCACCAGACGGTGGTCGTAGGACAGCGTCAGATACGTCATGTCGCGGACGCCGATGACGGTGCCCTCGGCGGTCTCGATGACCACCGGACGCTTGACGGTGGCGCCGATGCCCAGGATGGCGACCTGGTTCGGCGGCACGATGACGGTGTCGAACAGCGCACCGCGCGAACCGGTGTTGCTGATGGTGAAGGTCGCGCCGGACAGCTCGTCCGGAGTGATCTTGTTGCCGCGGACCTTGCCGGCCAGGTCGGCCGTGGCCTTGGCGATACCGGCCAGGTTGAGGCCACCGGCACCCTTGATGACCGGGGTCATCAGGCCCTTCTCGGAGTCCACGGCGATGCCGATGTTCTCCGAGTCGAAGTAGGTGATGGTGCCCTCGTCCTCGTTGATCCGGGCGTTGATGACCGCGTGGGCCTTCAGCGCCTGGGCCGCGGCCTTGACGAAGAACGGCATCGGGGAGAGCTTGACGCCCTCGCGGGCCAGGAAGGAGCCCTTGGCCTGCTCGCGCAGCTTCATGATCTTGGTGATGTCCACCTCGACCACGGAGGACAGCTGCGCCTGCGAGTGCAGCGCCTTCATCATGTTGTCGCCGATGACCTTGCGCATGCGGGTCATCTTGACCGTCTGACCGCGCAGCTCGGAGACCGCGGCGGCCGGAGCCTTCGCGGCCGGAGCGGCAGCGGCGGCCGGCGCCGGGGCGGCAGCCGCGGCCTTGGCGGCCTCGGCGGCGGCCAGGACGTCCTGCTTGCGGATACGGCCACCGACGCCGGTGCCCGTGACCGTGTTCAGGTTGACGCCGGACTCCGAGGCGAGCTTGCGCACCAGCGGGGTCACGTACGCGCCCTCGTCGCCCGAGACGGCCGGGGAGACCGGAGCCGGGGCGGCGACCGGAGCGGCCGGAGCCGGAGCCGGAGCCTGAGCCGGAGCGGCGGCGACCGGAGCCGGAGCCGGGGCGGCGGGAGCCGCGGCCGGAGCCGGGGCGGGCGCGGCCGGAGCGGCCACGGGGGCCGGAGCCGGGGCGGCAGCGGCCGGAGCCGGAGCGGCGGCCGGGGCCGGAGCGGCCGGGGCGGCGGGCGCGGCCGGAGCCGCACCGGCGGCACCGATCACGGCGAGACGGGCGCCGACCTCGGCGGTCTCGTCCTCGCCCACCAGGATCTCCAGCAGGGTGCCGGCGGCCGGCGAGGGGATCTCGGTGTCGACCTTGTCGGTGGAGACCTCGAGCAGCGGCTCGTCGGCCTCGACCGTCTCGCCGACCGACTTCAGCCAGCGGGTGACGGTGCCCTCGGTGACGGACTCTCCCAGCGCGGGCAGCACGACATCGGTGCCGGACGCGGCCGGAGCCGCAGCGGCGGCCGGGGCCGGGGCCGGGGTCTCGGCCGGTGCGGGGGCGGCCGGGGCCTCGGCGGCGGGCGCCGGAGCGGGGGCCTCGGCGGCGGCCGGAGCGGCAGCCGGGACCGGCGCGCCGGAGCCGTCGTCGATGACGGCCAGCTCGGCGCCGACCTCGACGGTCTCGTCCTCGGCGACCTTGATGGAGGCCAGGATGCCGGCGACGGGCGAGGGGATCTCGGTGTCGACCTTGTCGGTCGACACCTCGAGCAGCGGCTCGTCGGCCTCGACGCGCTCTCCCTCGGCCTTCAGCCAGCGGGTGACAGTGCCCTCGGACACGCTCTCTCCGAGCGCCGGAAGGGTTACGGAAACCGCCATGGTTTCAGTTGCTCCTAACGAATGTGCGGAAGTGGTCGTCGCGCCCGTGACTGTTAGTCGTGGGAGTGCAGCGGCTTGCCGGCCAGGGCCAGGTGGGCCTCGCCCATGGCCTCGTTCTGCGTCGGGTGCGCGTGGATGAGCTGCGCGACCTCGGCCGGCAGAGCCTCCCAGTTGTAGATCAGCTGGGCTTCGCCGACCTGCTCGCCCATCCGGTCACCGACCATGTGGACGCCGACCACGGCACCGTCCTTGACCTGGACGAGCTTGATCTCGCCCGCGGTCTTCAGGATCTTGCTCTTGCCGTTGCCCGCCAGGTTGTACTTGAGGGCGACGACCTTGTCCGCGCCGTAGATCTCCTTGGCCTTGGCCTCGGTGATGCCGACGGAGGCGACCTCGGGGTGGCAGTACGTCACGCGCGGCACACCGTCGTAGTCGATCGGGACGGTCTTCAGACCGGCCAGGCGCTCTGCGACCAGGATGCCCTCGGCGAAGCCGACGTGCGCCAGCTGCAGGGTCGGGACGAGGTCGCCGACGGCCGAGATGGTCGGCACGTTGGTCTGCATGTACTCGTCGACCAGGACGTAGCCGCGGTCCATCGCGACGCCCTGCTCCTCGTAGCCCAGGCCCTGGGAGACCGGGCCGCGGCCGACGGCGACCAGCAGCACCTCGGCCTCGAAGGTCTTGCCGTCGGCGAGGGTGACCCGCACACCGTTCTCGGTGTACTCGGCCTTGTCGAAGAAGGTGCCGAGGTTGAACTTGATGCCGCGCTTGCGGAAGGCGCGCTCCAGCAGCTTGGAGCTGTTCTCGTCCTCGACCGGGACGAGGTGCTTGAGGCCCTCGATCACGGTGATGTCGGAGCCGAAGGACTTCCACGCCGAGGCGAACTCGACGCCGATGACGCCGCCGCCCAGCACGATGGCCGACTCGGGGACGCGGTCCAGGACCAGCGCGTGGTCCGAGGAGATGATGCGGTTGCCGTCGATCTCCAGGCCCGGCAGCGACTTCGGGACGGAGCCGGTCGCCAGCAGGACGTGGCGGCCCTGGATGCGCTGGCCGTTCACGTCGACGGAAGTCGGGGAGGAGAGGCGGCCCTCACCCTCGATGTAGGTCACCTTGCGGGAGGCGACCAGGCCCTGCAGGCCCTTGTACAGGCCCGAGATGACCTCGTCCTTGTACTTGTGGACGCCCGCGATGTCGACGCCCTCGAAGGACGCCTTGATGCCGAACTGGGCGGCCTCGCGGGCCTGGTCCGCGATCTCGCCCGCGTGCAGCAGAGCCTTGGTGGGGATGCAGCCGTTGTGCAGGCAGGTGCCGCCGAGCTTGTTCTTCTCGATCAGGGCAACGTCGAGACCCAGCTGGGATGCGCGGAGAGCCGCGGCGTAACCGCCACTGCCACCGCCGAGGATCACTAGGTCGAAAACGGTGCTGGCGTCGTTCGCCACGTCACGTCCTCCATGCATGTGCGCCGGGCACCGGTCCGTGACCGGGCGGCGGCTGGTAATCGGCCGCTTATCTTCGGCCCTGTGGTGGGGGCCCTGTCCTGCCGAGGACCCATCTTCGCATGACCGAACAAACACCGCGGCCCCGGGCTTCCCAGCCCGGGGCCGCGGTGACCGGGTGACTACCCCAGGTCGCCCGTCGCCGTACGTTCGGCCAGCCGCACCAGGGTGCGCACGGCCGAGCCGGTGCCGCCCTTGGGGGTGTAGCCGTACGGCGCGCCCTCGTGGAAGGCCGGGCCGGCGATGTCCAGGTGGGCCCAGGTGATGCCCTCGCCGACGAACTCCTGGAGGAACAGGCCGGCCACCAGGCCGCCGCCCATCCGCTCGCCCATGTTGGCGATGTCGGCGGTCGGGGAGTCCATGCCCTTGCGCAGGTCGGCGGGGAGCGGCATGGGCCAGGAGGCCTCGCCGACCTCCTCCGCGATCTCGTGGATGGAGGTACGGAAGGCGTCGTCGTTGGCCATGATGCCGAAGGTGCGGTTGCCCAGGGCCAGCACCATCGCGCCGGTCAGGGTGGCCACGTCGACGATCGCGTCAGGGTTCTCCTCGGAGGCCCTGGTCAGCGCGTCGCCCAGGACCAGGCGGCCCTCGGCGTCGGTGTTCAGGACCTCGACGGTCTTGCCGCTGTACATGCGGAGCACGTCACCGGGGCGGGTGGCGGATCCCGAGGGCATGTTCTCGGCGAGCGCCAGCCAGCCGGTGACGTTGACGGCCAGGCCCAGCTTGGCCACCGCGACCACGGAGGCGAACACGGCGGCGGCGCCGGACATGTCGCACTTCATCGTCTCGTTGTGGCCGGCCGGCTTGAGGGAGATGCCGCCCGAGTCGTAGGTGATGCCCTTGCCGACGAAGGCCAGGGTCTTCTCCGCCTTCGGGTGGGTGTAGGCGATCTTGACCAGGCGCGGCGGGTTCTCGGAGCCCTTGCCGACGCCCATGATGCCGCCGAAGCCGCCCTTGACCAGGGCCTTCTCGTCCAGCACCTGGACCTTGATGCCGAGTTCCTTGGCCGTGGTCTGGGCGACGGCGGCGAAGGCCTCGGGGGTGAGGTCGTTCGGCGGGGTGTTGATCAGGTCTCGAGCGATGTTCACCTCGTTCGCGACGATCTTTGCCCGCTCGGCCGCGGCCTTGTGCTCCTTGTCCCGCGGCTTGGCGCCCAGCAGGACCACCTCGGCGAGCGGGCCCTTCGGGGCTTCCTTGCCGGACTTGCCGGTCTTGTTCTCGCCGCCCTGGTAGGCGGTGAAGGCGTACGCGCCCAGCAGCGCGCCCTCGGCGACCGCGGTGACGGCGGAGGCGTCCTCCAGCGGCAGCGCGAACGCGGCCTTCTTGGTGCCGTTCAGCGCGCGCGAGGCGGCACCGGCGGCCCGCCGCAGCGCCTCCTCGTCGTAGGACTCGTCCTTCTCCGGGACCGCGCCGAGGCCGACCGCCAGCACGACCGGGACCTTCAGGCCGTCCGGCGCCGGCAGCTTGGTGATCTCGCCTTCGGCGCCCGAGGCACCGAGGGCGTCGAGCACGGTGGCGAGCTTTCCGTCGAACGCCTTGTCCACGGCCTCGGCGCCGGCGGCGACGACGGGGCCCTTGGGGCCCTTCGCCACGCCGACCACGAGGGCGTCGGCGCGCAGCGTCGCCGCGCCGGCAGTGCTGAGAGTCAGAGCAGTCACGGTGGTGAGGTCTCGCTTCCGTATGTGTGATGTGGGGGCCAGTGGCCCATGCCGGGGTCGCCGGCCGTCCGCAGCGATCGTATTCGGGCCCGGCGGCCGCCGGAAATGAGCGTACGCGTCCGCCCTCTTCCGTACGGCACTCGAAGGTTTGGGAAGTTGTTCGATCAATGGCCTGGGGGATTCACCCATCTGTGGCCACTGTTCAACGTTTGCCTTTTAGACCTGACGAGGTCCACGAGACTCGAGCCACTCTCGCAAGGGGACGCGGGGTTCCTTTGCATGATTTCCACAGAGCCTCCCCGGCCCGGCACCGACCGCCATGGGCCGACGTCGAGGGATGCCTGCGGGGGGAAAGGCCGACATGGTCAACAAGAACCGGATGAACAGGGCTGCCGCGGCATGGGTCGCGGCCGCACTGGTCTCCGTGGCAGTACCCGCCTCGGCCGCCACGGCCGCCGAGACGGCGGTGGCACCGCGCATCGACCTCAGGGTGCTCGTCGTCGACGACGGGGGCAGCTCGATCGAGGCCATCACCACGGAGCTCCGGGACACCGGAGTCCCGTACACCCGGGTCGAGCTGGGCAGCGGCAGCCGCCCGGTCATCGACGCGGGCTTCCTCAGCGACACGGTCGACGGCCGGCCGCGCGCCAAGTTCCAGGGCGTGGTCCTGCCCAACGAGAACCCGTTCGGCGCGGGCTCCGCCGAGATGGCCGCGCTGGCCGCCTACGAGACCTCGTACGGCATCCGTCAGGTCGACGCCTACACCTGGGCCCACCCGGGCGTCGGCCTCGAGTACACCGACAACGGCGGGTACGCCGGCCAGCTCGACGGCACCCGCGCCGCGATCACCCCGGCCGGCCGGGCCGGCCCCTTCGGCTACCTCGGCGGCGAGGTCGCCTTCGAGGACAACTCCGTCCTCATCCCGGAGAGCTTCGGCTTCATGGGGCAGCCGCGCCCCGGCTACACCAGCTACCTCGACGCCCCCGTCGGCTCCGGCCGGGCCTCGCTGCTCGGCGAGTACACCCACGACGGGCGCAGCGAACTGGTCGTCACCTTCGGCTACAACCAGTACCAGCGGCAGTACCGGCTGCTGGCCCGCGGCATCGTGGAATGGCTCACCCGGGGCGTCCACCTCGGCCAGAGCCGCAACTACTTCGCCGTCCACGTCGACGACGTCTTCGCTCCCGACGCCCGCTGGAACTCCGAGCTCAACTGCACCCCGGGCGACTACGCCTGCCCCGGCGGCGAGGGCAAGGAGAGCAGCATCCGGATGACGGCCGGCGACGCCCAGTACGCCGCCCAGTGGCAGCAGGCCAAGGGGTTCAAGCTGGACATGGTCTTCAACGCCGGCGCGGGGGAGGAGTGGAAGGCCGAGAACGCGGCGAACGGCGGCACCGACCCGATGGCCGCCCAACTCCTCGCCGACCGGGCCAAGTACCGGTGGATCAACCACACCTACACCCACCCCTTCCTCGGCTGCGTCCAGGACACCGCCACCGTCCCGTGGAGCTGCGCCAAGAACGCCCAGGGCGCGATCCAGTGGATGAGCCGTTCCGAGATCGCGGCGCAGATCCGCGACAACCACAACTGGGCCGTGCTCAAGGGCATCTCCCTGGACCGCTCCGAGCTGGTCACCGGCGAGCACTCGGGCCTGAAGACCCTGCCGCAGCAGCCCCAGGACAACCCCAACCTGGCCGGCGCCCTCGCCGACAACGGGGTCCGCTGGGTCGCCAGCGACAACTCGCGCGAGCCCGCCCAGCGCGGGGTCGGCAACGCGCTGACCGTGCCCCGGCACCCGATGAACGTGTACTACAACACCGGCACCAACGCCGAGATGGCCGACGAGTACAACTGGATCTACGCCAGCCGCGCCGACGGCGGCAGCGGGATCTGCGAGGACAACCCGGCCACCTCGACCTGCCTGGCGGCCCCCCTCGACCCGGCCACCGGCTACCTGACGCACATCGTTCCGCAGGAGGCCAGGACCGCCCTCCGACACGTGCTGGCCAACGACCCGCGCCCGCACTACGTCCACCAGTCCAACCTGGCCGAGGACCGCACCCTCTACCCCGTCCTCGACGAGGTCCTCGACACTTACCGCGTCCTGTACGCGGCCAACACCCCGATCGTGAACCAGAGCCAGAAGGACACCGGCACCGAACTCCAGCGCCGCGCCGCCTGGGACAAGGCGCTCGCCGAAGGCAAGGTCACCGCCTACCGCATCGGCACCACGGTCACCGTCAAGGCCCCCACCGGGGTCGTCGCACCGGTCACCGCACCCGAGGGCACCCGCAAGCAGCTGCTCCTCGGCACCACGGCCTACGGCAACGCCTACGCCGGCACCCGCTCGGCCTGGACCGGCCCCGAGCTGCTCCAGAACTCCGTCACGCTCCGCCTGCCCAGCTGAGCGCGATACCGACCCGAAGGGCCCCCTTCGCCCGTCCGGAGCGGGGCCCTTCCGCCGCCGCCTGACCGAAGTAGGGCCCTTCCGCCGTCCCGGCGAAGCCTGCACGGGCGGGTGAGCCGAAGGGGGCGCGTCGGCGAAGGAGGGCGAGCGCCCGGAGGAAACCGCGAGGAACGAGTGGTTTCCGAGGACGCACGCCCTCCTGGAGCCGACAAGAGCGCCCCCGGAGGCGAACCGAGCCCTCAAAAAAGAGAGCCCTGGGGGGACACACCGCATGAGCCATGGGCGCCATGTCACCATGCTCACCGAAGGCACCTACCCGCACGTCCACGGGGGCGTCAGCACCTGGTGCGACCAGCTCGTCCGAGGCATGCCCGAGGTCGACTTCAACGTCATAGCCCTGACCGGCACCGGCCGCGAACCCGTCACCTGGGAGCTGCCCCGCAACGTCTACCGGCACACCGCCGTCCCGCTGTGGGGGCCGCCGCCCGCGCGCAGCCGGCGCACCGCCCTCCGGGGCCGCGCCCAACGCCGCTTCACCGAGACCTACGAGCACTTCCTGCGCTGCCTGCTCGATCCCGGGTACGCCGCCCAGCCCGCGCACGGCGGCTTCCACGCCGCGCTCCGCGAACTCACCCTGCTCGCCCGGTCCGGCCGGCTCGCCCCGGCCCTGCGCTCAGAAACGGTCCTGCGCGTCCTCATGACCGTGTGGACCCGACCCGGCCTGGCCACCGCCGAGGCCGCACCCACCATCCACGACGCGCTCACCGCCACCGACCTGCTGGAACACGCGCTGCGCCCGCTCACCGTCCGCATCCCGCCGGACAGCGTCGCGCACGCCGTCAGCAGCGGCCTCGCCACCCTCCCGGCGCTCGCCGCGAAGTACCTCGACGGGGTGCCGTTCCTCCTCACCGAGCACGGCATCTACCTGCGCGAGCGCTACCTCGGCTACCGAAGCGCCGAACAGCGTTGGCCGGTCAAGGCCCTGATGCTCGGTTTCTACCGGGAACTCAACTCGGAGGGGTACCGGCAGGCCGACCTGATCACCCCGTGCAACCAGTACAACCGCCGCTGGGAGGAGCGCGGGGGCGCGCCCGCAGACCGGATCCGCACCGTCTACAACGGCGTCGACCCGCACCGCTTCCCGGAGGCCGGCCCCGAACCCGAGGTGCCGACCCTCAGCTGGTGCGGCCGCATCGACCCGATCAAGGACCTGGAGACCCTGATCCGGGCGTACGCGTGCATGCGCCGGGAACTCCCGGCGCTGCTGCTGCGGCTGTTCGGGCCGGTCCCGGCCGGCTGCGAGGACTACCGGCTCCGGCTGGAGAAACTCGCCGCCGAACTGGGGGTCGCGGACGGCATCGCGTACGAGGGCCGGATCGACGACGTGGCCCGCGCCTACGCGGCGGGCAGCGTGGTGATGCTTTCGAGCATCAGCGAGGGCTTCCCGTTCAGCATCATCGAGGCCATGTCCTGCGGCCGGACCACCGTCTCCACGGACGTGGGCGGGGTCCGGGAGGCCGTCGGCGACACCGGCCTGGTGGTCCCGCCGCGCGAACCCGAACTCATGGCCAAGGCCACTCTGGCGCTGCTGCGCGACGACGCCCGCCGGGCCGAGCTCGGACGGCTGTCGCGGCAGCGGGTGGTGGAGAAGTTCACCCTGCACCAGTCGGTGGACGGCTTCCGGCACATCTACCGCGAGCTGGCCGGCCGGCCCGTCCTCCCGGTCCACCCGGGCGACGACTGGGCCCAGCGGCTCGCCGACCCCTGGTGCCGGGAACTGGCGGCGGACGGGAGCGTGTGGTGAGCGGATCCCTCTGGCTCAAGCCGCCCGGCCCCGGCGAAGCAGCCTCCGGCACCCTGCCGGCCATTCCCCGGCCCCGCCGGGACGGCCCTGCGGCCGCCGACCCCATGGAGGACCTCGCGGCCCGGCTGGACGGGCAGATCGCGGCGGCCGTCCACCCCGACGAGATCGCCGCCATCCTGGAGTCCGACGGGATGACGGACGAACACATCCGGCTCACCTACGGCCGCGAGGACTCCTTCGGCCTCGCCGAGGACCTGTACGCCCAGGTGCCGCGGGCCTTCCCGGAACCGGCAGCCACCCCCGACCCGTGGCGGGTCTCGCTCGTCGCCTGTCTGCTGCGCGGGGTCATCTTCGCGCTGCCTGGACTCGCCTATCTGCTGGGGGCGCCGCTGCTGGAAGGGCCGCCGGACCGGCTGGGGCTGCCGGCCGGGACGGTGACCCTGCTGGCGGGCGCGCTGATCGGCTGGGTGTGGGACCAGACCCTGTCCCACCGGGCGTATTCCTGGCTGGGCTTGGGCGACCGGGCGGCCGCGGGCCGCACCCTGCTGGTGGGCGCCCCGGCCGGGGCGCTGCTGGGGGCCGCCGCCGCGTGCGCCGTCCCCGGCGGGCCGGCGTTCAGCTACGCCTTCGGCGCCGGGCAGGCGCTGTACGTCGGCGCCGCCACGGTCCTGCTGGTCCTGGGCCGGGAGCGGCTGCTGTTCTTCGCGCTGGGACCGATGGCGGCCGGGGCGTTCGCCTCGCTGCTGGTGGACCTGCCGGTGCCGTTGCGGATCGGCCTGCTGCTGGTGTCCCTGCTGGCCGCATGCACCCTGGCGATCCGGGAACTCCCCCTTGCCGAGGGCGTACGGTCGGCCGTCCGCCGGGTCCGCCAGGTCCGCGGCTGGGCGGGCCGGCGGCCAGGCGCGGGGCCGGTGCGGTGGCGGGTGCTGCGCGGCGGCGAGGAGGACTTCGCCCCGCGCGGGCCGCGGCTCGCCGACTCGGTGCCGTTCGGGGTGTTCGGTCTCGGCACCGGTCTGCTGGTGCTGTACGCCGCGCTGGGGGAAGTCCTGGCGGGCGGGCCCGCGGAGGCGGTTGCGGCACCTTCCGCGGTGGCCCTCACGCTCAGCATGGGCCCGGCCGAATGGCTGCTCCACCGTTTCCGCAGCGGCAGCCTGGCCGGACTACGGGCGGCCCGCTCACCGGGGGCGTTCCGGCGGGCGATGGCCCTCACCCTGGCCGGGTGCCTGCTGCGCTACCTGTCGGTGCTGCTGGCCCTGGGCGTGGTGGGCACGCTGCTCTGGCCGGGGGCGCCGAGCCTGAACGGGGTCCGTGTCGCCGCTCTGCTCCTCCTCGGCACCGTGATGTGGACGGGGCTGCTGTTGCAGTCCTTCGGCGCGATCCGCCTGGCCGCCGCTGTCTGCGCGGCGGCCGCCGGGGCCCAGAGCGTGGCGCTCCTCTGGGGCTTGGGCCAGCCCCGCCTGGTCCAGCTGCTCGTGGCCGGCGCCGCGGCGACAGCCCTGTCCACCCTGGTCTGCACCCTCCTGGGCCGCGCCACCTCCCACCGCTGACCCGCCACCGTCACGGCCCGGGCTGCCACCGTCACGGCCGGCCCGGCCCGGCCCGGCCAGGCCCGGCCCGGCCCGGCCAGGCCCGGCCCGGCCCGGCCCGGCCAGGCCCGGCCCGGCCAGGCCCGGCCCGGCCAGGCCAGGCCCGTCACGGCCCGGCCCGGCCCGGCCGGCCGCTGCGCGGGGCCTTTTCCCCTACCCGCCCCTTCCCGAACTGGTGG
>NZ_JBFBAV010000067.1:0-24686 GCF_040689505.1 Streptomyces sp. NPDC051211
CTTCGGTCGCGTCGCTTCGCGATGTCGCTGCGCTCCACCCTTGACCGCCCGGCCGGCCCCGGAAAGACAAGGACTGTCGGGAAGCCCCGAAGGAACGGCATAGGGGGACCGGGCTCTCATGCGGCCCTGCCCGGCAGCTCGCCCGGCGGCTGCCGCCCGGCCGGCCGCCCTGACGGGCGGACAGCTCCGATTCACCGAAGCCGGACCCGGGCAGCAGGGCCGGACGGCCGGGCGCGACGGATCGCTACGCGCTTCTCTCGGCATAGCGTCCCCGGACCGTCCTGGGCCCGTCTGTGCCTGCAGAGAGCGGATGTATCGGGGCGAAACGGCCCAGGCGACCACCCATCACCGGGAAGCCCCGCCACTTCGGCGGCTCTCAGTTCCACTGGGGGGCAGTCTTGGCGGTCCCGTCGTGGGGCGAGGCGGCGGATCGGGGGCGGGCTCGGGTCGTGGGTGGGGTGGGTGAGGTGGGGTGGCCGGTAGGCTGCGCGGGTGGGCGCTGGCCCACTGTTTTGCCCTCTTCCGCACCCTGGATCGTGATGCCCCCGAACGACCCCGCCAGCCCTGCCACCCGGCGCCGTCTGGGCCGTGGGCCAGGGGTGCCTGGCGGGCTGCAGGCCGACGAAGCCGATACCGGTACCGCCGAGCGTGACGCCGCGGCTGCCGATGGGCGGGAGGCCGGGGAAGCGGACACCGGTACCGCCGAGCGTGACACCGGGGCTGCCGTCGGGCGGGAGGCCGAGGAAGCCGATGCCGGTACCGCCGAGCGTGGCGCCGGGGCTGCCGGTGGGCGGGAGGCTGGGGAAGGCGATGCCGGTGCCGCCGGGCGTGGCGCCGGGGGTGCCGGCGGGTCGCAGGCTGGGGGAGGGGAGGGCGGGCCCGGCGGGCGGGGTGTTGGGGATGGGCGGTTTCGGCTGCGGTTGGGGAATTTTGAGGGGCCCTTTGATCTGCTGCTGCAGTTGATTTCGCGGCACAAGCTCGATGTGACCGAAGTGGCCCTGTCCAAGGTGACCGACGAGTTCATGGCGCACATCCGGGGCATGGGACCGGACTGGGATCTCGATCAGACGACCGAGTTTCTGGTGGTTGCGGCCACGTTGCTGGATTTGAAGGCCGCGCGGCTGCTCCCGGCCGCGGAGGTCGAGGACGAGGCCGACCTCGCCCTGCTGGAGGCCAGGGACCTGCTGTTCGCGCGGCTGCTCCAGTACCGGGCGTACAAGCAGATCGCCGGTATCTTCGAGGAGCGGGCCGAGGCCGAGGGGCGGCGGTATCCGCGGACCGTGGGGCTCGAGGCCCACCATGCGGAATTGCTGCCCGATGTCGTCATCAGCATTGGTGCCGAGGGTTTTGCCCGGCTCGCGGTGAAGGCGATGCAGCCCAAGGCCAAGCCTCAGGTGTACGTCGATCACATTCATGCCCCGCTGGTCAGTGTGCGGGAGCAGGCCGAGGTCGTCGTGCGGATGCTGCAGGCCCGTGGCGAAGCCACCTTCGCCGAGCTGACCGAGGACGCGCCGGACACCCTCACCGTCGTCGCGCGCTTCCTCGCCCTGCTGGAGCTGTACCGGGAGAAGGCCGTCGTGCTGGACCAGGAGGAGGCCCTCCAGGCGCTCACCGTGCGGTGGAGCGGCGGGGACGCGGGCGCGGCGGTGACGGACGAGTTCGACCGGGTCGTGGAGGAGAAGGAATGACGACGTCAGCCGGGCTGAAGCCGGCCCTGGAGGCCGTCCTCATGGTGGTGGACGAGCCTGCCACCGAGGTGCACCTGGCGAAAGTGCTGGACAGCAGCCCCCGCGAGGTCGCCGAGGCGCTGCGGGAGCTGGCCGACGAGTACGACGTACAGCGGCGCGGATTCGAGCTGCGGCTGGTGGCCGGCGGCTGGCGGTACTACACGCGGGCGGAGTACGCCCCGGCGGTCGAAGCGTTCGTCCTGGACGGGCAGCAGGCCCGGCTCACCCAGGCCGCCCTGGAGACCCTCGCGGTCGTGGCGTACCGGCAGCCGGTCAGCCGGAGCCGGGTCTCCGCGGTGCGCGGAGTGAACTGTGACGGGGTCATGAGGACCCTCCTCCAGCGCGGTCTGGTGGAGGAGGCGGGGACGGAACCCGAAACAGGTGCGATCCTGTACAGGACGACGAACTACTTTCTGGAGCGGATGGGCCTGCGCGGCCTGGACGAGCTCCCGGAGCTCGCGCCCTTCCTCCCCGAGGCGGACGCGATCGAAGCCGAGACGCAAGAAGGTGTGCCGTCGTTCGATCCGGACGCACCGGACACTGATGAAGACGACGACAAGACGACGGACATTTGATGCGAAGCAACGGCAACGGCGGCGGCAACAGGAACAGCGGCGGCGGCGGTGGTGGCGGACGCGGTAGCTCCCGCGGCGGCAGCTCCGGCGGCGGCGGTGGCTACCGCGGCGGCAGCTCCTCCGGTGGGGGTGGCCACCGCGGTGGCAGCTCCTCCGGCGGTGGCTACCGCGGCGGCTCCTCCGGCGGCGGCTACCAGGGTGGCGGCTCCGACTCGCGCGACCGCGACCGCGACCAGGCGCCCCAGCGTCCCCGCAACCCCCGTCCCGAGGAGCGTCGCTACGACGTAGGCCCCGAGGGCGAGCGCAGCGGCCGCTCGGGCCCCAAGGCCGGCGGCGGCGGTGCCCGCGGGGCGGCCGCGCGCGGTGGCGCCAAGGGCGGCCCGAAGAGCTCCAAGACCCCCGGCATCGGCGGGGCCGGCGGTCCGCGCCGCGGTCCCGGCAGCCGCAGCGGCCAGTCCCGCCCGCGCGAGCTGGACGCGCGCATCGAGGAGCGCGTGCGCGACCGGTACGCCGACAAGCCCGTGATCAAGACCCCGAAGACCTTCCCCGGCGCCGAGCAGGAGGGCGAGCGCCTGCAGAAGGTGCTCGCGCGTGCCGGCATGGGCTCGCGCCGCGCCTGCGAGGAGCTCATCGAGCAGGCCCGCGTCGAGGTCAACGGCGAGATCGTGCTGGAGCAGGGCAAGCGCGTCCAGCCCAAGGACGAGATCAAGGTGGACGGCCTCACCGTCGCCACCCAGTCGTACCTGTTCTTCGCGCTGAACAAGCCGGCCGGTGTCGTGTCCACCATGGAAGACCCGGACGGCCGCCAGTGCCTCGGTGACTACGTCACCAACCGTGAGACGCGGCTGTTCCACGTCGGCCGGCTCGACACCGAGACCGAGGGAATCATCCTCCTCACCAACCACGGTGAGCTGGCCCACCGCCTCACGCACCCCAAGTACGGCGTGAAGAAGACCTACGTCGCCGCGATCACCGGCCCGCTGCCGCGCGACATCGGCAAGCGGCTCAAGGACGGCATCGAGCTGGAGGACGGCTACGCGCGCGCCGACCACTTCCGCGTCGTCGACCAGGTCGGCAAGAACTACCTGGTCGAGGTGACCCTCCACGAGGGCCGCAAGCACATCGTGCGCCGCATGCTCGCCGAGGCCGGCTTCCCCGTCGAGAAGCTCGTACGGACCTCCTTCGGCCCGATCGAGCTGGGCGACCAGAAGTCCGGCTGGCTGCGCCGCCTGACCAACACCGAGGTCGGCATGCTGATGGCCGAGGTCGGTCTGTAGACCCGCCCGCCCACGTCCCGGAAGCCCGCGGTGCCCTTGGCGCCGCGGGCTTCTGCGTGTCCTCACGGGCGTGTTACGGCCCGGCCTGACCGTCTGGGGTTGTCGGCCGGGGTTGTCGGCCACCCCGAAATGCTTTTATAGTCGTTCTGACTATTAAGGGGGTGGCCGTGAGTTGGACCGAGGTTCTCGGGTTCGCCACCGGTGCCGTGTGCGTCTGGCTGGTGGCCCGGCAGCACATCGCCAACTGGCCCGTCGGGATCGCCAACAACGTCTTCTTCATCGTGCTGTTCACCCAGGCCGGCCTGTACGCCGACGCCGGCCTCCAGATCGTCTTCATCGCCCTCGCCGGGTACGGCTGGTGGACCTGGACCCACGGGGGTGGACCGGGAACCGCTAACGTCCTGCCGGTGCGCCGCACCTCGCGCGCCGAATGGCTGTGGCTGGCCGCGGCGGGGGCGGTGGGGACCGGGGCGCTGACGCTGCTGCTGGAGCGGGCCACCGACTCCACCGTGCCGTTCTGGGACGCGCTGACCACCGCGCTCTCGCTGATGGCCACGTACGGGCAGTGCCGCAAGCGGGTCGAGTCCTGGTGCCTGTGGATCACCGCCGACCTCGTCTACATCCCGCTGTACGCCTACAAGGGCCTGCACCTGACCGCGCTGCTGTACGTCGGGTTCCTGGGGCTGTGCGTCCTCGGGCTGCGGGGGTGGCTCCGCGACCTCCGGCCGGCGGGGCTGCCCCGCGGTGTGGAGGCGAGCGCATGAGGTACGGCCACGGGCTGGTGCTCGGCAAGTTCTATCCGCCGCACGCCGGCCACCACCACCTCGTACGCACCGCCCAGGACCAGTGCGAGCGGCTGACCGTGCTGGTGTGCGCCTCCTCCGTGGAATCGGTGCCGCTCGCCGACCGGGTCGCGTGGATGCGCGAGGCGCACCCGGAGGCGGAGGTCGTGGGCGCGGTGGACGACGTACCCGTGGACCTGCGGGATCCGGCGGTCTGGGACGCCCATATGGCGATCTTCCGGGCGGCCGTGCCGGACCGGGTGGATGCGGTCTTCACCTCGGAGGAGTACGGGGGAGAGCTCGCCCGGCGGTTCGGCGCCGCCGAGGTGTGCGTGGATCCCGGGCGGACCCTCTTTCCGGTCTCCGGGACGGCGGTGCGCAAGGATCCGGCGGGCTCCTGGGACTTCCTCGGGCCGGCGGTACGCGCGGCCCTGACCCGGCGGGTGGTGGTGCTCGGCGCCGAGTCCACCGGCACCACCACGCTGTCGCGGGCGCTGGCCGGGCACTACCGGCGGCGCGGCGGGGTGTGGGCGCGGACCGGCTGGGTCGCCGAGTACGGGCGGCAGTACAGCGAGGAGAAGCTCGCGGCGCTGCGCGCGGCGGATCCGGCCGCGGGCTGGGCGGACGTCGTCTTCCGGTCCGAGGAGTTCCCCGTCATCGCGCGGCGGCAGGACGAGGACGAGGAGCGGGCGGCCCGGCTGGGGTCACCGGTGCTGTTCTGCGACACCGATTCCTTCGCGACCGGGATCTGGCACGAGCGGTACCTCGGCAGCCGGAACCGGGAGGTCGAGGAGGTCGCGGCGCGGCGGCCCCGCGACCTGTACCTGCTCACCGACCACGAGGGCGTCCCCTTCGAGGACGACGGGCTGCGCGACGGGCCGCAGCTGCGGCCCTGGATGACCGGCCGGTTCCGCGAGGAGCTCACCCGGACCGGGCGCCGCTTCCTGGTCGTGCGCGGCGGCCGGGAGGAGCGGCTGGCGGCCGCGGTCGCCGCCGTGGACGCGCTGCTCGCCGAGGGGCGGCGGTTCGCCGATCCGCTGCCGGAGCGCCGATGAGCGGGCAGGCGTACGATCCCCGCGCGTTCGAGCCGTTCGCGGTGACGGTGGACCTCGCCGTGTTCACCGTGCGCGGCGGCGCCCTGCACGTGCTGCTGATCCGGCGCGGCCAGGAACCCCACGAGGGCGCCTGGGCGCTGCCCGGCGGGTTCCTGCTGCCCCGGGAGTCCGCCGAGACCGCGGCGCGGCGGGAGCTGGCCGAGGAGACCGGACTGCCGGACGCCCTGGTGGCCGCCCTGCACCTGGAGCAGCTGCGGACCTACAGCGAACCGGACCGGGACCCGAGGATGCGGGTGGTGTCGGTGGCGTTCACCGCGCTCGTGCCGGACATGCCGGAGCCGGCCGAGGCGGGCGGCGGGGACGCGGCGCAGGCCCGGTGGGCGCCGGTGGACGAGGCGGGGGCACTGGCCTTCGACCACGCGGTGATCCTGGGCGACGCCCGGGAACGGGTCCGCGCCAAGCTGGAGTACACCTGCCTGGCCACCGCCTTCTGCCCGCCCGAATTCACCCTGGGCGAGCTGCAGGCCGTCTACGAGACCGTGTGGTCCACCCCGCTCGACCGCCCCAACTTCCGCCGCAAGGTGCTGGCCACACCGGGCTTCGTCGAACCGGTGCCGGGCGCGGCCCGCCTCACCGGCGGCCGCGGCAAGCCCGCCGCCCTCTACCGGGCGGGCCCGGCGACCGCCCTCCACCCACCCCTGCTCCGCCCGGAAGGAAACCCGAGATGACCACCCCGACCAAGCGCGCCGCGACCGGCGCCCTCATCGGCCTGGCGCTGGGCGATGCGCTCGGCTTCCCGACCGAGTTCAACGACGTCCCCGCGATCCTGGCCAAGTGCGGGCCGTGGCGGGAGATGCAACTGCCGCGCCCGGCGATCGTCACGGACGACACCCAGATGACGCTGGCGCTGGCGCGCGGCATCCGGACGGCCGCGGAGCGGGGCCGGATCGTCCCGCTTCGGCTGGCCCGGCCGGTCCGGGAGGAGTTCGTCGACTGGTACCACTCCCCGGAGAACAACCGGGCGCCCGGCAACACCTGCCTGCAGGCCTGCAGCCTGCTGAACGACCCGGAGCGGGACTGGCGGGACGCCAGCCGGCTGGGCTCCAAGGGCTGCGGGGCGAACATGCGGGTGGTGCCGGTGGGCCTGGTGCCCGGCTGGACCGAGGACGAGCGGGCGGGCGCGGCCCAGCTCCAGTCGGCGCTGACACACGGTCACCCGACGGCGCTGGCGGCCTCCGACCTCACGGCGCACGCCGTGTACCTGCTCGCGCAGGGGGTGGAAGTGACGGGCCTGGTCGGCCGGTTGCGCTCGTACGCCCTGCGGCACCGCACCCGCTACCACGAGCAGTGGCTGGGTGACCTGTGGACCCGTACGTCCTCCGACACCTCCGCGGAGTCCTTCATCGCCCGCGGCTGGGACGACTGCCTGGCCGTGCTGGACCGGCTGGCGGCGGCCCTGCGCGACCCGGCCCCGGAGCTGGACCCCTGCCTGGCCACGGGTGAGGGCTGGATCGCCGAGGAAGCCCTGGCGACCGCCCTGCACTGCTTCCTGCTCTTCCCGGAGGATCCGCTGACGGCGCTGCGCCGGGCCGCCTGCACGGCGGGCGACTCGGACTCGATCGCCTGCCTGGCCGGCGCCTTCGCCGGCGCCCACCTGGGCGCGGACGTCTGGCCCCGCGACTGGGAGGGCCGCATCGAGTACCGGGAGGAACTGCTGGCCTTCGGCGCGCTCTGGGACGAGTGAATCAGCCCGCCGAGGCGCGGCGGGTGCGGAGGAGGAAGTCCTCCACCCGGGGGTGGTCCGGGGTTTCGGGGAGCGGGCTGTGGCGGAGGGCCGCTTCGGTTTCCTCGGAGAGGCGGGCCATCCAGGTGTCCACCTCCTGCCAGGTGCGTTCGCCGTGCCGGACGGCCAGCAGGGCCTCGCGGTGCGGGCCGGCGTCGATGGTCAGCCGGCCGGTGCGGAGCAGGTCGCGGCAGGAGAGCAGCAGGCGGAGCAGGTGCATCGCGTGCTTCCAGCGCGGGGCGCCGTGGATGCGGACGTCGGCCTCCAGCTTGCCGCGCTGGGAGAGCGCGTAGCGGGTGAAGGAGGTGTGGGCCCGGCGGGAGAGGAAGGCCTGGCGGAGGGAGAGGAGTTCCTCGCCGACCGGGGTCAGGCGGTCCACCAGCGGGGAGTGCAGGCACTCCAGGATGTTCGGGTTGCCCTTCAGCGCGAGCTCGCAGAAGCGTTCGAGTTCCCAGGAGAACTGTTCCGGCAGCGGGCCCTCGACGTGGGTGGGGGGCTTCTCGAAACGCCAGAACAGGGGCGTCGGGGCGAGGTAGACACCGCGCCGGTCGGTGTCGCTCGCCTCCGTCGCCAGCCCGAACGCCCGCGAGCCCATCACACATGCGTAGACGGTGTGGTCCGTGACGAGCGTCTGTTCGTTCATCGGGGGAGCGTAGGCCGACGGACCGGCGCTACGCGAGCGTGATTTCCCCGCCCGAGACGGTGATCTTCTGCGCGGGCAGCGGCCGGGTGGCGGGGCCGTTCGCCACCGCGCCGTCCGCCACCTTGAACTTGCTGCCGTGGCACGGGCAGTCGATCGTCCCGTTCTCCACCTTGGCCACGGTGCAGCCCTGGTGGGTGCACACCGCCGAGAAGGCCTTGAAGGTGCCCGCCTGGGGCTGGGTGACGACCACCTTCTGCTCCTTGAAGACGGTGCCGCCGCCGACCGGGATGTCCGCCGTCCTGGCCAGGGCGGTGCCCGGGGCGGCGGATGCGGAGGGGCCGGGCGGCTGGGCGGCGCCGGCGTCCGGGGTGCCGGATTCGGCGGGCTCGGTGGCGGGCTCCTTCTTCTCCTCGCCGCAGCCGATCAGGGCACCGCCGGCCAGGGCGGCGGCGCCCGCCGCGAGGACGGTGCGGCGGGCCGTGCGGGTGGGGTCGCTCATCGGGATCTCCTCGGTCGTGTCCGGGACGCGAGGAGCATCCTGGCCCGAGCCGGGCCGCCGGAGAAGGACGCCGCGCCCGTGCCGTCACGGTTCAGTCGCGCGGCTCCCAGGGCGCCAGCTCCGGCGGGCGGCCGGGCGTACGGACGACCTCCCACACGCGGGCGACGGCGGCCCGGTCGATCGGGCCGTGCACGTGCGGGTAGCGGGCGCCGGATTCACCCTCCCGGCGGACCTCCGAGGTGAGGGCCCGCTCGTCGAGTTCCACGGCGAGCAGGGGGCCGGGGGTGTCGCGGTAGTGGGTGTCGGCGATGGCGAGGACGGTGGGGCGGTCCGCCGAACAGTGCACGAAACCCTCGGAGTCGAGGGAGGGCGGGGCGTACGGCAGATCCGGTGCGGCGGACCAGTCGGCGAGGGGGACGACATGGAAGATCATGCCGCTTGTTGTAGCGCACCCGGTCCGGGTGGTCTCGACTGCTCTCCACCGTTCTCCACCAAGTGGCGGCATGGGTTGGTTTGGGAGAAATTGTCCGTGTCTCGAAGCCGGGCGGGTCCCTCGTACCGCCCGGTCCCTCTTCGAAAGGCACGACCATGGCGGGAAACGACCTCGGCTCTCTACTCGGCGGCCTCCTGGGCGGCGGCGGCCAGGGCGGCAGCGGCGGGGGCAACATCCTCGGCTCGCTGCTCGGTCAGCTGATGGGCGGCGGCGGTGGCGGCGCACAGGCGGCCGGCGCCACCGGCAACCCGCTCGGCGGGCTGCTGGAGATGCTGACCAAATCCGGTCTGGTCGACCAGGCCCAGTCCTGGGTCGGCACCGGCGAGAACCAGCCGGTCAGCGGCGCGCAGATCAAGCAGGCCCTGCCCGACGACACCCTGCAGAAGGTGGCCCAGGACGCCGGCGTCAGCCCCGATCAGGCGGCCGACCAGATCGCCCAGGTACTGCCCCAGGCCGTGGACAAGCTGACCCCGACCGGGCAGGTGCCCACCGAGTCGATCGAGGAGATCATCCGGAAGCAGGGCCTCTGACCTGTCCGAAAGGACCCGGTGACCGTCTCGCAGGACGGTCACCGGGTCCTCGCGGTCGTACGGGATGACTACCCTGAGTCGCAGACCGCAGGACCGTCCATCGAGGAGCGCCCAGAGTGAGAACCGCCGTCGTCATCGGAACCGGACTGATCGGTACCTCCGCGGCGCTCGCCCTGGCCGGCCGGGGCATCACCGTCCACCTCGAGGACCACGACCCGGCCCAGGCCCGGACCGCGGCCGCCCTCGGCGCCGGCACCGACGAGCCGCCCACCGGCCAGGTCGACCTCGCGATCATCGCCGTCCCGCCCGCCCACGTCGCCGCGACCCTGGCCGCGGCGATCGGCCGCGGCCTCGCCCGCGCCTACGTCGACGTGGCCAGCGTCAAGGGCGGCCCGCGCCGCGAGCTCGCGGCCGCCGGAGTCGACGTCACCACCTACATCGGTACGCACCCCATGGCCGGCAAGGAACGCTCCGGCCCGCTGGCCGCGACCGCCGACCTCTTCGAAGGGCGGCCCTGGGTCCTCACCCCCACCCGGGACACCGGCCACGAGGTCCTCAACCTCGCGCTGGAGCTGGTCGCCCTCTGCCGCGCGGTGCCCGTGGTGATGGACGCCGACGCGCACGACAAGGCCGTGGCCCTGGTCTCGCACACCCCCCAGCTGGTGTCCTCCATGGTCGCGGCCCGCCTGGAGGAGGCCGACGAGACGGCCGTACGGCTGTGCGGGCAGGGCATCAGGGACGTCACCCGGATCGCCGCCTCGGACCCCCGGATGTGGGTGGAGATCCTCTCCGCGAACCCCGGGCCGGTCGCCGACGTGCTCTCCGGGATCGCCGCCGACCTGGAGGAGACCGTGCAGGCGCTGCGCGGCCTGCAGTCCGCCGACGAGGCGAAGCGGCAGGACGGCGCGGCCGGCATCGAGGACGTGCTGCGCCGCGGCAACGCGGGCCGCGAGCGGGTCCCGGGCAAGCACGGCGCGGCCCCCACCCGGTACGAGACCGTGGCCGTGTTCATCAGCGACCAGCCGGGCGAGCTGGCCCGCATCTTCGCGGACGCCGGCCGGGCCGGGGTCAACGTCGAGGACGTCCGCATCGAGCACGCCACCGGCCAGCAGGCCGGTCTCGTCCAGCTCATGGTCGAGCCCCGGGCGGTTCCCGCGCTCACCGCGGAGCTGCGGGAGCGGGGCTGGGCCCTGCGGCAGCAGTAGCCCCCGGGAGCGCCCCCCGTCCCCGGAAACGGAGGCGGGGCCGAGCGCTCCTGCCGCCCGGTAACCTTGGGGAGGGGCGCTTTGGCGCGCCCGGACAACGTACGCGCAACCAGGAAGGTGCCCGCCCCGTGGAAACCGCCGCTCCGTCTGCCGTGATCGTCGCCATCGACGGTCCGTCCGGCACGGGCAAGTCCAGCACCTCCAAGGCCGTGGCCGCCAAGCTCGGGCTGCGCTACCTGGACACCGGCGCCCAGTACCGGGCGATCACCTGGTGGATGATCAGCAACGGCGTGGACGTCGAGGACGCCCACGCCGTCGCCGTCGCCGCGGGCAAGCCGTCCATCGTGTCCGGCACCGACCCGTCCGCCCCCACGATCACCGTGGACGGCCTGGACGCCGCCGGCCCGATCCGCACCAAGGAGGTCACCTCCAAGGTGAGCGCCGTGAGCGCGGTGCCGGAGGTCCGCAGCATCATCACCGAGCTGCAGCGCACCATCGCCGCCGAGGCGGACGGCGGCATCGTCGTCGAGGGCCGCGACATCGGCACCACCGTGCTGCCCGACGCCGACCTGAAGATCTTCCTGACCGCCTCCCCGGAGGCCCGCGCGGCCCGCCGCAGCGGTGAACTCAAGGGCAAGGAGGCCACCGACCTGGCGGCCACCAGGGAAGCCCTGATCAAGCGGGACGCCGCAGACTCCGGCCGGAAGACCTCCCCGCTGGCCAAAGCCGAGGACGCCGTCGAGGTGGACACCACCGAGCTCACCCTCGACCAGGTCATCGAGTGCGTCGTGACCCTGGTGGAAGAGAAGCGGGCGGGCGGCAAGTGACCGAAACGCCCTCCCTCAAGGGTGCGGCGATCGGGCGGCGGATCGGCATCGGGCTCATGTACGGGCTGTGGAAGCCCCGCGTGCTCGGCGCCTGGAAGGTACCGGCCGCCGGGCCGGTCATCCTTGCGGTGAACCACTCGCACAACATCGACGGGCCCATGCTCATGGGGACCGCGCCCCGGCCCGTGCACTTCCTGATCAAGAAGGAAGCGTTCGTGGGACCGCTCGGCCCCTTCCTCGAAGGGATCGGGCAGGTCAAGGTCGACCGGACCGGCACCGACCGGACCGCCGTCTCCAGCGCCCTCGGCGTCCTGGCCGACGGCGGGGTGCTCGGCATCTTCCCCGAGGGCACCCGGGGCGAGGGGGACTTCGCCTCGCTGCGGGCCGGCCTCGCCTACTTCGCCGTGCGCTCCGGCGCGCCGATAGTCCCGGTCGCCGTGCTGGGAAGCAGCGACCGGCCCGGCCGGTTGATAAAGGGGCTGCCGCCCCTCAAGAGCCGCGTGGACATCGTGTTCGGCGATGCCTTCGAGGCCGGGGACGGCAGCGGACGCAGGACCCGCAAGGCCCTGGACGAGGCCACCGTCCGGATCCAGGACCATCTCACCGCCCACCTGGCGGATGCCAGGCGCCTCATCCGGCGCTAGGCGAGACTTGAACCAGTAGTGGGCCGGCGCAGCCGCGCGGGTGCCACCGATCACCACGAACGACGAGGAACGGACTTCATGAACGACCAGCACGACCACGGAGCGCTTGGCGACGCCGAGTACGCGGAGTTCATGGAGCTCGCCGCGGAAGAGGGCTTCGACATCGAGGACGTCGAGGGCGCCATCGAGGAGGCGGGCCACGGCCCGCTCCCCGTCCTCGCCGTCGTCGGCCGGCCGAATGTCGGCAAGTCGACCCTGGTGAACCGGATCATCGGCCGCCGCGAGGCGGTCGTCGAGGACAAGCCGGGCGTCACCCGCGACCGCGTGACCTACGAGGCCGAATGGGCCGGCCGCCGCTTCAAGGTGGTCGACACCGGCGGCTGGGAGCAGGACGTCCTCGGCATCGACGCCTCCGTCGCCGCCCAGGCCGAGTTCGCCATCGACGCCGCCGACGCGGTGGTCTTCGTGGTGGACGCCAAGGTCGGCGCCACCGACACCGACGAGGCCGTCGTCCGGCTGCTGCGCCGGGCCGGCAAGCCGGTCGTGCTGGCCGCCAACAAGGTCGACGGCCAGTCCGGCGAGGCCGACGCCTCCATGCTGTGGTCCCTCGGCCTCGGCGAGCCCTTCCCGGTGTCCGCGCTGCACGGCCGCGGCACCGGTGACCTGCTGGACGAGGTCCTCAAGGCGCTGCCGGAGGCCCCCGAGCAGACCTTCGGCGGCACCCCGCTGGGCGGCCCCCGCCGGATCGCCCTCATCGGCCGCCCGAACGTCGGCAAGTCCTCGCTGCTCAACAAGGTCGCGAAGGAGGAGCGGGTCGTCGTCAACGAGCTGGCCGGCACCACCCGCGACCCGGTCGACGAGCTGATCGAGCTGGGCGGGGTGACCTGGAAGTTCGTCGACACCGCCGGCATCCGCAAGAAGGTCCACCTCCAGCAGGGCGCCGACTACTACGCCTCCCTGCGTACGGCCGCCGCCGTCGAGAAGGCGGAGGTCGCGGTCGTCCTGATCGACTCGACCGAGAACATCAGCGTCCAGGACCAGCGCATCATCACCATGGCGGTCGAGTCGGGCCGCGCGATCGTGATCGCCTACAACAAGTGGGACGAGCTCGACGAGGAGCGCCGCTACTACCTCGAGCGCGAGATCGAGACCGAGATGCAGCAGGTCTCCTGGGCGCCGCGGGTGAACGTCTCCGCGCTCACCGGCCGCCACATGGAGAAGCTGGTCCCGGCCATCGAGACGGCGCTGGCGGGGTGGGAGACGCGGGTCCCGACCGGTCGGCTGAACGCCTTCCTCGGTGAGATCGTCGCCGCCCACCCGCACCCGATCCGCGGCGGCAAGCAGCCGCGCATCCTGTTCGGCACCCAGGCGGGCACCAAGCCGCCGCGGTTCGTGCTGTTCGCCTCCGGCTTCCTGGAGCACGGCTACCGCCGTTTCGTGGAGCGCCGCCTGCGCGAGGAGTTCGGCTTCGAGGGCACCCCGATCCACATTTCGGTGCGGGTGCGGGAGAAGCGCGGCACCAAGAAGAAGTGAAGCGGTAGCGCGCGGGGTCAGTAGCCCCGGCGGGGAGCGGGCGGCAGGGCCGCCGGGATGTGGTGCATCCCGGTCTGGTGCTGCCGCCCGCTGCCGTATCCGGCGGTGCCGGCGTAGGTCGGCTGGGGGGCGTAGGAGGCGGGCCAGGGCTCGGTCTGCCATGCGGAACCGTTCCAGCCGCCGACTCCGCTGTGGCCGCTGCTGTGGCTGCCGTGGCTTCCGCTGTGGCTGTTGCCGTGGCCGCCGCCGTACGGGCTCTGGTGGCCGGCGGCGTAGGGGCCGGACCCGAACGCCGTGAACCCGAGGTCCTCCTCGCCCGTCCGGTCATACGGCAGGGCCCGGAAGGACCGTAGGTACTCCGAGTACAGCGCGTCGTAGATCGGGGTCTGCGAGGCGCTGTGCGTCCGCATCGGGGGGATGTGGGGGTCGTATGAATGCACGTATCTGCCAACGAACCCGAGGCGTTGCGGATGCGGGGCAGGGGGCAGAAAACGCAGATCGCCGGGGGGTGCGCGGGTTGTCCGCGCACCCCCCGGCGCATGCGCCAGGGCCCCGATCCGGTCCCGCCGGGGGTGGGCGTGGGACCGTGCGGCGCCGTTGCCGGGGCGCTGCCCCGGACCCCGCGCCTCAAACGCCGGCGGGGCTGGATTTGTCTCCTGCCGGTGGTGCGGTGCGGCGCCGTTGCGGGGGCGCTGCCCCCGGGCCCCCGCGCCTCAAACGCCGGCGGGGCTGAGAGGGGTGGGGCTGAGGGGGGCTCAGGTTCCGGCGAGGGGCATGGAGGCGGCGACCAGTTTGCCGGCGGCTGCGGCCTTGTCCAGGGCGTCGCGCAGCAGGTCCTCGCGGGGCTGCTGGCCGATGGAACCGACGGGGGCCGCGTAGATCAGCACCCGCTGGGTCCGGTTGACGGCGGCCCGCCAGCCGTCGGTGACGGACAGCGCCTGGTGCGCCTGCCACCAGGCGACCTGGCCACTGCCGTCGGTACCCGGCTGGAGTACGGCGTGCAGCTGGCCGGCGGCCAGGAGCACGGACCACCCCGCCAGGGGGGAGGGCAGGTCGGCGGTGTTGGTGACCGGGATGAAGCCCTGCTCGATCAGCAGCGGCAGGAAGTCGTCGCCGGGGCCGGTGGTGCCGGGGCGGGCGATGGGGGCGGTCGGCTCCACCACGAGGGCTGGGTGCAGTTCGCCGCCGATCAGCACCAGCCCGCTGGTGATGCCGAGGACGGCCTGGCCGCCCGGTACCGGCTGCGGCGCGTCCGCGTCGGCGGGCCGGCCCGGCGAGTCACCGGTGATGGAGGCGACCGCTCCCTGGAGCTGTTCCTCGGACACCGTGACGACCTGGGAGGGGATGCAGGTCGCGTGGGCGAAGGCGAGGACGGCGGTCTCCTCGCCGACGAACAGTACGGTGCTGGTGCGTTCGCGCTCGGAGTTTCCCGGAGTGCGGCAGGAGGTGCAGTCGTAACTGCCCGGCGCGTTGTCGCCGGCGAGCAGCAGGTCGGCTTCTTCGTCGCCGATCTCGGCGCGTACGTCATCACTGACGTCGAGCATGCGCGGCACGGGGTGACTCCTCGGATAGGCGTGCGCGGCCGGGTGGTTCCCGGCTCGCCGGGCTCAACGGGGGAGCGGCCACCGGGGTAACGCCGGATGAGGGAACGGAATCGAACCGGGCCCCCGATGGGGTGAATGCGCCGCAGGCCGCCTTCCGTTCAAGTCAACTCCTGTCTGTTTGTGCCAAGTTGCTGCTTGCAGTTGCCCGTTTCGGCGGGCGGCCGGACGGGTGGGGTGCGGACCGGCCCCGGAAGTCCGCCGCGTGGCGGGGGCGGCGGCCCGCGGCCTGCTGCGTAGCGTGACCCGATGCCCGACCTCCGGATCCCGCCGGCCGTGTTCCCGGCCGTCGCCGCGCTGGTGCTCGTCCTGGCCCTCCTGCCGTTCTTCCCGGCGCGGGCGGCGCCTCCTCCGCCGCCCGCGCCCGGCCCGGCCGGTTCGGCGGTGCTCGGCTCGCCGGGGGTGATCGGCACCGGGCCGGGGGACTGCGGGCCGGGCGCGCTGTGGCCGTGGGACTGCGTCGCGGACTGTGAGTCCGGCGGCCGCTGGCAGATCAACACCGGCAACGGGTTCTACGGCGGTCTGCAGTTCTGGCAGCAGACCTGGGAGGACCACGGCGGTCTGCGCTTCGCTGCGCGGGCCGACCTGGCGACCCGGCCGCAGCAGATCCGGGTGGCGGAGGAGGTGCTGGGCACGCAGGGGTGGGACGCCTGGCCGGAGTGCTCCAAGCGGTACGGGCTGGCGGGCCGGGTGCACGTGGTGCGGCCGGGGGACACGCTGGTGTCCATCGCCCGCAAGCGCCGGATCGCGGGTGGCTGGCGGGCGCTGTACACGGCGAACCGGGCGGGCATCGGGCCCCGGCCGGAGGCGCTCAGGGTGGGCACGCTGCTGGCGCTGCCGCCGGCCGCGCCCGCTCCGGTCCCGCCGAACCCGAACCCGAACCCGAACGCGAAGCCCGACCCGAGTTCGAGTTCGGGCCCGAAGCCGAGTCCGAAGCCGAGTTCGAAGCCCAGTCCGAAGCCGGCCCCGGTCCCGGTTCCGGTCCCGGTTCCGGTTTCGACCCCGACCCCGGCCCCGGCGCAGTCCCCGGTGCCGACATCGGCCTCGACCGCCACCGCATCCGCTCCGGTCGCGGCTCCGGTGCGCCGGTGAGGGGCCGGCACGTTCGTACGGCGGGGGTGGTCTGGGCGGCCGCCGTGGTGATGGTCCTCGGGCCCGGCGCGGTGGGTTGTTCCTCCGGCGGGGGCGGCGGCACCGCCGGCACGCCCTCCGCCTCCGTCCCCGGTCCCGCCGACCCCGCCGCGGCCCGGGCCGAGATCGAGAAGAACTGGGCGGCCTTCTTCAACCCCAAGACCCCCGGCGGGGAGCGGGCCGGGCTGCTGGAGAACGGCGCCGACCTGGCTCCGCTGCTGGCCGGTCTCACCGACGACGCCAACGCCGCCGAGCTCTCCGCCGAGGTGACCGACGTGGCCTTCACCACGCCCACCGAGGCGCGGGTGACGTACGACCTGGTCCTCTCCGGACTCCCCGTGCTGCCCGGCGGCAAGGGGACGGCCGTCCTCCAGGACCGGGTCTGGAAGGTGTCGGAGAAAACGGTCTGCTCGCTGGTCGAGCTCTCGGGCAAGTCCGCGCCGGGCTGCTGAGACCCGGAACGGGCGGCCGTGACGGGCGGCGGGACCGACACGGACGAGTGAGACCGGGAACGGCGGGCCCGGAGTCCGCTGGCAGACTCGGGGTCATGCTGGAGACCTCCGCACGACTGCTGCGCCTGCTGTCCCTGTTGCAGGCCCACCGCGAATGGACCGGGGCCGATCTCGCGGAGCGCCTCGGCGTGACCCCGCGTACGGTCCGCCGGGACGTGGACCGGCTGCGGGAGCTCGGCTATCCCGTCAACGCCAGCCCCGGTACCGGCGGCGGCTACTCGCTGGGCGCGGGCGCCGAGCTGCCGCCGCTGCTGCTCGACGACGACGAGGCGGTGGCCGTGGCGGTGGGCCTGCGAACGGCCGCCGGCAACGGCGTGGAGGGCATCGGGGAGGCCTCCGTACGGGCGCTGGCCAAGCTGGAGCAGGTGCTGCCCGGTCGGCTGCGGCGCCGGGTCACCACCCTGAACGAGTTCACCGTGCCCATGCTGCGCGGGCCGCAGCGCTCCACCGTGGACGCGTCCGTGCTCACCGAGCTGGCCGCCGTATGCCGGGACGGCGAGCGGCTCCGATTCGACTACCGGGACCACGAGGGCGCGAGCACCCGGCGGACCGTGGAGCCGCACCGGCTGGTGTGCAGCGAGCGGCGCTGGTACCTGGTCGCCTGGGACGTGGACCGGGCCGGCTGGCGGACGTTCCGGGCCGACCGGATCGAGCCGAGACCGCCGCACGGCCCGCGGTTCGCTCCGCGTACCCCGCCCGCCGAGGACCTGGCCGCCTACGTGTCCAAGGGGGTCTCGCAGCGGGTGTACGCGGCCCAGGGCCTGATCCGGCTCCTCGTGTCCGCCGAGGAGGCCGGGCAGGAGATCTCGCCCTCGGCCGGGGTGCTGGAGCCGGTGGACGCGCACTCCTGCCTGCTGCACACCGGCGCGGCCAGCCTGGACGTCCTGGTCATCCATGTGCTGCTGATGGGCTTCGAGTTCGAGGTGCTGGAGCCGCCGGAGCTGGCCGAGCGGGTCAGGGCTGCCCGGGATCTGCTGACTCGGGCAGTTCACCGGTCTGCGGATCCCGGGTCCGGAACTGCAGGGCCGCGTACTCCGGATGGTGCAGGTCGAAGGCAGGGGACTCCGAGCGGATCCGCGGCAGCGAGGTGAAGTTGTGCCGGGGCGGCGGGCAGGAGGTCGCCCACTCCAGCGAGCGCCCGTAGCCCCAGGGGTCGTCCACGCCGACCTTCTCGCCGTACTTGTGCGTCTTCCAGACGTTGTAGAGGAACGGCAGCGTGGACAGGCCGAGCAGGAAGGAGCCGATGGTGGAGACGGTGTTGAGCAGGGTGAAGCCGTCGGCCGCCAGGTAGTCGGCGTACCGGCGCGGCATGCCCTCGGCGCCCAGCCAGTGCTGCACCAGGAAGGTGGTGTGGAAGCCGATGAACAGGGTCCAGAAGTGGATGCGGCCGAGGCGTTCGTCGAGCAGCTTCCCGGTCAGCTTGGGCCACCAGAAGTAGAAGCCGGCGAAGGTCGCGAACACCACCGTCCCGAACACCGTGTAGTGGAAGTGGGCGACGACGAAGTACGAGTCGGTGACCTGGAAGTCCATCGGCGGGGAGGCCAGGATCACGCCGGTGAGCCCGCCGAACAGGAAGCTCACCAGGAAGCCGATCGACCACAGCATCGGGGTCTCGAAGGACAGTGACCCGCCCAGCATCGTCCCGGTCCAGTTGAAGAACTTCACGCCGGTGGGGACCGCGATCAGGAAGGACAGCAGGGAGAAGAAGGGCAGCAGCACGGCGCCGGTGGCGAACATGTGGTGCGCCCACACCACCACCGAGAGCCCGGTGATGGTCATGGTCGCGGCGACCAGGGTGACGTACCCGAAGATCGGCTTCCGGGAGAACACCGGCAGGATCTCGGTGACGATCCCGAAGAACGGCAGCGCGATGATGTAGACCTCGGGGTGCCCGAAGAACCAGAAGAGGTGCTGCCAGAGCAGCGCACCGCCCCATTCGGGCTGGAAGACCACCGAGCCGAACCGGCGGTCGGACTCCAGGACCAGCAGGGCGGCGGCGAGCACCGGGAACGCGAAGAGCACCAGGATCGAGGTGAAGAGCACGTTCCAGGTGAAGACCGGCATCCGGAACATCGTCATGCCGGGGGCGCGCATCCCGAGGATGGTGGTGATGAAGTTGACCGCGCCGAGGATGGTGCCGAAGCCGGCCAGCGCCAGGCCCATGATCCACATGTCGGCGCCGATGCCGGGGGACCGGTCCAGGCTGTTGAGCGGGGCGTAGGCGGTCCAGCCGAAGTACGCCGGCCCGGTCGGGGTGATCAGCGAGAACAGCACGATCAGCCCGCCGAACAGGAACAGCCAGTACGACAGCATGTTCAGCCGGGGGAAGGCCACGTCCGGGGCGCCGATCTGCAGCGGCATGATCTCGTTGGCGAAGCCCGCGAAGGTGGGGGTCGCGAACAGCAGCAGCATGATCGTGCCGTGCAGGGTGAAGGCCTGGTTGAACTGGTTGTTCGTGACCAGCTGCAGGCCCGGCCGGGCGAGCTCGGCCCGCATCACCAGGGCCATCAGGCCGGCGGCGAGGAAGAACAGGAACGACGTGACCAGGTAGAGGTGGCCGATCTTCTTGTGATCGGTCGTGGTCAGCCAGTCGACCAGGATCCGGCCCAGGTGCCGGGCAGGCGGTGTGGCTGTCGCTGTTGCCGTTCCCATCGACGGTCCCCTCACTGAGGTGGCATCAGACCCGGGTCATGATGCTCGCAGCCCGGTTGCGGCAACAGGGTGCGGACGCGCCAGTGAAGAAGAAGTGAGGGTTCTGCAGTCCTGTCATGGTCCGGACCACGGCTCATCGGATTCGATGCGTACAGGGCCCGGAGGGAATGGGTCGGAGAGAATTCCGGGGCCGCGGAGGGAATTCGAAAAGGTCTGCCGCGCCGGGCGTGTCGCGGGCCGGAAAGCAATTCGGCGGCCGGTGCATTGCGTTGGTCCGGTGAGGCCGGTCGGTGAAACACTTGTCGACATTCCGTGACCTAAGCGTGACCCGATTCGGCTGAAAGTATGGGCGTGCTGCTGACGCCCGGCCGGGCCGGCGTTCCCGGGTGGTGTGCGGAGCGGCCGTCGCCCGCGGGGCGGAGTGTGCGTACCGACCCGTACGGCGGACAGCCGGCCGGGCTCAGCCGCCGGCCACCGGACGGGCCGCGGGGTTCCGCGCGGCCCGCTCGGCGTGCGCTGCATGCGCGGCGTGGGCGGGGCGGCGGCTGCCGGCCGGCGTGACCGGGGTGCGCTCGGAGCGGATGATGTGCGGCCGGACCGCGAGGTGCGCGGTGGGCCGGGGCGCGGCGGAGCGGGTGGCCGTCCGCGCGCCCACCGGGGCCGGAGCCGCCGCGGGGGCCGGAGCCCGTCCGGCGGAGCGGCCGCGGACCAGGTCCCGCAGCTCGAAGATCCAGGCCTCGGCGCGGGCGATGAGCGGCTCGAACCAGGGGAGGGCGAGCAGGATCAGCAGGCCCGCGGCCCAGCCGAGCAGCACGTCGCTGACCCAGTGGGTGCCCAGGTAGACGGTGGTGGCGCCGACGCTCAGCGCGACCACGGCGGAGAGCACCGACAGGTTCCGCCGGGTGCGCACGGTGGAGGCCAGGTAGGCGAGGATGCCCCAGGTCACCACGGCATTGGCGGTGTGGCCGGAAGGGAATATATCGCCGCCGGCGAAGAGCTCGGCGGACCCGATCTGGGTGGCGTAGTGCGGACCGAGCCGGCCCAGGCCGAGTTTCACCGAGCCCACGGTGACGTTGAGCAGCAGCAGCGCCACGCCCAGGGTGAGCAGCGGGCGGAGGGTGTGCTGCCGCCACGAGCGCCAGCCGAGCCAGGCGGCGACCATCACCGCGGTGGGTCCGCGCTGGCCGAGCACGACGAGGTAGTCGAGGAACGCGTGCAGCTCCGGCCACTGCTCGTAGGGCCGCCAGAACATGACCTGCCAGTCCAGCCGGACCAGCCAGGAAGTGGTCAGGACGGCCACCACGATGGCCAGATAGAACACGAGGGTCGAGGCAAAGAGCACCACACGGTGCCGGCTCATCTGCGGTGTCTGCAGATGAGCCGGTCGTTCGGGTTCACGGTCCAGGCGGGCGAACAGCCGCTCCAGACGGGTGAATGATGGGTCGGTACGCACTCAATCGACGTTACCGCGCGCGCGTGGGCCGCCCGGTCGAATCGCGGGCTTTGTGATGACCATGTGATGTGGAGTAGGTCTCAGTCGGGGTCTTATTCCCGGTAATCCGGCATTGGCGGGAAGGAGTTGATCCGCAGGGTTCGTGAATTGCTCCGAATGCTTACCCGAACTTTATGTCGATGTGTCAATTGAATGCCGGAATTCAAGATTCCGTCTATGGCGGTCCGGACCCGTTCAGCCAGACCGCCCCGTAGACCGCCGCCGCCACGGCCGCCGCGGCCAGCACCGCCGCCGCCCACCGGGTCCGCCACCGGGCCAGCGCCGCCGCCACCGGCAGCAGCAGCGGGAACGCCGGCAGCAGCAGCCGCGGCTTCGACCCGAAGTACCCCGAGGCGCACAGCGCCAGCGCCACCACGATCCCGCAGTACACCAGCAGCGCCGCCGGCTGCCGCTGCCGCACACAGCACGCGTACAGCCACAGCACCAGCAGCACCCCCGCGATCAGGCCCACCCCGGCCGGCCACGCCGGGGAGGCGAGCCGGTCCCCGATGAACCGGGCGAAGGCCCAGCCCCCGTCGAAGCCGTTGCCCCAGCCCGCCTGCACCCGCAGATAGCCGAGCACCCCCTCACCGGTGCGCGCCCCGACCCACAGCACGTACGCCGCAGCCCCCGCCGGCGCCAGCAGCATGCCCGGCGCCATCCGCCAGGACCGCTCGCCGCGCCGCCACGCGAGCACCGCCGCCACCCAGAGCGCGGCCACCACCGCGGCCCCCACCGGCCGGGTCAGCCCGGCCCCCGCCGCCAGCAGGCCCGCCGCGATCCAGCGCCCGCGCAGCACCCCGTACAGCGACCAGGCCGCCAGCGCCGTGAACAGCGCCTCGCTGTAGGCCATCGACTGCACGATGCCGACCGGCAGCGCCGCCCAGGCGGCCGCCGCGCACACCCCGGCCCGGCGCCCGTAGAGGAAATCGGCCACCGCGAAGATCCCCCACGCCGCGGCGAGCCCCGCCACCGCCGACACCACCAGCCCGGCGGACCCGTACGACAGTCCGGTCACCGCCGAGACCAGCCGCTCCAGCCAGGGCAGCAGGGGGAAGAAGGCCAGGTTCGAGTGCACGTCCCCGTTCGGGAGCGCGATCTCGTACCCGTACCCCTCGGCGGCGATCCGCGCGTACCAGAGGGAGTCCCAGCGGGCCGACAGCAGCGTGTGCGGGCTGCTTCCCGCCACCACCCCCCACACCCCGAGCACGGCCAGCCCGAGCAGCCGGACCGCCGCGAAGGCGAGCAACGCGGGCGCGGCCCGGCGAACGACAAGATCTTTCACGGGCATGATTATCGGGGGCGCCGCCCAGAACCACGGGCCGTGACCGGACGTGTACGCGGAGGGGAGGTGAGTGGCGTACGCCACACCCCGGCGGCCGTCGGGGTGAGAGATGGACCACGTGACCCCTGTCCGAACTCGCGTACGCTGACTGTTCACTCGCGTGTCGATGCCGGACCCCATACATCAAGCCGCTCACCCGCGGCACGTCAATGCTGGTCCGCCGAGTGCGAGGGATCACCTGGGAGGTACATGCATGTCAGGGACGAACACGGCCGGCCGCCTCCGGACCCCTTCCCCCTGGCAACAGCCCTGGCAGCGGCTCAACGCTGCCCGCGGCGGCGCCAACCGATGGGTCGTCCTGGCCGTCCTGTGCGTCAGCCTGGTCCTCGTCGCGCTCGACGCGACGATCCTGCACGTCGCCGTCCCCTCCGTCACCGAAGACCTCCGCCCCGGCTCGATCGAGCTGCTCTGGATCGTCGACGCCTACCCGCTGGTCTGCGCCTCGCTGCTGATCCTCTTCGGCACCCTCGGCGACCGGGTCGGCCGGCGCCGCATCCTCCTCCTCGGCTACGGACTCTTCGGCGTCGCCTCGGCCATCGCGGCCCTCGCCGACAACGCACAGCTGCTCATCGCCGCCCGCGCCCTGCTCGGCATCGGCGGCGCGATGATCATGCCGGCCACCCTGTCGATCCTGCGCCAGGTCTTCCCCGACCGGCGGGAGCGGGCCCTGGCCATCGGCATCTGGACCGCCGTCGCAGCGGTCGGCGCGGCCAGCGGGCCGGTCCTCGGCGGTTTCCTGGTCCAGCACTTCTGGTGGGGCTCCGTCTTCCTCATCAACATCCCGCTGATGGCGCTGATCCTGCCGCTCGGCCGCTGGCTGCTGCCGGAGTCGCGGGGCACGGCGGACGGGCCCTGGGACGTGGTCGGTGCGCTGATGGCCGCGGCCGGCGTGCTGGGCGTGGTCCTCGGCGTCAAGCGGGCCGGCGCCGACCAGAGCTTCATGGACGCGAGGGCGTTCGTACCGCTGCTGGTGGGGGCGGTGCTGCTGGTGCTGTTCGTCCGCCGGCAGAAGCGGCGCGCGCACCCGCTGATCGACATGGGGATGTTCTCCCGGGTCACCTTCACCACCTCGGTGGGCTGCATCGTGCTGGCCATGCTGGCGCTGGTCGGCCTGGAGCTCATCGCAGTCCAGTACCTCCAGCTGGTGCTGCACCTGTCCCCGCTGGAGACCGGCCTGCGGCTGCTGCCGCTGACCTTCGCCGCGATGGCGGCCGGCGGCACCGGCTCGTACACCCTGCACCGGATCGGGCCGCGCGCCATGGTCTCGCTGGGCTTCCTGCTGACCTCGATGGCCGTCCTGCTGCTGACCCTGATGGGACAGCACGACCGGCCGCTGCTGCTGACCGTGGGCTTCGTGCTGCTCGGCTTCGGTCTGCAGACCACGCTGTTCGCGGCGTACGAGTCGATGCTGAGCGAGGCGCCGGCGGAGAAGGCGGGCGGTGCGGCCGCCATCGGCGAGACCTCCTACCAGCTGGGCGCGGGCATGGGCATCGCGCTGCTCGGCAGCGTCATGAACGCGGCGTACGCGCCGGGTCTGGCGGACGTGCCGGGGGTTTCGGCGGCGGACTCGGCGGGTGCGGTGAACTCGCTGGGCGAGGCGTACCAGATCGCGGCGGGGCTGGGCGGGCCGGCGGGGGAGGCGCTGTACGCGGCCGCGCGGAGCTCGTTCGTGACGGGACTGCATGTGACGCTGCTGGTGAGTGCGGGGTTGTTGTTGGCGGGGGCGGTGATGGCGCTGAAGCTGCCGAAGACCATGGAGTGCCCGGACGCCACCGAAGCCTGCCCGGGCCCCGACGCCGCCGCCGTCCCCGCGACCGCCGTTCCCGCGACCGCCGTCCCCGCGACCGCGGTGCCCGCCCGGATCCCGTCCCCGTCCCGCCCCGACCGCGCCCTCGACGGCCGCCCGGCCTGACGACTGTCCGCACCCGGCTGCCGCGCCGCTGCCGGGGGCCGGCCCCCGGACCCCCGCGCCTCAATCGCCGGCGGGGCTGGATTTGCCTGCGGCAACCCAGCCGCCCGGACGGACCCCACCCAGCGGCTGGATCTGCCTGCGGCAACCGAGCCCGCGGGGCGCACCCCACCCAGCCTCGCCGGGTGGTACCACCCCAGCCCCTCCGGCATTTGAGGAGCGGGGTCCGGCCTCCGCCGGGCGGGTACGCCCCGGCCCCGCTTGGGCGTAGCCGCCCAGCCCCGCCGGTGTCGGACCCTCCAGCCCCTCCGGCGTTTGAGGAGCGGGGTCCGGGCTCCGCCGGGTGGGTACGCCCCAGCCCCTCCGGGCGGTACCACCCCAGCCCCGCCGGGGTTTGGCCTTTCCAGCCCCTCCGGCGTTTGAGGAGCGGGGTCTGGGGCGGAGCCCCAGTTCGGGAAGGGGCGGGGTGGG
>NZ_JBFBAV010000068.1:0-23906 GCF_040689505.1 Streptomyces sp. NPDC051211
CTGCCCGGACCCGGTCCTCAAACGCCGGACGGGCTGGAAAATCCAGCCCCGCCGGCGTTTGAGGCGCGGGGTCTGGGGCGGAGCCCCAGTTCGGGAAGGGGCGGGTAGGGGAAAAGCTCCGCGCAGCGGCCCCGGCCCGGCCCGGCCCAGCCCCGACCCCGGCTCTCGCGCTGGTTACGTCACGCGTTGGGCGCGGTGGGCCGCCACCTGGAGGTGGGCCTCCAGGGGGAGTTCCGGCAGGCCCGCCGCCTCGCGCGCGTGGCGCAGGACGGGCCCCGCCAAACCCGCAAGCACGTCCGCCGGCACCGCGTACGGCTCCAGCTGGATCCCCACCCGCAGCACCGGCGCAGCCCGCCGCCCGGTCAGGGCGACCCGGCTGCGGGCGACCCCGGCCAGGGCCTCGCACTCCGCCGACACGGCGTCTTCCAGCGCCCGCCCCCGCAACCGCGCGAACCCCCCGTCCCCGGTGTCCACCAACACCGTCTGCACCCGCGCCCGCCGCAGCTGCGACAGCAGCCACCACAGGGCCAGCACCACGACCACCCCGAGCCCGCCCACCAGCCCCCACCAGGCCCAGCCTTCGGCGTGCCAGTGTCGCCGCCGCGCCTCGCTGAGCAGGGGTTCGTGCCGGCCGGCGAACGGCCAGGAGGCGGTGAGTACGGCCGTGCCGGCGGCCGTCAGGAGCAGGCCGGCCGCGGCCAGCAGGGCCCGGTTGACCGTTCCTCGCATGCGCTCACCCCTTCCGGGCCGGCCGGGTCACCCGCACGTGCAGGTGCGGTTCGTGGGCCAGGCCCAGCTCCTCGATGCCGACGGCGAGGACCTGGCCCAGGTCCGCCCGTACGTCGTCCAGTTCGCGGAAGTGGGAGTCGGCCCGGACCACCACCCGGGTCCGGCCCGTCCGGACCCGTACCGACTGGACCCCGGAGACTTCCATCGCCCGGTCCCGCAGGACCAGCCCGGCCGCCTTGCGGCCGATGCCGGCCCGTGTGTCCGGGTCGGGCCCGCGCATCGGCAGGACTCCGCGCAGTCCGGGGGTGAAGGCGAGCAGCAGCAGCCACAGTCCGGCCAGGACGGCGGCGACCCCGCCCGCGAGTACGCCGGCCTCGGCGAGGGTGTGGTCGTCCAGCAGCCGGGCGAGTTCGCGGCGCCACCGCATGGCCGGGCGTTCCGCCCGTACCGCGACCAGGTCGTACAGCAGCACCGCCGAGGCGGCGAGCAGGACGAGCGCGGCCAGGGCGGCGGGGAGCCGGCGCGCCGACCAGAAGCGTGCCGCGGGGCCGGCCGTCACCGGACCCGGCCCCGCCCCGCGGCCCGGGCCTGCTCCGGGTGCAGCCGTTCCACGTCGATGTCCACCTCCGGCACGGCCATCGCCGTGTACTCCTCGATCCGTTCGGCGACGACGCGGCGTACGGCGGCGCATCGGGCGGCGATGTCGGAGGGGTAGCCGAGTTCCAGGCCGATCCGGACCCGGGCGATGTCGTGGTGCACGGTGACCGTCGCGTGTGGTGCCGCCGCGGGATCCGCGGGCAGGGCGTCGGTGCCCAGCGCCTCGCGGGCGGCCTGCGCCGCGATCTTGGCGATGACGCGGTCGGCGATCCGGGTGGCACCGCGGTCGCCGGGCGGGATCCGCGGCGCGGCGGCCCGGGCCGTGGCCGGGCGGGGCACGGAGGGGCGCGGGGTGCTCACCTCGGTCACCGCCGCCGGTCGTCGCGGGGGCGGAAGAAGTCTCCCGGCTCCAGGTCCCCGTCGAAGATCCGGCCGACCACGAAGCCGATGGTGCCGAGCGCGGCAACCAGCAGGAACGCGCCGAAGCCGCCGAAGTATCCGGCGAACCCGAGTGCCATGCCGGCCAGCAGGCCGGCCACCGCCATGCTCATGCGGGACTCCTCGCCACGGGGTTACTGGAGCCGGGTCTCCGACTCCGTGCCTTTCGAGTACTTCCCGTATTTGGTGTCCTTCCCGTAGTCCGGGTAGTCCCCCTCGTCCGGCTCGTCGGGGAGTTTGACGTCGGTGACGGCGATGTTGACCTCGACGACCTCCAGCCCCGTCATGCGTTCGACGGCCGAGATGACGTTCTCGCGGACCGTCCGGGCCACGTCCCGGATCGATACGCCGTAGTCCACGACGATTTCGAGGTCGAGGGCGGTCTGGACCTCGCCGACCTCGGCCTTGACGCCCCGGGAGGCGGCGGATTTCGCCCCTCCCGGGACCCGGTCGCGGACCGCGCCGAAGGTGCGGGACATGCCGCTGCCCATGGCGTGCACACCGGGGACCTCACGGGCGGCGAGCCCGGCGATCTTCTCGACCACTCCGTCGGCGATGGACGTACGGCCCCGCTCGGCCGGATCCAGGTCCGGCCGTCCTGTGGACCGGTCTGCGGGTTCGGTCATCTCGTGATCCCTTCGCCTGCCCGTGCACTGCGTGCGGGGCTCTCGGGGTGTCTTGGACCACGGTAAGGGCGCGGGGCCGTCGGCGCCGGTGCGGGCGGTCCGTCCGGTGTGCCGGATGCGGTGCCCCCGATGTGCTCGATGTGCTCGGTGTGATCGTTGTGATCGTTGTGCTTCGTGTCCTTGTTTTGCTCCCGGTGCTCGGGTGCGTCAGTCGGAGAGGCCCGCGAGGTCGCGCAGTCGGCGCGCCTGGGCCGCGCGTTCGGCGGTGCGCTGCTCGTCGTAGGTACGGCCGGCCGCCCCGCGGAGCAGGGTCTTGGTCTCGATCACGGCGTCGCGGGGGGCGGCCAGCAGGGCTGCGCCGAGGTCCCGTACGGCGTGTTCGAGCTCGTCGCCGGGCACCACGAGGTTGGCCAGGCCGATGCGCTCGGCTTCCTCGGCGTGCACGAAGCGGCCGGTGGCGCAGATCTCCAGGGCGCGGGCGTAGCCGACCAGGGCGGTCAGCGGCTGGGTGCCGCCCAGGTCCGGGACCAGGCCCAGGCTGGTCTCGCGCATGGCGAACTGCACGTCCTCCGCGACCACGCGCAGGTCGCAGGCGAGGGCGAGCTGGAAGCCCGCGCCGATCGCGTGGCCCTGCACGGCCGCGATGGTGACGATGTCGTTCCGCCGCCACCAGGTGAAGGCTTCCTGGTACTCGGCGATGGTGGCGTCCAGCTGCTGTTCGGAGCCGCGCGCCAGGTCAAGGAAGGACGGTTCTCCCTCGAAGCCTTCGGGAGTGAATGCCTGCCGGTCGAGGCCGGCGGAGAAGGACTGGCCCTCGCCGCTGAGCACCACGACCCGGACGGTGCCCGGCAGCAACCGACCGGCCTCGGCCAACGCCCGCCAGAGCGCGGGAGATTGAGCGTTTCGCTTGGCCGGGTTGGTCAGTGTCACCGTGGCGGTCGAGCCGTCGGCGGTGAGCCGTACGCCGTCCTTGTCGAGCAGAACCATCTGGGCCTCCGGGTGGGTGGTTACGGTGCAGCGTCCACTAAGTGACTGCACAGTAACCACCCAGCCGGCCCAGTGGCCGACCGGGGGTCACCAGTGTGCGATCGTCGGCGACAGCCTTGGTTCAGGCCGGAGCCGCCGTCTTCTTGCCGCGCGTCGCGCCACCGCGGCCACGCAGTGTGACTCCGGACTCGCTGAGCATCCGGTGGACGAATCCGTAGGACCGGCCCGTCTCCTCGGCCAGCGCCCGGATGCTCGCACCGGAGTCGTACTTCTTCTTCAGGTCTGCCGCGAGCTTGTCGCGCGCGGCGCCGGTCACCCGGCTGCCCTTCTTCAGAGTCTCGGCCACCCGTGCCTCCTCATGGGAAGTGCGCTCTGGACTTCTCATGATCACCCCTCTCGGGCTTCCTGGCCACCCATTCCGCAAGGTCCGCGCGATGGCATTTCCCGGGGAGTGGACGCCCGCGCAGAACGGAATCTCCTCTTCCGCCGCATGACCTCCGTCACATTCCGCCTGACCTGGAATAAATCTCCAGGTCAGGGCACCAGCAGGGAAAACGGCAGACCCCGGCCGGGCACCGGGGGGTGCACGACCGGGGTCACCGGACGGCGGGCGAGGGTACGAGACCGTCTCACTCAGATGATGGATCAGCGGTGAGCCGAATGATCCAGAAGGAGTTGGATCAACGGGGTCAGGCGAGAGCGACCAGGTCCCGGTAGTCGGGACCCCACAGGTCCTCGACCCCGTCGGGGAGCAGAATGATCCGCTCCGGCTCCAGGGCCTCGACCGCGCCCTCGTCGTGGGTGACGAGGATGACCGCGCCCTTGTAGGTGCGCAGGGCGCCGAGGATCTCCTCGCGGCTGGCCGGGTCCAGGTTGTTGGTGGGCTCGTCGAGGAGCAGCACGTTCGCCGAGGACACCACCAGGGTGGCCAGGGCCAGCCGGGTCTTCTCCCCGCCGGAGAGCACGCCGGCCGGCTTGTCCACGTCGTCCCCGGAGAACAGGAAGGAGCCCAGGGTCTTGCGTACGTCGACCAGGTCCAGGTCGGGTGCGGAGGACCGCATGTTCTCCAGGACCGTGCGGTCCGGGTCGAGGGTCTCGTGCTCCTGGGCGTAGTAGCCCAGCTTGAGGCCGTGGCCGGGGGTGACCTGGCCGGTGTCCGGGTTCTCGGCGCCCGCGAGCAGGCGCAGCAGGGTGGTCTTGCCGGCGCCGTTGAGGCCGAGGATGACCACGCGGGAGCCCTTGTCGATGGCCAGGTCGACGTCGGTGAAGATCTCCAGCGAGCCGTAGGACTTCGACAGGCCTTCGGCGGTCAGCGGGGTCTTGCCGCAGGGCGCGGGGTCCGGGAAGCGCAGCTTGGCGACCTTGTCGGAGACGCGCACGGCCTCCAGGCCGGACAGCAGCCGCTCGGCGCGCTTGGCCATGTTCTGGGCGGCGACCGTCTTGGTGGCCTTGGCGCGCATCTTGTCGGCCTGCGAGTTCAGCGCCGCGGCCTTCTTCTCGGCGTTCTGGCGCTCGCGCTTGCGGCGCTTCTCGTCGGCCTCGCGCTGCTGCTGGTACAGCTTCCAGCCCATGTTGTAGACGTCGATGACCGAGCGGTTGGCGTCCAGGTAGAAGACCTTGTTGACGACGGTCTCGACCAGGTCGACATCGTGGGAGATCACGATGAAGCCGCCGCGGTAGGTCTTGAGGTAGTCGCGCAGCCAGACGATGGAGTCGGCGTCGAGGTGGTTCGTGGGCTCGTCGAGGAGCAGGGTGTCGGCGTCCGAGAAGAGGATCCGGGACAGCTCGACGCGGCGGCGCTGGCCGCCGGAGAGGGTGTGCAGCGGCTGGCCGAGGACCCGGTCGGGCAGGCCGAGGGCGGCCGCGATGGTGGCGGCCTCCGCCTCGGCGGCGTACCCGCCCTTGGTGAGGAACTCGGTCTCCTGGCGCTCGTACTGCTTGAGGGCCTTCTCGCGGGTGGCGCCGCTGCCGTTGGCGATGCGGTCCTCGTTGGCGCGCATCTTCTTCAGCAGGGTGTCCAGGCCGCGGGCGGACAGGATCCGGTCCCGGGCGAGCACGTCGAGGTCGCCGGTGCGGGGGTCCTGCGGGAGGTAGCCGACCTCGCCGGAGCGGGTGATGGAGCCTCCGGCGGGCTGGCCCTCGCCGGCCAGGCACTTGGTGAGGGTGGTCTTGCCTGCTCCGTTGCGGCCGACCAGGCCGATGCGGTCGCCCTTGGCGACACGGAACGAGGCGTTCTCGATGAGGATGCGGGCGCCGGCGCGCAGCTCGATGCCGGTGGCGGTGATCACGGAAATACTCCAGGGCGGTGGGGACGGCGGAAGGGGGCGGTACGCGAGCTTCTACGCCGCTAATCCGCGAGGAGATTTGCCATGCGTTTCATTCTACCGGTGGTGCGCAACTACTTTTCTGGGCGGCGGTCCGGGGTGACCCGCCCGTGCTCGTCCACGGCGATGATCTGACGGGCCCAGGGGACGGCCGGATCGGCGCAGGGGCGGGCGATCAGCACGGTCCCGCCGAGCTGCACCCGGCTGCCGGGGGTGAAGGAGCAGCCCCGGCCGGCGGTGATGACCCAGCGGAGGTCGCCGTCCTCGGTGCGGTACGCGGCGACGTGGCCCGGGGTGACCACGACGAGGATCCGTCCGGCGGGGCCGAGGGCCGCCAGGGTGCCGGTGGCGCCGGCGGCCCGGCCCATGCTCGCCCCGGCTCCGGGGACGGTGCGGTGCCAGCGCACCTCGGCGGCCGGTCCGGCCGCTCCCGCCGGGCGGACGGTGTCGGTGACCATGCCGTCGTCCCAGAGGGTGAAGGCGTGGCCGGGGGCGGTGTGCACCCCCACGGGGCGCCGGTTGTCCCGGGCGTAGGTCCACAGCGGTGTCCCGGTGCCGGGGGCGTAGGCCCGTACGGCATGCCGGTCGTACCGGAGTTCGGGTTCGGCGGCCGGTGCGGGGCCGGAGGCGGGGTGGGAGGTGAGCCGGTCCCCGTAGGGGGCGGTCCGGCCGCCGCCGTGCGCCACCGCGAGCAGCAGGGCCGGCAGGGCCACGGCGGCGGCCGCGGCCAGCAGCGGGAGCAGGGCGCGGGCCGGCCGGCGCCGGGGTCCGGACGATGGGGCGGCGCCCTGGGCGCGGGGATCGGCCGGCGGGGCGATCATGTGGGTCCTCCCGGGGCATCGGCGGTCCGCCGCCGGGCGGCGGGGCGCGGCGGCCGCCGAGCGTAGCCGGACCGGCGGGACCGCGGCGTGCACCGCAGGCGGGGTGTCCCCCGTTCGGCTCTCGCCGCGGCCCGTGCGACCGGGTCACGTATCAGGATGAAGGGGGTGATACGCGCCGCAGCGGCGGCCACCCGGAACCGAGGGCGGTGCGGGATGCAGTTCGACGACGACGCCAATCTGGACACTTCCGAGGTCAAGGATGCGCGCAGCAGCCGCATCCCGGGCGGGAGGGCCACCGTCGGCGGCGGCATCATCGGCCTCATCGCGCTGATCATGGGCCTGCTCTTCGGTGTGGGGCCGGAGCAGCTCGGGCTGTCCTCCGGGGATCCGGAACCGGCGGCCACCCCCTCGTCGGCGGCGCAGGTGCAGCAGGCCTGCCGGACCGGCCGGGACGCCAACGTCCGGGAGGACTGCCGGCTGGTGGCGGTGGTGAACAGCACCCAGGACTTCTGGCGGCAGGAGTTCGCCCGGCGCGGAGGCCGGTACGCCCCGGCATCGACGGTGTTCTTCACCGGCCGGGTGAACACGGGCTGCGGCGCGGCGAGCTCGGCGGTCGGGCCGTTCTACTGCCCCGGCGACCGGCAGGTCTATCTGGACCTCGGGTTCTTCAACGAGCTGCGGACGAAGTTCGGCGCGAGCGGCGGCCCGTTCGCCCAGGCGTACGTGGTCGCCCACGAGTACGGGCACCACATCCAGAACCTGACCGGAACCCTGCAGCGGGCCCAGGACGGGCAGCAGGGCGCGGCCAGCAACGCCGTGAAGGTGGAGCTGCAGGCCGACTGCTACGCGGGGGTGTGGGCGAAGAACGCCACCGCCACCCCGGACGAGTCCACCGGCCGGCCGCTGATCACCTCGCTGACGGAGCAGGACATCCGGGACGGCATGGACGCGGCCGCGGCGGTCGGCGACGACCGGATCCAGGAGAAGTTCCAGGGGCGGGTCACGCCGGAGAACTGGACGCACGGTTCGGCCGAGCAGCGGCAGCAGTGGTTCTACCAGGGCTTCCGGACCGGCGACATGGCCCAGTGCAACACCTTCCGCTGACTGTCGGCGGCGCCTGCCAGACTGTGGTCCGGGTCACACGCACGAGAGGGAGTGATCGTCATGGCAGGCACACCGTCCATCAGTCCGACATTGACGTACCGGGACGCCAAGGCGGCGATCAAGCTGCTGACCGAGGCCTTCGGGTTCAACCGGGTCGCGGTCTACGAGGGTGACGACGGCACGGTGATGCACGCGGAGCTCGCCTACGGGAACGGGATGGTGATGCTCGGCAGCCGGGGCACGGGGAGCAAGTTCGACCAGGCGATGGGGGCGGAGCCGGGCCCGACGGGGGTGTACGTGGTCGTCGAGGACGTCGACGCGCACCACCGCCGGGCCGTGGAACACGGGGTGGAGATCCTGATGGAGCCCACCGACCAGGACTACGGCTCGCGGGACTACATGGCCCGGGACCCGGAGGGCAACATCTGGAGCTTCGGCACTTACGCGCCGACGGTGTGACCCGCGGGGGGCCGCCCCGACCGGAGCCTCACGAACCGAGCCCGGAAAAATCAGACGCCGCCCGTGTGGACCTGGAAGGCGGCCCGGCGGACGGCCTTGGCGAGGGCCGGGTCGGGGTGTGCGGCGGCCAGTGCCACCAGGACCTGCACGGTGCGGGGGTGGCCGACCGCGCGGACCTCCTCCAGCAGCCGGGGCACCGTGGTGCGGACGGCCGAGTCCAGGTGCCGGGCGAGCAGTTCGGCCTCGCCGTGGTCGGCGATGGCGGCCGCCGTGTCGACCCAGAGCCAGGTCTGCTCCTCGGCGGTGAGCACGTCCTGGGCGTCCTCCGGGTCCGCCCCGTCGTGCTCGGCGAGCCAGAGCAGGGCGTACGGGCGCAGGGCGGCCTCGCGGGCGGCCGCGCGCACCTCGGGCTCGGCCGGGGCGCCGACCACGCGGAGCGCTTCGAAGGCGAGCCCGCGCAGCAGGGCGTCCTCGCCGCGGGCGGCCTGGAGCAGCTCGCCGACGGCGTGGCCGACGGGCCGGGCGGCCAGCCAGGCCCGGTACTCGGCGCGGGCGGGGCCGGGGGTGAGGCGGGCGCAGCCGTGCAGCATGGCGGCGGCGGACTGCTCGATGTTCCCGGCGGGGCTCTGCGCGGCCACGCAGATCTGCTCCAGCTTGACCCAGACGGCCCAGCTGCCGAGCGGGGTGAGGCTGGCCTGGGCGGGGCCGAGGGCGACCGCGTCCACGGCGGCGAGCCCGCCGAGCGCCCAGCGCAGCAGCCGGGCCATGCTCCGGCCCTCCGGTCCGGTGTCCGTGCCGGCCGCGGCGTCGCCGGACGGCGCGGGTGCCTCGGGTACGGCGAGGGCCACGGCGGCGGGGGCGGAGGCGCCGGCCGGGGCGGGCGGGCCGGGGGCCGGCCGGACGGGGTCCGGGTCCGGCCGGTACGGGACCTCGCAGCGCTCCTCGCGGAGTTCGGCCACGCGCTGGCCGAGCAGGTCCAGCAGGGCCGGCACGGTGACGGGGCCGGCCGAGAGCTGGAGCAGCGACAGGACCTGGGGCATCGCCTCGACGACCTCGGCGACCAGCTCGGGGGCGATGTCGGCGGGTGCCGGGTGGACCAGCGACCAGGCGTCGAAGAGGGCGACCCAGCCGCGCAGCACGGCCGTGTCGTCGCGGTCCCAGGCGCGCAGCCGCCAGCCCGGGCGGGCGCTGCCGCCGTGCACCTCGACGAGTCCGGCGAGGCGGGCGCGGTCCCAGCCGGCCTGGACCTGTCCGTGCGTCAGGCTGAGTTCTCCGGAAGCCCGTTCGACGTCGGGGGCGGGCAGCGCGCCGGCCGGGGCGGGGCGGGATCCGTCGGCGGTCCCGAGGGTGCGCTCGGCCCAACGGGCCAGCCGTACCGCGTCGGAGAGCGATGCCCGGGCCCGGTTGGCGAGTTCGGGCGCGGCCGGTGTGCCCTCCGGCGGCCGCGAGGCCGGACGGGCGCGCCGGTTCGTCACCGCCTTGCGGGCGGTGGCGACGGAGCGCGGGGAGACGAGTCGGAGTCTGGAGTCGCGAGCCAACTGCTCATCAGGCTTTCGGGACGTCACGGAATCAGTCTCGCCCGTCACCGGCCGAAAGCCCAAACGGAACCGGCCATTGCCGCTGGTGGGCCGGGGTACAGACCGGGACAACACACCCGCGCGGCCCCCGGGTTCACAGGGGTTTCCCGGACGTTCACATCAAGGGGGTCAGGAAGCGGCGCAGTGCTTCCTCGTAGCGTGCCGGGTCGGCGTTCCACATTCCCCCGTGCGGGGCGTCGCGGACGGTGTGCAGGGTGACGAGGTCGGGGCGGCTCGCGGCGAGCCGCCGGGCGGGGTCCCAGGGGGCGATGGTGTCGTCGGGCCCGGCGAAGATCAGGACCGGGACGCGGAGGGCGGCGGGGTCCGCGGCGGGCCGGCGGTCGGCGCGGAGTCCGGTGCGGCCCTCGGCGGCGCGGACGGCCAGCGGGAGCAGGGCGGCGGGGGTCCGGCGGGCGGTGGCGAGGTTGCGCAGGGTGGTGTGCCAGTCGAGCACCGGGGAGTCCAGGACCAGCCCGGAGATCCGTTCGGCCAGGGCCGAGCGCTCGGCGGCGTGCAGGGCCATGGTGGCTCCGGTGGACCAGCCGTACAGGATCAGCCGGCGCGCGCCGAAGCGGAGGGCGTAGCGGATGGCGGCGTCAAGATCGCGCCATTCCGATGCGCCGAGGTGGCCGAGGCCGTCCGGGGAGGCGGGGGCGCCCAGGTCGCCGCGGTAGGCGAGGTCGAGGACGGGCAGCTGGTGGCGGTGCAGGAAGGGCATGACCACCATGGGGTGCTCGCGGCTGGTGCCGAGACCGTGGACGGTGATCACCCAGGTGGTGCGGGCGGCGGGCAGGAACCAGGCGGGCAGTCCGCCGAGCTCGCCCGGGACGTCCACGTCGGCGTGGTCGAGGCCGAGGGCGGTGCGCGGGTTGCCCAGGTGGATCTGCGGGGTGAGGCGGACCTTGGTGCCGGGGTCGAGGCTGCCGTGGGTGACGCGGAGGAGCTTGCGGACGACGGTGTCCGGGGCGTGCGGGGCGTCGGGGAGGACCGGGCCGACCACGGCGTGCACCCCCGGGGCGTCCAGGCCGTGGATGCCGGGGCGCAGCGAAGCCAGGGAGCGGGTCAGGGCGACCCGGCCGGCGGCGGTGCCGTGGACGCTGAGCGGGGGGCCGCCCGGCAGGGGGCGGCCGGGTTCGGGCCGCAGGGCCGCGTCGGCGGCGTACCGGCCGGCCGCGACGGCGGCCGCGCAGGCACCTATGAGGGCGGTGGTGACGGCCGCTGCCGTCGCTGTCGCGGTGCGCACCGTTCCAGTCTGGGCGGGAGGGCCGGGCCCGGCCAGTGGAGTGGAATATTCCGCCGAGTACCCCGGGCGGTGTCGTGCAGGCGCGGGAAGCCGTCCGGACCGCTCCCGCCCGCGCGTGATCTGGGTCTCTTCCGGGGGGCGGACGGAGGGCTTCCGGGGCCGGCCGACCCGTGCGGAGGGATCCGTTCACCCCGCTTTGACGTGCACGAATCGGCCCATCGGCGGCACAATCGGGACGAGCGTCCCGAACCCGGGCCGGGCTGGTACACCGCACCGCCTGCATCAGTTCACTTTTCGTTCACCTAGGTTGCCTACGGTCGGCGAGCCACTGACGCCAAACAGAAGCCTGGGTAAATGGAGCACATAACGCTTCTCCTCGGGATCGTGATCATCACCGCTCTCGTGTTCGACTTCACGAACGGTTTCCACGACACAGCCAACGCGATGGCTACCACCATCTCGACCGGCGCCCTCAAGCCCAAGACGGCGGTGGCCATGTCCGCCGTGCTCAACCTCGTCGGCGCGTTCATGTCCGTGGAGGTCGCCAAGACGATCTCCAAGGGCCTGGTCAACGAGGACGGCATCCAGCCAGAAGTGATCTTCGCCGCGCTCGTCGGCGCCATCCTCTGGAACCTCGTCACCTGGCTGGTCGGACTCCCCTCCAGCTCCTCCCACGCCCTGATGGGCGGCCTGATCGGTGCCGCGATCGCCTCCGCGGGCATCGGCGCCGTCAACGGCGACGTGGTCGTCACCAAGGTGCTGATCCCCGCGATCGCCGCGCCGATCGTCGCCGGTGTCGCCGCGATGCTGGCCACCAAGGTCACGTACAAGATCGGCAACAACGTCGGCGAGAAGACCTCGGCCAAGGGCTACCGGGCCGGTCAGATCGCCTCGGCCGGTCTGGTCTCCCTCGCGCACGGCACCAACGACGCGCAGAAGACGATGGGCATCATCACCCTGGCCCTGGTCGCCGGCGGTGCGCTCGCCCCCGGCTCCAACCCGCCGGTCTGGGTCATCGTCTCCGCCGGTCTGGCGATCGCGCTCGGCACCTACCTCGGCGGCTGGCGCATCATCCGCACCATGGGCAAGGGCCTGACCGACCTGCAGCCGCAGCAGGGCTTCGCCGCCCAGACCTCGGCCGCCAGCGTCATCCTGGCCTCGTCCACCCTCGGCTTCTCGCTGTCCACCACCCACTCGTGCTCCGGCGCGGTCATGGGTGCCGGCCTCGGCCGCAAGGGCGGTGTGGTCCGCTGGTCCACCGCGACCCGCATGTTCATCGCCTGGGGTCTGACCCTGCCGGCCGCCGCGCTGGTCTCGGCCCTCGCCGAGTGGGTCATGCGCACCGGTGACGTCGGCGTCGCCGCCGTGACCGTCTTCCTCGTCGGCTCCTGCCTCGCCATCTGGCTGATCTCCCGCCGCCAGGTCGTCGACCACACCAACGTCAACGAGCTGGAGACCCCGGGCGAGGAGCCCGGAGTGGTCACCACCGCGATGGCCGCCGTCACCGTGCCGCCGGCCGGTACCACCGCCGCCGTCACCGACGAGGACCTGAAGGCCACCATCTCCGCCCCCAGCGCGCACGCGTCCGGCGAGGCCCCGACGGCTCCGGCCGCCGCGGTCTGACGATCAGAGAAGGTTTCGGCAGTATGAAGATCGACTGGGCAGCTCTCGGCTCCGTCTTCGGGGTCAGCCTCTCCGCCACCGTGGCCCTGGTGGCCCTGTTCACCCTCGGCATGGTGGGCCTCTCCAAGCACGAGGCCGCCACCGATCAGGGCGGCGCCGCCACCCTGGCCCGCACCGGCGCCTACGCCTGCTTCGCGCTCTGCGCCGCGGCCGTGGCCTACGGGATCTACCTGATCGTCGTCTGATCCACCGCGTACAAGGCTCCCCCCGGTTCTCCGAGGGGAGCTTTCGCATGCCCTGCCCCACCTTCACCGCAGGTCAACGGCGAGTTGACGGGCAATCTCAGTGCGTGGTGGACTGCCCGAGCCATTACGGCGGCAGCAGAGGAAGTCCGGTGAGAATCCGGCGCGGTCCCGCCACTGTCACCGGGGAGTACGGACGTCAGCCCGTACCGCCGGGAGCCAGGAACTCTCGCCGCCGGACACGTCGAACCAGGGCGCGGACCCTGAGTGAGGACATAGCTGCCCCATGCGTGCCGATCGCGTATTCGCGTACGGCGTGACGGCGGGCCTGATCGGCGACCGGATCCTCGGGGATCCACGCCGCGGGCACCCCGTCGCCGCCTTCGGAAGAGCCGCCGCCGCCGTCGAACGCGCCCTCTGGCGCGACCGGCGCTCCCGGGGCGTGGTGCACGCCCTGGTGTGCGCCGGAGGCGCCGCCGCCGTGGGCGTGCTGGGCGCCCGCGCCGTGCGCGCCCGGCCCGCCGCCGTCCGGATCGCCCTGACCGCCGCCGCCACCTGGGCCGTGGTCGGCGGGACCTCGCTGGGCCGGGAGGCCCGCGCCATCGGCGGGGCCCTTGCCGCCGGGGACGCCGAAGTGGCCCGGGAACGCCTCCCCCACCTGTGCGGGCGCGACCCGCACGCCCTGGACGAGCAGCAGATCGCGCGTGCCGTCGTGGAATCGGTGGCCGAGAACACCTCCGACGCGGTGGTCGGGGCCCTGGTGTGGGGTGCCGTCGCCGGTGTGCCGGGGCTGGTCGCCTTCCGCGCCGTGAACACCCTGGACGCGATGGTGGGCCACAAGTCGCCCCGCCATCTGCGCTACGGCTGGGCCTCGGCCCGGCTGGACGACCTCGCGGGCTGGCCGGGAGCCCGGCTGACCGCGCTGGCCGCCGTACTCGCCGGCCCGGACCGTCGGGGGGCGGTCCGGGCCTGGCGCTCCGACGCGGCCGCCCACCCCAGCCCCAACGCCGGCCCGGTCGAGGCCTCCTTCGCCGGGGCGCTGGGCGTCCGGCTGGGCGGCACCCTCGCCTACGGCGGGCGGGTGGAACACCGGGCCGTGCTCAACGGAGAGACCGGGCGGCCGGTGCAGATCGCCGACATCGAACGGGCGGTACGGCTGTCCCGGCAGGTGACCTGGCTGGCGCTGGGTGCCTGCGTGGGCGCCCGGCTGCTCGCCCCGCGGATCGCACGAGCCGCACGCGGTGCACGAGTCGCACGAGTCGCAGAAGTCGCAGGAGTCGCAGGAGTACAGAGGGGACGCGGATGAGCAGCGGCACGAAGCGGGGCGGGGGCCTGCTGGTCGCCGGCACCACCTCGGACGCGGGCAAGAGCGTGGTCACGGCGGGCATCTGCCGTTGGCTGGCCCGCCAGGGCGTGAAGGTGGCGCCGTTCAAGGCGCAGAACATGTCGCTGAACTCCTTCGTCACCCACGAGGGCGCGGAGATCGGCCGGGCCCAGGCCATGCAGGCCCAAGCGGCCCGGGTGGAGCCCACGGCCCTGATGAACCCGGTGCTGCTCAAGCCCGGCAGCGACCGCAGCAGCCAGGTGGTGCTGCTGGGCAAGCCGGTGGGCGAGATGAGCGCGCGCGGCTACCACGGAGGCCGGCAGGAACAGCTGCTGGGCGTGGTGACGGACTGCCTGGAGCAGTTGCGGGGCACGTATGACGCCGTGATCTGCGAGGGGGCGGGCAGCCCGGCCGAGATCAACCTGCGGCGCACGGACATCGTGAACATGGGCATCGCGCGGGCCGCGCGGTTCCCGGTGGTGGTGGTCGGGGACATCGACCGCGGCGGCGTCTTCGCCTCCTTCTTCGGTACGACGGCCCTGCTGTCCGCCGAGGACCAGTCGCTGATCGCCGGCTACCTGGTGAACAAGTTCCGCGGCGACGTGACGCTGCTGGAGCCGGGCATGGAGATGCTGCGCGGCCTCACCGGCCGGGCGACGTACGGGGTCCTGCCGTTCCGGCACGGCCTGGGCATCGACGAGGAGGACGGCCTGCGGGTCTCCCTGCGGGGCGCCGTCCGGGAATCGGTGGTGGCCCCGCCGGTGGGCGAGGACGTGCTGCGGGTCGCGGTGTGCGCGGTGCCGCTGATGTCCAACTTCACCGATGTGGACGCGCTCGCGGCGGAGCCGGGGGTGGTGGTGCGGTTCGTGGACCGGCCCGAGGAACTGGCCGACGCGGACCTGGCCGTCGTACCGGGCACGCGCGGCACGGTGAAGGCACTGCAGTGGCTGCGCGAGCGCGGCCTCGCGGACGCCCTCGTCCGGCGGGCCGCCGAGGGGCGGCCGGTGCTGGGCGTCTGCGGCGGCTTCCAGGCGCTGGGCGAGCGGATCGAGGACGAGGTCGAGTCCCGGGCGGGCGTGGTGGACGGGCTCGGGCTGCTGCCCGTCCGCATCCGCTTCGAGCGGGAGAAGACCCTTGCGCGGCCGGCGGGTTCGGCGCTCGGGGAGCCGGTCGAGGGGTACGAGATCCACCACGGCGTGGCCGAGGTGCTGGGCGGGACCCCCTTCCTGGACGGGTGCCGGGTCGGGTCGGTGTGGGGAACGCACTGGCACGGCTCGCTGGAGTCGGACGGGTTCCGGCGGGCGTTCCTGCGCGAGGTGGCTTCGGCTGCGGGGCGCCGGTTCGTACCCGCGCCGGACACGAGCTTCGGCGCCCTGCGCGAGGAACAGCTGGACCTGCTGGGCGACCTGATCGAGGAACACGCGGACACCGGCGCACTGCTCCGCCTGATCGAGACCGGGGCCCCGGCGGGGCTCCCGTTCATCCCCCCGGGCGCGCCGTGAGGGCCGCGGCCCTGCGGGGCTTCCCCCCGAACGACGGCGAGGCCGGGGGAGCCGGCATCAGCCGGATCCAGCCCCGCCGGCGTTCGAAGCGCGGGGTCCGGGGCGGAGCCCCGGGAACGGTCCGCACCACCGAAGGAGTGAGCAACGCATGAGCACGCCCTATCCGTTCACCGCAGTGGTCGGCCAGTCCGACCTGCGGCTGGCGCTCCTGCTGAACGCCGTGAGCCCGGCGGTCGGCGGCGTGCTGGTGCGCGGGGAGAAGGGGACCGCCAAGTCGACCGCGGTGCGCGCCCTGTCCGCGCTGCTCCCGCAGGTGGACGTCGTACCGGGCTGCCGGTTCTCCTGCGCGCCCGCTGCGCCCGATCCGGCCTGCCCGGACGGCCCGCACGAGCCCGGCGAGGGGACCGCGCGCCCCGCGCGGATGGTGGAACTGCCGGTCGGCGCCTCCGAGGACCGCCTCGTCGGCGCGCTCGACATCGAACGGGCCCTCGCCGAGGGCGTGAAGGCCTTCGAGCCGGGCCTGCTGGCCGATGCGCACCGCGGGATCCTCTACGTGGACGAGGTCAACCTGCTCCACGACCACCTGATCGACCTGCTGCTGGACGCGGCCGCGATGGGCGCCTCGTACGTGGAGCGCGAGGGCGTCTCCGTCCGGCACGCCGCCCGCTTCCTGCTCGTCGGCACCATGAACCCGGAGGAGGGCGAGCTGCGCCCGCAGCTCCTGGACCGGTTCGGGCTGACCGTCGAGGTCGCGGCCTCCCGGGAGCCGGCCCAGCGGGTCGAGGTGGTGCGCCGGCGGCTCGCGTACGAGGACGATCCCGCGGGCTTCGCCGCCCGCTGGTCCGGGGACGAGACGGCGGTACGGGAGCGGGTGGTGGCGGCCCGGGCGCTGCTGCCGCAGGTCCGGCTCGGCGACAACGCGCTGCTGCAGATCGCGGCGACCTGCGCGGGCTTCGAGGTCGACGGGATGCGGGCCGACATCGTGATGGCCCGGACGGCGACCGCGCTGGCCGCGTGGGCCGGACGGACGGAGGTCCGGAAGGAGGACGTCCGGCAGGCCGCCCTGCTGGCGCTCCCGCACCGGCGGCGACGCAACCCCTTCGACGCGCCGGGCCTGGACGAGGACAAGCTCGACGAGATCCTGGACGGCTTCCCGGACGAGGAGCCGGACCCGGAGCCCGAGCCCGAACCGGACGGGGACGGGGACGGCGGCGGGGACGGCGGGCCGGACGGGGGCGGCGGGGTGCCGCCGCAGACCGGGCCCGAGGAGCAGGCGCCCGAAGAGGGCCCGGACAGCGGGGAGACGGCCGCGCCGGAGCCCGAGCCGGCCCGGGCGGAGGCCCAGGAGCCCTCGGCGGACGCGTCGGACACGGCGGATGCTGCGGACTCGGCGGATGCTGCGGACGCGCCCGTGCAGGCGGCTGTCCGGGCGGCCGAGCCGTTCCGGACCCGGATGCTGAGCGTGCCCGGCCTCGGCGAGGGCGCATCCGGGCGGCGCTCGCGCGCCCGGACCGCACACGGGCGCACCACCGGCGCGCAGCGCCCGCGCGGCCAGCTGACGAAGCTGCACCTGGCCGCGACCGTGCAGGCGGCCGCCCCGCACCAGCGGGCGCGCGGCCGGTCCGGTCGCGGTCTGGTCATCCGCAAGGACGATCTGCGGCAGGCGACGCGGGAGGGCCGCGAGGGCAACCTCGTGCTGTTCGTGGTCGACGCCTCCGGGTCGATGGCGGCCCGGCAGCGGATGAGCGCGGTCAAGGGCGCGGTGCTGTCGCTGCTGCTGGACGCCTACCAGCGGCGGGACAAGGTCGGGCTGATCACCTTCCGGGGCGCGGGCGCGGATCTGGCGCTGCCGCCGACCTCCTCGGTCGACGCTGCCGCGGCCCGGCTGGAGCAGCTGCCCACCGGCGGCCGCACCCCGCTGGCCGCCGGGCTGCTCAAGGCCCACGAGGTGCTCCGGATCGAGCGGTTGCGCGATCCGTCGCGGCGGCCGCTGCTGGTCGTGGTGACCGACGGCCGAGCCACCTCGGCGGGGTCCGTCGGCGGCGACCCGCGCGCGGCCGGCCGCCGTACCGCAGGGCTGCTGGCGGCCGAGGGGATCGCCTCGGTGGTCGTGGACTGCGAGTCGGGGCCGGTCCGGCTGGGCCTGGCCGGGGCGCTGGCCGCGGACCTGGGCGGCCCTGCCGTCACCCTCGACGGGCTGCGGGCCGACTCGCTGGCCGGGCTCGTGAAGAACGTACGTACGTCAGTGTCGGAGCACAGCAGCAACAGGAGGGCCGCGTAATGCCCCAGGGACAGCCGTCCGTCGTCCCGAACGACGGACTCACCACCCGCCAGCGCCGCAACCGGCCGCTGGTCTTCGTCCACACCGGCCCCGGCAAGGGCAAGTCGACGGCGGCCTTCGGGCTGGCGCTGCGCGCCTGGAACCAGGGCTGGCCGATCGGAGTGTTCCAGTTCGTCAAGTCGGCGAAGTGGAAGGTCGGCGAGGAGAACGCGCTGAAGGTGCTGGGCGCCTCCGGCGAAGGCGGCACGGTCGTCTGGCACAAGATGGGCGAGGGCTGGTCCTGGGTCCAGCGGGACGCCCAGCTCGACAACGAGCAGGCGGCCAAGGAGGGCTGGGAGCAGGTCAAGCGCGACCTGGCGGCCGAGACGCACCGGCTGTACGTGCTGGACGAGTTCGCGTACCCGATGCACTGGGGCTGGATCGACGTCGACGAGGTGATCGAGGTGCTGCGGAACCGCCCCGGCACCCAGCACGTGGTGATCACGGGCCGCAACGCGCCGGAGAAGCTGGTGGAGTTCGCGGACCTGGTCACCGAGATGACCAAGGTCAAGCACCCCATGGACGCCGGCCAGAAGGGCCAGAAGGGCATCGAGTGGTGACCTCGCTCCACATCCCCCGGCTGGTCGTCGCCGCGCCCTCCTCGGGCAGCGGCAAGACCACCGTCGCGACCGGCCTGATGGCCGCCTTCGCGGGGCGCGGCCTGGCCGTGTCCCCGCACAAGGCCGGGCCCGACTACATCGACCCGGGCTACCACGCGCTGGCGACGGGGCGCCCGGGCCGGAACCTGGACGCGTTCATGTGCGGGCCGGAGCTGATCGCTCCGCTGTTCGCGCACGGGGCTGCGGGCTGCGATCTGGCCGTGGTCGAGGGCGTGATGGGCCTGTACGACGGGGCGGCCGGGCGGGGCGAGCTGGCGTCGACCGCGCAGGTCGCGAAGCTGCTGCGGGCGCCGGTGGTGCTGGTGGTGGACGCGTCCTCGCAGTCGCGGTCGGTGGCCGCGCTGGTGCACGGCTTCGCGTCCTTCGACCCGCAGGTGCGGCTGGGCGGGGTGATCCTGAACAAGGTGGGGTCGGACCGGCACGAGGCGATGCTGCGGGAGGCACTGGAGGAGGCCGGCATGCCGGTCCTCGGCGTCCTCCGGCGGGCCCCGCAGGTATCGGCGCCCTCCCGGCACCTGGGCCTGGTCCCGGTCGCCGAGCGGCGGGCCGATGCGCTGGACGCGGTTTCGGCGTTGGCCTCGCAGGTCCGGGCCGGCTGCGACCTGGACGCCCTGATGGCCCTGGCCCGGTCGGCGCCGCCGCTGGAGGTCGAGCCGTGGACTCCGGCATTCCAAGCCCCGCCGGCGTTTGAGGCGCGGGGGTCCGGGGGCGGAGCCCCCGCGGGGTCCGGGGCGGAGCCCCGGGGAGCGGCGGCCGGGGTCGCGAGCCCCGGTCTCGGGAAGGGGCGGGGCGGGGGACCTCTCATCGCCGTCGCCGGCGGTGCCGCGTTCACCTTCTCGTACGCCGAGCACACCGAGCTGCTGCGCGCGGCCGGCGCCGAGGTCGTCCCCTTCGACCCCCTCCACGACGAGGCCCTGCCCGAGGGAACGACCGGGCTCGTCATCGGCGGCGGCTTCCCCGAGGTCTACGCCCCCGAGCTCGCGGCGAACGAGCCCCTCCGCAAGGCCGTCGCCGAACTCGCGGCAGCCGGCGCGCCGATCGCCGCCGAGTGCGCCGGGCTGCTCTATCTGGCCCGCTCGCTGGACGGGAAGCCCATGTGCGGGGTGCTGGACGCCGACGCCCGGATGTCGGAGCGCCTCACCCTCGGCTACCGCGAGGCGGTGGCGGTGTCCGACAGCGCACTGGCCCCCGCCGGGACCCGGCTGCGCGGGCACGAGTTCCACCGCACGGTGATCGAGCCCGGCGCCGGTACGGCCCCCGCGTGGGGGTTCACGCATCCGGAGCGCCGCGTCGAGGGCTTCGTACAGCAGGGCGTGCACGCCAGCTACCTGCACACCCACTGGGCGGCGGAGCCGTCCGTGGCCGCGCGGTTCGTGGCGGCGGCCCGGGAGCACGCGACCGCGACCGCCCCATGAGACCCATGAGCCCGACGAGCCCCACGAGCCCGATGAGGTCACTCGGCGATGCCGACGACCAGCCAGATGCCGGCCACCCCGCCCACCGTGCACATCAGCGTGGACAGGGCGGGGTGCCGGTGATGCGCCTCGGGCAGGATCTCGGCCGCCGCCAGGTAGAGCAGCGCTCCGCCGAAGAAGCCGAGGTAGGCGCCCAGCGGTTCTTCCGGCAGCGTGAACAGCAGGGTGGAGGCGGCGCCCACGACGGGGGCGACGGCGTCCGCGAAGAGCATCAGCAGGGCCCGGCGGCGGGCGTTCCCGTAGAGCCGGGTGAGGGTGTACGTGTTGAACCCGTCGGCGAAGTCGTGGGTGACGACGGCGAGCGCGACGGCCGTGCCCATCCCGCCGCCGACCTGGAAGGCCGCGCCGAGGGCCACCCCGTCGGCGAGGCTGTGGCCGACCATGGCCGCAGCGGCGGTCAGGCCGACCTGCGGGACCCGGGCGCCGTTCTCGGCGCCGTGCGCGGCCTGGCGTACCGCCAGCAGGCGCTCGACCACGTGGGCGGCCAGGAAGCCGGCCACGAACAGCAGCAGGGCGAACGGGACCCCGAAGACGGGGCGGCCCGCGGCGCCCATGGCCTCCGGCAGCAGGTCCAGGCCCACCACGCCGAGCATCAGCCCGCCGGCCAGGCCGAGCACCAGGTGGCGGCGGTCGGTGACGCGCTGCGCCGTCCATCCGCCCGCCAGGGTCATGAGGAACGCGCCCAACGCCACGATCACCGCCATGTGCCTCTGCATACAGACTGGCGGGGCCGGGCGCACGTGCGCGCGCGGGTTGGCGGCCAACATGTGTGTGATGACTGAGAAAGGACCCCGGATGGGCGAGAGCGAGCGCGTGGTGGTCGGGGTGGGCGGCCGCGCCGGGGTCTCCGTGGAGGAGATCTGCGGACTGGTCGAGGAGGCGCTGCGGGCGGCGGGGCTGGCGGTCGGCTCGGTGTCGGCGCTGGCGACGGTGGCGGCGAAGGGCGGGGAGGCCGGGATCACGGCTGCGGCGAAACGTTTCGGCGTTCCGCTGGTGACGTATCCGGCGGAGGAACTGGCGCGGATACCGGTGCCGGGGCCCGGCCGGGCTGCGGAGGAGGCGGTGGGCACCCCGTCGGTGGCCGAGGCCGCCGCCCTCGCCGGCGGCGGCGAACTGCTCGTACCGAAGCGGAAGTCGGCTGCGGCGACCTGCGCGGTGGCCACCGCCGAGGCGCACGACCTGCGGCACCACGGCGATGCGGAGGTGGCGGGCGCCGGGGCCGGTCTGGTCGACCTGGCGGTGAACGTACGGGCGAACACGCCGCCGGCCTGGCTGAAGGAGCGGATCGCCGGCTCGCTCGACGCCCTCTCCGCCTATCCCGACGGGCGGGCGGCCCGCGCCGCGGTGGCGGCCCGCCACGGCCTGCCGCCGGAGCGGGTACTGCTGACGGCGGGGGCCGCGGAGGCCTTCGTCCTGATCGCGCGGGCCGTGGCGGCGATCCGCCCGGTGGTGGTGCACCCGCAGTTCACCGAGCCGGAGGCGGCGCTGCGGGACGCGGGACACCGGGTGGAGCGGGTGCTGCTGCGGGAGGCGGACGGGTTCCGGCTGAACCCGGCGGCTGTTCCGGCGGACGCGGACCTGGTGGTCGTCGGCAACCCGACCAACCCGACCTCGGTCCTGCACCCGGCCGCCGACCTGGCCGCGCTGGCCCGGCCGGGGCGCACGCTGGTGGTGGACGAGGCGTTCATGGACGCGGTGCCGGGCGAGCGGGAGGCCCTGGCCGGGCGCACGGACCTGCCGGGCCTGGTCGTGCTGCGGAGCCTGACGAAGACCTGGGGGCTGGCGGGGCTGCGGATCGGCTACGTCCTGGCGGAGCCGAGGACGATCGCGGCGCTGGAGCGGGTGCAGCCGCTGTGGCCGGTGTCGACGCCGGCGCTGGTGGCGGCCTCGGCCTGCGTGGCACCGGCCGCGCTGGCGGAGGCGGAGGCCGCGGCGCGGCAGATCGCGGTGGACCGGGCGCATCTGCTGGCCGGCCTCGCGGAGTTCGAGGAGGTCGCCTCGGCCGGCACGGCGGAGGCCTCCTTCGTCCTCATCCGGGTCCGGCGCGCGGCGGAGGTCCGCACCCGGCTGCGCGCCCTGGGCTTCGCGGTCCGCCGCGGCGACACCTTCCCGGGGCTGGGGCCGGACTGGCTGCGCATCGCGGTCCGCGACCGGGCCACGACGAACCGGTTCCTCCAAGCCCTGGACGCCGCTCTGACCCTGACCGGCCCTTAGGGGGTCCGGCCCCTGGGGTCCCGTCTTTTCCCGGCCGCCTCGGCGAGGGCCGGCGCCCTGGAGGAACGGGCGTGCGAGAGTGGGGCGCGCAACCGATCGGGGGAGGCAGGATGCGAATATCCGCGAAGGCCGGAGTGGCGGTGGCCGGGGTGGCCGTCGCCGGGGCTGCGGTGTACGGCGCGTGGGCGGTGGTCGGCGGCGACGGGGCCAAGAACGCGGCTCCGCAGCGGCTCGGGCCGGCGGGGACTCCCCCCGGGCTGCCTGGCCGGCAGCAGACCAGGCCCGAGGCCCGGCCGTTCACCCTGGTGGCGACCGGGGACATCATCCCGTACCCGTCGATCATCCAGCGGGCGGCGGACGACGCGGCGGCCGGCCCCAAGGGCACCGGCAGCCACGACTTCCGCAAGATACTCGCGGGCGTCAAACCCGTCGTCGAGGCCGCCGACGTGGCCCTCTGCCACCACGAGATACCGTACGGCCGGCCCGGCGGCCCCTACACCGGCTACCCGACCTTCAAGGCCCCGCACCAGCTCGCCGATGCCCTCAAGGACGCCGGCTACGACGGCTGTTCGACCGCGTCGAACCACACGCTCGACGCCGGCTACGAGGGCCTCGCCCGCACCCTGGACCACCTGGACCGGGTCGGCATCAAGCACGTGGGCTCGGCCCGGAGCGAAGCCGAGGCCAAGGCCCCGGCGCTGCTCGAGGCCGGCGGCGCGAAGATCGCCCAACTGTCGTACACGTACGGCACGAACGGCATCCCGCTCCCCCAGGACAAGCCCTGGGCCGTCAATCTCCTCGACCAGAACCGGATCATCGCGGACGCGCGGGCGGCGCGCGCGGCCGGTGCCGATGTCGTCGTCCTCAGCATCCACTGGGGTACGGAGTGGCAGACCGCGCCCGACCGGCAGCAGCGCGAGCTGGCGCAGGCCCTGACCGCCTCCCGTACCGGCGGGCTGCCCGACATCGATCTGATCATCGGCACGCACAACCACGTGCCGCAGCCGTACGAGAAGATCAACGGCACCTGGGTGGTGTTCGGCATGGGGGACCAGGTCGCGAGCTTCGTGCCCCCCGACAAGAAGCGCGGCAATTGGTCCTCCATCCCCCGCTTCACCCTGAACCCGTCCGCCGCCCACCCGGGCCGCTGGGAGGTGGTGAAGGCCGAGTACTTCACCCAGTACTCGGACATGGGCCCGCCGTTCCGGGTGGTCTGCACCTCCTGCGCGGACACCGCCCCGCGCAAGGACTACGCGGCGGTCGACCGGCAGGTCTCGGAGGCGGTGCTGTCGCGCGGGGCGGGACAGCAGGGGCTCCAGCGCGCCACCCGCTAGCGGCCCCCGGCTGCGCGGCTGGGCCCGGCTGCGCCGCCAGCCCCGGCTGCGCGGCTGGGCCCGGCTGCGCGGCCAGGCCCGGATGCGCGGCTAGGGGGTGTCCGGCGGATCAGGGCCGGATAGCCCGGCTCGTCTGGTGCCGTGGATTGCAAGGCGGAGGAGGGGAGCCCATGCGGAGCATCGGCGACCGACGACAACGCGGCAAGCCGCGGTGCCAGGCGGGCCGGGCCCGGCCATGATCCGCCGGACACCCCCTAGTAGTGCTTTGTTAGCTGGTCTTGTCACGGTCGGTGTTCGGTAGTTCGCTACTTGTATGAGGGCTGGGGAGCTTGCTGCGTGTCGGGGCC
>NZ_JBFBAV010000069.1:0-23045 GCF_040689505.1 Streptomyces sp. NPDC051211
CCGGCCCCGACACGCAGCAAGCTCCCCAGCCCTCATACAAGTAGCGAACTACCGAACACCGACCGTGACAAGACCAGCTAACAAAGCACTACTAGCGGCTGTCTGCATCGCGAAGGGGATATGGGCGGGCAATGCGGGAGGGTTGGTGCCTTCACCGGCGTGCCTCAGGCGTCACGGGCTGCCGTGACGCCGCGACGCTTGCAGGATCCGCTCGTGTCATCCTGCGGCGCGGTAGAATTTGGATCCCACTACACCGCCGTACCGATCGACCTCGTATGGCGCCGCGCCGGCAGACGTCTGTCGATCCTGTCCCGTCGTGCCGTCCAGGACGATCGACTCGTCGCCCACTTCCCCGTACACGGCACCGTGCCAGAATCCGTTTACCTTCGGCATCGTCCGTCCGGAACCGTCGGGCAAGGCCCACCGCTTCTGAACCGAAACGGCGTCGAAGACCACGATCCCGCGGTCTGCCGTCCCGTACCCGTACTTGGAGCACAGGACCAGGGACTGTGCGTCGTGGCGGCACCGCCAGCCGCTGCCATCGAGCGCCACGCGCTGCTCACCGCTGACGGCATCCACGACGAGCGTCTTGTCTTTGAGGGTTGCGCTCAGCAGCCGGGGCGCGGCGGCGGCCGGCTGCCGCGCCTCCACGACGGTCCATCGTTGTTCACCCGTGGCCGCGGCAAGGCCCAGCAGCCTGCCCGCGCCGAACCCCGTCTTCTCACCGCCGGCAACGACGCCGTCGGCCAAGGTCACTGCACGGAAGTCGGGCTTCTTCCAGCGGACGGCGCCCGCAGAGGGTTCAACGGCGTACGTGGTGTCAGCCGCGGTGACGAGCGCTGTGCCGGCGTCGACACCGATGACCTGTGGTGCGAGGATCTCGTCGGCCCCGATGGATGTGGCGGCGAGCCCGCGGGAGCTGGGAGCGGCCGCGATCTCGGCCGACCATGCCGTCTTGCCGGTGGCCGTCTCGACGGCCAGCACCTCGATCACGGCTCGGTCCGGCGTTGTCCCTTGACCCTTCACATCCCTGTTCCAGGCGGCGTACACGGTTGCACCGTCAGCCGAGACGAGGGGAGCGGCCCGGTTGCTTCCGAACCCGCCCTTCTCTGCGGCGTACTTCGTGGTCACATCCCACCGCGGTGCACCGGACTCGGTGTCGATCGCCTTCAGTCCCTCCTCGGCAGTGATGTAGGCGACCCCGCCGGCAAGGGTGACCGCGGGCCGTGCCGCTCCCCCGCTCGTCGTACTCGGCTGATTGGCGTCCGGCAATTCGACCGTAGGGCCGTCGAAGCGCACGGGTGGGTCGAACGTCGGACGGCTTGGCTTCCCGGAAGCAGCGTGGGACGGTTCCGCGGACTTGCCGGACGACTTCGCATCCGATGAGCCGCTGTCCCCGCAGGCGACCAACGCCGTTGTCGCCAGCATCACTCCCGCCGCAGCAGCGGCCCATCGTCGCGTCCTGACTGTCCGGCCCATCGCTCCCCCTTCTCGTGCTCTTCGTGATCACGACGACCATAACGGTTGGGCTCCCTGGAGACCGGCAAGTTCTCCCTGGAAGCGGGAGCGGTGCACCGGATCGACTGGGCCCAGTACGAGGCGGCCCGGGGCCAGCAACAGCCCGAAGGCTGGCGGGTGGCTTTTTCAGCCAGTTACGGGCTCTGGCACAGATCTTGGGGAGTCGTCGCGGAGCGTTACCCCAATGTTCGATTGTGAGGAGCCGTCTCTTGTGAGACGGCGTGCGCCTTGTCGTCTGACAGCCAGAATGGCAAGGTCGGCCAGCACGATAAGGGGCCGGGTTCGCGGCCTGCCGGGGCCGATGCGGGGCACCCGGATACGGGCCATGACCGTCTCGAAAGCGGGTGCGTCACCGGCCTGGCCTGCGGTGACGGTGAAGGCCAAGGGTCGTGCTCCGCCGTCCGCGGCGAGGTGGACCTTGGTGCTCAGCCCGCCGCGGGAGCGTCCGAGGGCGTGATCGGCGGGCTCGCCGGAGCCTGTCGCCCCTTTTTGCGTGCTCCAGCGGCGTGCTGGTGGGCCCGGACGACCGTTGAGTCCACGGACACGGTCCAGTCGATGTCGTCGGCGGCGTCCGCTGCCGCCAGGACGGCGGCCAGGATCGCCTCCCAGGTGCCGTCGACTGCCCATCTGATCAGTCGTTTGTGGGCGGTCTGGAAGGGGCCGAGTTCGTCGGGCAGGTCCCGCCAGGGCGAGTTGGTGCGGTACTTCCACGCGATGGCCTCGAGCGTTCGGCGGTGATCGGCCCACCGCCTGCCGCGGACCGGATCGGCCGGCATCAGCGGCGCGATCCGGTCCCACATCGCATCGGTGATCACTAATCGGACAGACACATCCGATCAACTGATCAGCCCATCAAAGAGACACGCTCTAGTCCGCAGCCGCTACACGCATCCGGGCGTCCCCCGGCCGGAGTCACGACAGCGCCCCGGGCAGCAGCAGGCCGGCTGGCTGCGGGCCGCTCCGCGGGCCGTGGCCGAAGGGACCGAACCGCTGGCCAGACGGCAAGTCGACCGGCACGTGGGACGCTCTGACGATGATCGCGGACAAGCGGCACCAGCACCCGGCACCCTTTCTGCCGGACTGGAGATGGGTGTGAGCCGGCTGTACGGCGCAGCGTCCTGACTGCTGCGTTGTCAGTGCCGGATGCCACTCTCTCGTAGACGGGCGGCAGCGAGCCACCGGGATCGAGAGCGGGTCCTGCGCCGGCCGGAACCGGCTGCTGCGCGGAGTTTCGCCGGTCCGGCCCCGGCTCGGGGGTGGACCGGCAGGAGGCGCTGCCCTTCGCCGTAGTTCAGGCACCCATGACAGCGGAGGCGTTCTTGACGGCCTTGTCAATGCCACGTCCAGGCACGCTTCCGGGTGGAAGCCAACTCCATTCAGGCCCTCACCGAAATCGTCCAACTCACCCACCTGGCCACCGTCCTGCCCGACGCCCTCACCCACGACCACCCCCGCCTGACCCTCATCCCGCTCACCCCCGGCCCTTCCCGCCCGCACCGTGTGCCTCTTCCGACGCGACAGCGCCTACCAAAGCGCCGCGACCCGCGCCTTCACCCCCCTCACCCAGCACCACATCAGCACCCGCGGCTACACACCCGCCTAACCGGTGCCTTCCCCACGCTGCACCGGAAGGGAGCCGCCGCGGTAAAAGGCGGAGTGATCGCGCTCGGCAGCCAGTGATCGGAAGCCGCCTCGGCTGGACCGCTACCGAAAGAGGCTGCTGCCAGCTGAACCGGTCTGGGCCGACTGGCCTACGCCGCACTCGGCGGGGTTGCGAGGTGCTTTTCCGGAGGCTGAGATGGTGCGTACACAGTGGGATTCCCGGTACGGCCGCGTGCCCTGCGGGGGTGCGTTCCACGACCGCCAGCCGGTCAACCAGGGCGCACCCGTCGGCCCGGCCGATCCCTGCGCGGCCCCTTTGGAGAAGAGCGCAGCATGTCGAAGATTCTTTTCGTCGTCACCGGTGCCACCTATTGGACGCTCGCCGATGGGACCCGGCACCCCACCGGCTTCTGGGCCGAGGAGGTTGTCGCCCCGTACGAGACGTTCACGGCCGCCGGCCACCAGGTCACCGTCGCAACCCCCGGCGGTGTCGTCCCGACCGTGGACAAGTCCAGCCTCACTCCCGAGGCCAACGGCGGACAGGAAGCGGCCGAGAAGATGGCCGCCGGCCTTGAGGCCATCAGCGAGCTCCGGAACCCGATCGCTCTTGAGGACGTGAGGCTGTACGACTACGACGCCGTCTTCTACCCCGGGGGTCATGGCCCGATGGAGGACCTGGCCGTCGACGCCACCTCCGGTAAGCTCCTCATTGACACCCTCTTCTCGGGCAAGCCGCTCGGCGTGGTCTGCCACGCCCCGGCCGCGCTGCTGGCCGCCACGAAGGATGACGGCGGCAATGCCTTCGCCGGCTACCGGCTCACCGGCTTCAGCAACGCCGAGGAAACACAGACCGGCCTGGCGGCCAAGGCCAAATGGCTGGTCCAGGACCGTCTGGTCGAGGCCGGCGCGGCCTACCAGGAGGGCGAGCCCTGGGGCCCGAACGTGGTCGTCGACCGCAATCTGGTCACCGGTCAAAACCCCGCCTCCGCCGGCCCCGCCGCGGCCGAAATGCTCAAGAAGCTCGCCTGACCCCGGACCCGGACCCGGACCGGCTCAACGAGGCGGTATCGGCAAGGTGCTGCGCCCAGCCGCTACGGCTCCAGTCACTCAGGGCGCCGCCTCCGGTTTTTGGGAGACGTCGGCACGGCGAATCAGTGCGCTGAGCCTGTACGTTGAAGCCCTGCACTGGATGATCGCCGGCTACCTGGAATGGCCGTACATCACCCCCCTGTTACAACGTCGCAGCCATATGCGGACTGGGCCACGCCGCAGCCACCAACTTCCTCACACTGCACCGGGCCCTCTACCGGTGGTACAGCGACATGTTGAGCACGCGGCCGACCGGTGAGGCAGTCCGAGCACGTCTTGGCCTCGGCGAACGCCGACCGGGGCATGGCGAAGCCGAGCGGCTGGCCACGAGCAGCAGATCGCCGCCCTCGGCGTAGCGCCCCAGAAGCCCGTCCGGCCGACTACAACACTCATCGCGACGGCCTGCGCAGTGCGGACGCACCCCGGCACCACGTCAGGCGTTCGAGGCCGGCCCGCGATGAGCTCGTCCTGGCGATGTCAGTCTCGACGCTCTTCAGTCCAGAGACTCGAAGACCTCGTCCCAGAACGCTGAGTCGTCCAGGTACGGCTCCTGGCTGATCATGCGCTTGCGCAGTTCCGTGATGGCGGTCGTGCGCACGGCGTCGTCGGTCGATTCCAGGGCATAGCCCGACTCGGCGATTAGTCCGAGGAGGACGGCCAGCGTGGGCAGGTCATCGGCGGCCGGTCCCTTCCACCCGGCCGCGTGGTCCCACCCGTTGGGGTCGTAGTGGGTGATGCCACCATCCGCCGCGTCGAGCATCAGGTGCTGGTCGTACCGCGTAACCACGGTGAAGCAGAAGTTCGTGGGCGGGGAGTCGTCGTCGGGATAGCGCTCCCCATAGATTTCGTCGGCATCGAACGGTTCCATCCCGCCTCGCCCCGCAAGTGCCTTGTGTCGATCCCCACGATGCCGAGGTGGACGGCAGGAAAGCCGACCGTGAGCAGGAACTCCCTCGACCCGGCATGGGTCAACTCGGCCGGCAGAGCGGCCTCGTCCGGTCGCCAGAGCGAGCCCTCACCCAGCCGCTCCTCCAGCCACGCTGTGTCTGGTATCAGCGGTATGTCGTTGTTCTTCAACTGCTTGGCTCCCATGGCGTTCGCATCGTTCGATCACTGCGGGCCCCAGTCAACCGTACGGCCGGCCGACGAACGCGCGGGCGCCTCACCCGCGGCCCCGCGGCCGGACCACCCAAGCGCTCAGACGGGCCAGGCATAGGGTTCTGACCGCGCTTCCGTGACGATTACGGCTGAAGGGGGACGGAGGCCGGCGAGACCCCTACGGACATCCCGAACCCGATGCCACCCAGCTCTCGGAGGGCGGAGTAATTGTCAAGAGTTGTGGATTGGGCTGTTGACGTCTATCGAGCCGTTCCCACTCGGTCCGGGTGAGTTCGTACTCGACTTCACCGTGCTCGGAGCCCTCGATCGCCTCCGGCCAGTCCCCGGTGAAGTTCCGGACGAAGAATAGGCCCGATTTCTCCATGACGCGACGGGAACGGGTGTTGACGGCCATCGTGTTCGCCGTGACCCGCTCGACCTCCATGTCCGTGAACCCCCTCTGGATCAGGGACCGGGATCCCTCGGTGGCGTAACCGCGTCCCCATGCCGCCTGGTTCAACCGGTAGCCGAGTTCGACCACGGCGGTGCTGTGCTCCTCCAACGGCCGGAACTCGAACCAGCCCAGGAAAGGTGCCGGTGGTCTTCCCCTGCGCGGCCCAGTAACCGCGGGTCTCCCAGCACGGGTAATCGTGCAGGAGCCGGGGCAGGGTCCGCGTCTCGATCGCCTGGCGGCTGGCAGGACGGCCACCATTGATGAAGCGCATGACCTCAGGGTCGTTGTCCAGGGCGAGCAGGTGGTCGGTGTCGGCCGCCGTGAACGCGCGCAGGACGAGCCGGTCGGTCTCCAGGAAGTTGGCCACGCCGCGATCTTCACCATGGGGTGGCCGGGCCTGCCACCGATTTTCCGACCAGCGCCAGATGGTGGTGTTCATGCCGCTCAGGCCTCGGGGCGTTCGACCTGGACGCCCCGTTCGAAGCGGGCTCCGGCTCGGACGAGGGCGACGAGGTGGGGTGCAGTGATCGCCCGCCAACAGGCCTGGGCGAACTCGTCGAGCTTGAAGACCATCGCCAGGGCGGCGGCCGGGCTGCCCGCGCCGCGGGTGACCTTGGTCCGGAGGTTCACCGTGGAGAAGGTCGATTCAACAGGATTTGTGGTGCGCAGGCGGATCCAGTGTTCGGCGGGGAAGTCGTAGAACGCCAGCAGTTCCTCGGTATCGTCGGTGATTTTCTTGACGGCCTTGGGCCACTTCGCCCCCGTAGGCCTTCGCGAAGTCCTTCACGGCCTTCTCGGCGTGGGCGCGGTCCTGGGCGTTGTAGATCTCCTGCATGGCCTTCCTCGCTCCGGGCTGCGCGGACTTCGGCAACGCGTTCATGACATTACGGACCTTGTGCATCCAGCACCTCTGATGCCGGGCCTCGGGGAACACCTCCGCGAGGGCATTCCACAGGCCCATCGCGGCATCCCCGGCCTCGAGCGGGGGGTCGCGCATGCCGCGCCGGCGGCAGTCGCGCAGCAGGTCGGCCCAGGACTCGGTCGACTCCCGCAGTCCCTCGGCGAGCGCGATCAGCTCCTTGCGGCCATCCGCACGGACGCCCATGAGGACCAGGGCGCAGGAGTGGGCCTGGCCGAGCCTGACCTTGGGATGGACGCCGTCGGCCCACACGTACACATAGTCGGACCCCGACAGGTCGCGAGCCTGGAAGGTGGTGGTCGTCGGTCCACTGCGGAAGCGCGGTCAGAACCTCGTAGTTGGCCTCCTTGATCGCCAGTTGGCCAGTGACCCACGGTGACCGATCTCGCTTCGGGAGTTGGCACAGCACCTGACGGCCGCTCCGGCCGGCCGGTGCTTGACCTGAACCTTGGTTGATGTCCGAGAGTCGTGTCATCGAACGGCGAGACGAGGAGATTCCGATGACACAGTCCAGAATCCTGGTGACCGGCGCGACTGGAAAGGTCGGCGGCTCGGTGGTGGCCCAACTGCACGCGAGCGGCGTGCCCGTGCGGGCGCTGGTGAGAAGGGAGGCGGACTTCCCGGAGGGTGTGCAGGCGGTACGCGGCGATCTCGGTGATCCCGCGTCGCTGGACACGGCTTTGGAGGGCGTCGATTCGGTCTTCCTGGTGTGGCCGTTCCTTAGCGCTGAGGGCGCGTCGGACGTGATCGAGACGATCGGGAAGCGCGTCCGACGGGTGGTGTACCTGTCATCCGCCGGGGTCGGGAGCGGGAAGGAGAAGCCGGGCGAGGCGATCACCATGTTCCACACGGAGCTGGAGCGGCTGATCGAGGCATCGGGCCTGGCGTGGACGGCGCTGCGGCCCACCGGGTTCGCGAGCAACACGCTGGGCTGGGCGGAGGAAGTCCGCGCTACCGGTGCGATACGGGCGCCGCTGGCAAGGCTGGCCCGTCCGCTGATCCACGAGGCGGACATTGCTGCGGTAGCCGTTCAGGCGCTGACGACCGACGCCCTGCTCGGCGCCCGCCCCCTGATCACCGGCCTCGAACTGATCACCCAGGAACGGCAGGTGGCTCTGATCAGCGAGGTGATCGGGCGGCCGGTACGGTTCGAGGAGGTCGCACTGGACGAGGCCATCGAGCAGATGAAGGCCGCAGGCTACCCGGCAGAGCTGGTGGAGGCTGTGTTGCCAGCCCAGGCGGACATGCTCGACAATCCGGAGCCGATCAACGATGAGGTGGAGCGCATCACGGGCACCCCGGCCCGATCATTCCGGGAGTGGGTGGTGGACCACGCGGCGGACTTCCGCTGAGCGGGACGTCCATACACGTTGACATAGAAGGTTGGTGCGGCTGGTTGCCAACCAGCCTGCGTCGCTCTCGCCCACTACGAAGCGTCAGAACGCTCTGATCAGGCACGTCTGGCCCGCTCCTTGGCCAACCGCTGAATCGTCCCATGAAGGCCGCCTCAGGTACGACGGAACAGGTCTCCGGCGTCTATCGGGCGTTGGCCGCCCCACGCGTCGCCGGGCTCAACGCCTACGGCTTCCCCGGGTCCCGCCGGTCGGGCCGTTCAGGTCCGTACGTGATTGTTGAGGCCATCGTGGCTGTCGGCGCCCGCCTCGTTGAACCAGTAGTCGCCGGCCGCGAGGTAGCGGAAGGAGCGCTCGGTCTTGCCGGGCAGGGCGACCGTGACCGCGCGGGTGCCGTCGCTGCGCGGCGTGAGCGTGTGGGTGCCGGGCTGCCAGTCGTTGAAGTCGCCCACCACACTGACCGGACCGGGCGGGGTGTCGGCGGGTAGGACGAAGGTGATCTCGGTGCGGTCCTTGTGCGGTTTGCGCTCCAGCATGGCGGTGCACTCCTGACAGCAGGGCGGGAGGGGGATCGCGCTCATCCTCGGCTCCGGAGGCAGGGTCCGCATTCCGACGCAACCGCTCCGTCTTCCGACAGCACTGTTGCGGCACGATCCCGGGGCCGTAATGGTGCGGGCAGGTTGCTGCCGGGACATCAGCGAGCCTCACACCCGTACGGGGGGAACACCGCGCCAGGATGGAGTGGCCCTGAGGGCCGCGGCGCCCCGGGCGGGAGGAGAACGCATGATCACCACGGACATCCAGCGCAACGGCACGGTCCTGGTCAGCGTCACCGGGACACTCGACGAGGACGCGGGCCCGGCGCTCGAGCGGGCGCTGGACGGTGTCACCGCTGACGAGCGAGACCTCATGGTCGACCTGCACGGCGCGGTGTCCATGGACACCGCCGGCCTGCTCCACCTCCTCGCCCTGCACCGCCGCGCGGAGAACCTGGGATTGCGCGTCCTGGTCATCGGCTGGCAGCCCCAGCCCCAGCAGCTCGTGGCCGACGTCGCCGGCATCCGCGGACGCGGCTCAGCCACCGCAGAACGGTACGCGCTGGCGGGCTTTCGCCGGCTGATCCAGGAACGGGCCCAGCGCGCACGCGACCTCTCGGACTTCAGTGACGGATGGCTGTCCCGCGCCTAGTGAGGCAGCGCGGTCAGCAAGACGGCGTCTCTCCGCACCACGGAGTCGGGTCGATGAGATCGCCAAACAGAACGACATCGACCCCGCCAACTGACGTGGGAGAAGCCACCAGCTATACCTTTCCTTGTCGATCATGTGACACTTCGTGAGATTTGGTTGCGATTGGCCTCACAGAAAATGGATCTTCGCCCACTGCCGGGTTGTGACAGGGTGCTCGCATGTCCAACCCCATCGCGTACCCGGTCTTCCGCACCACCGACCCGGTACTGGCTCTCCGCGTGGCGCGTCAGCTTGTGGCGGTGGGCGACCAGCAGTACGCGGAGGTGTCAGTGGACGTCGAGCTGTGCGCTGTCCCGGAGGTGTTGCGGATACGCGAGGCGCTGCTGGATGCCTGGTTCCGGAAAGAGCATGTCGAGGACTGGGCGCGGGATCCTTCCGACCCGACGGGCTTGCACGGCGGAGTCCATGCGCCCGAGCTCTCCAGTGATCCGGACTTCCTCGCCTCGCACCTGCCGCTCTGGGCATCGATGGAATACCGGCCCGTGGGCAGCGTCGAGGAAGAGTTCACTGCCTTGGTGGGACCGAACCTCGGCGAGATCTGGTGGTCCAGCTTGATCTGGCCCGACGTACCGGACCGTGACATCCACGGCGAAGCCAGCAACGCGCGGGTGTCACCGCTGTTCAACTGCAGCACCAAAGGCCTCGACCAGCACGCCGATGACCACACTGTGCTCGTCCGCGTGCGCCGCAGGAATCTCGACGGGTCCGAGGAACGGCACGCTGCCTGGCTGGCAGAGCAGATCGGTCAGTCCGTCATCGGCCCGCCACAGGAGTAGCCCCCGATCAGACCCAGCCACTCCAGGTCGATCACGTGACTGTTCCGTCTCGGCTGGACATGGGCGGGGCGATCTGAGCGATGCGGAGTGGGAACGGCTGCGGCCGTTCCTGCCGGTGAGCAATGGTCAGTGGGGGCGTTGGCGCGAGCATCGCCAGGTGATCGACGGGCTGCACCGGGCGCGGACTGGTGTGCAGTCGCGTGATCTCCTGGAGCGGTTCGGTCCCTGGAAAACCGTATACGAGCGCCACCGGCAGTGGTCCGCCGACGCTACCTGGGAGCGTCTTCTGCAGAAGGTCCAGACCGAGGCTGACGCGGCCGGAGAGCCGAGGCCGAGCCCCCGCACCGGCACCCACCGGTCGGGGGCTCAGCCGTGTCGCCATGTGTCCCGGGGCCGTTGCCGAGCTGTCACACGTGCACCTGTCGACGTACGGGAGGGATCCGGATACTGACCCCGTGCACTCATACGTGAAATACCTGCCCGCCGCGGCGCTACCCGACGGCGGCGTGGCCGACTGGACCGTCGCCGACGCCGAGCGCTGGCGCAAGGCTTCGCTGCCCGCCGCGCTCGCACCGGCCGTCGGCGCCTGGGTGCTGACGGCGCTGGTGCTCACGACCGTCGTGCTCATCGCCGTGAGCGGCCCGGAGGAAACCTTCGTGGGCAACGTGTGGGACGGCTACCCGGAATCGGTCCTGCTGCTCAGCCTGCCGCTCTGGTACTGGCGGATACCGGCGGCGACCCTCGTGGCGGCCCCGCTGCTCGCGCTGTGGTCCGCGCTCAGCCTGGCCGGTGCGCGCGCCGTGCCACCGGACGCCGTGGGCCGGGCCGCGGAGTGGCTGTTGATCGGCCTCTACCTACGAGCCGGTTTACTGCCGTCGCGGGGGCACATTGCCCTACTCGATGAGCTGCTGCCGGACTGGTGCGCGGGGCATGACTCCCGTTACGGGACCGGGAAGATCTCGTTCACCGGGTTATGAGCCTTTCTGATTCCGCGGTGTCTGCAGGTGTGTGTGACGACTCGAACGAAGCCGTGATGGTGGCGGTGCGGCAGCTGACCCGGGGCACTCCCTGGACGGTGGTCGGGCAGGTGCCGCTGAGCTTCCCCGCTCACCACCCTCAAGGCGTCACGCGTGGCCCTGGCCAACGCCTGTACGTGTCGACGGCGGAGATCACCGAGGCGACCCGCTTTTACGACACTCCCGTGGACGGCTATGACCGGACTCCCGGCCGGGGGCAGGGCCATGTGTTCGTCACGGACGCCGACGGTGCGGAGCTGGGCCGGGTGAGCGTGGGCGAGGGGACTATCTACCACCCGGGCGGTATCGACTTCGACGGCGAATCGCTGTGGGTGCCGACAGCGGAGTACCGGCCCGACTCCCATTCCATCGTCTATCAGGTGGACCCCGACACGCTGGAGGTACGGGAGGCCTTCCGGTTCGACGACCACATCGGCGGGATCGTGCGCGACCGCCACAGCGGCCTGCTGCACGCCGTCACCTGGGGTTCGCGGCGGCTGCTCACGTTCACGGTCGACGGGAAGCTCACCCACCGGGTCGAGAACAAGAGCCACTTCGTCGACTACCAGACCTGTGTGAGCGCGGGCGGCGGCCACATGGTGTGCACGGGCATCGCGGAGTACCCCCAGGCCGGGGCGGGCGTCTTCAGCCTCGGCGGGATCGCCGTCGTCGAGATCGCCTCCGGCCGCATCGAGCACGAAGCGCCGGTGACCGTGCTCTCACCGGCCGGCCGCGTGGTCACGTATAACGCGGTGCACCTGGAGACGGACGGGCACGTCCTTCGGATGCTCGCCGTCCCCGACGACGGGGAAACAGCGGGCGAGTCGCACCTGATCACACTTGAGACGCCGCTGACCCCGTGACGACCCGGACGGCGAGGAAGTAGAGCCCCTCGTACATCAGCTCGCCGTCCAGCTCCGAGCACAGGCTCCGCGGGGTGAACCGGCGCCGGTAGATCGGATACGTGGTGTCGGCCACCGAGCGCAGCTCTATCTTCTCCTCGTGTAGGTCGCCGTCGCTGCGCAGGTCGATCACGATCAGCTCGCGCGCCGTACGACGTGCCTCGGCGAGGAACACGGCACGCTCCTCGGGCCGCAGCAGCCCGTAGAAGTTCGCGGTGACGATGCGGTCGAAGGCGCCGGTGGCGAACGGCAGGGGTGGGAACAAGGCCCGCACACGCTCCGCCCAGGGCGCCCGGGCGTGCGTCAGCTCCAGCATCTCCGCGCTCTGGTCCAGGGCGACGACCGGGCCGCGGAGGAACTGGGTCCACACGCCGGTCCCGCAAGCCACGTCGAGCGCCCGACCTTCGGGCAGCGCGGTGAGCAGTTTTCCGATGTCGGCGGTTTCCCGGTCCAGGCCGGCGTTCACCACGGGGTCGCCGCGATAGCTGGTCTCGTCGTAGACCGGGGCACGATGCCGGTAGTACTGCTCCCGCACTAAGTCACGCATGCCTCGACAGCTACCCCCGCCCGAACAACAGGCAAACAACAGGCGCTCTCCCCTTTGCGGAACGGCCGGAAAGAGTCTTTGGCCGAAGGCGCCCAAGTCCGCGCTCGGGCGGAAACCGAACCGGCCATAGAAGTCGGGACCTCCGACGGCCTGGTGCTCGGGTTCGGTGATGCTGCCGATCCGCCGTGAGTGCGCGCATCCGATGTGGAAGGCGGTAGGGGGACAGGCATTGCTGCCGGTCCGCGGATGGAACGTGGGAAAGGTTCCCTAGGGCCGTCAAGACGTATGCCGTAGAGGGCAGGGCCACCGCAGTGACATCACTGTCACCGTCTCGTTGAACCACGCGTGAACAAGATCTCGATGCTCGAAGCACCTGCTGATGCCGCCATCGCGCCGATGCGCTCCCGGGGCCGGCGCCTGGCCACAGCCGTGACCGCTCTCGCCGCCCTCGTACTGCCCATGACGAGCGCGGCACCGGCCCACGCCGTCACCCGCAAGGTCGACGTCTACTACGGACACAGGCACTACGAGGTCCACTTCACCGGCACCGTGAAGCCGAAGGGCGCGACCGGTTACATCGTCGAGGGCGAGCTCAACGCGTGGTGTGGTGCCGGCGCAGCGACTTCGCAGTCGGTCAACCTCCGTCATGCCGGCTCGTCCAAGAGCTGGTCGCACAAATCATTCTGGTGCGATGACATGCCGCAGCACCTCACCTTCGAGGGGAACCGCAAGAGCGGAGAGACGGTGGAATTCCAGGTCGGCGCCACCAGCCAACTCTTCAACCTCTACGGGTACGGCAAGAAGATGGTCTACGACATCGGCACCAGCTGACAGACGGTCGCATCCACGTGGCCAGTGATTCGCGCGCCCGTCCGCTGGCGATCGTCGTGACGGGCCCTGCAGTGCACGACGGCCACGATCGGCGATCAGTGATCCGGGCGGCAGCGGGGCCGGCCCAGGCCGGTGCGGGGTACTCGGATGCGTTCAAGGAGGGGGCGGGCGCAGATGCCGTCGTGCCGTTGGCCCGGGGTCAGCAGGATGGCCAGAGATGTTTCGGGGGCCCTCAGGCTGGACAGGCTAGGGCGTTTAACGCCAGCTACTTGATCAAGGATGTCAACCTTCATGACCGCAGAGACCGCTCAAGAGTTTGAGTTCGTACTGCCCCACGGCTACGTGGACGCGCAGGGAATCCGTCACCGCTCGGGGACCATACGCATGGCCACGGCGCGCGATGAACTTGCGCCCGTGACGGACCAGCGTGTCCGCGAGAACCCCTCGAATGTCGGCGTCGTTCAGCTGAGCTTGGTGGTGACACGGCTGGGAACGATCACCGACATCCACCCTGGGCTCCTCGCGGACCTCTCCGCTGGGGACCTGGCCTACCTTCAGGAGATGTACGAGCGCATCAACGCACCTAAGTTCGTCGGCGGCGCTGTCTGCCCGACTTGCGGGGGCCCGGCTGGCGGAGCAAGTTAGGGCAGGGCTGCCTCCCGTTGAGCGGGAGTCCTTGTGCTCAGCTGCGGTTGGTCTGCTGGCCGAGCTCGGACAGGGCTTTGGCGGTGGTACTGAGGGGGTAGCGGGGCGCGTTGCGCAGTCCGGACTGACGCAGGGCCGGCAGCAGTCCCGGGGTTGTCCGGAGCCTGGTGATGTCCCGGGAGCCACGATCGCCGCCCGGTCGAACTCCGGATGCACGTCCGTGCCGCCAGCCGGGGCGGGGAAGCCGGCGTGCCGGCGGCGCCAGCACGCCACCGCGGCCCGACCCACCCGAGCCATCCGCGTCACCTCCGCCAGCAGCACCCTGTCCCGGCCCGGGACAACCGGGTCGAGGGCGGCGAGCGGGGAGCGGCGGCCCGCAGGGGCGGCGCGCACCGCCCGCCAGTCGACCCAGGGGCGGACGACGGGGAGCAGGGCGATGTCCTGGGCGGAGTACAGCGGGACCACCGTGACGCCGCCCTGCCGCTTGTAGTCGATCTCCACCGATCCGACCGGGGAGACGAACCCGAGCCTGACGACCTGGTCGAAGTCGACCCTTCGGACGCCGAGGCGGCGTGCGGCCTGGTCCGGGCCGAGGGGGACGTGCCGGTCGAGCAGGGCCGGCAGGTCCCGGCGGCGGGCCAGCGCAGCCACCTGGTCCGGGTGGACGTCGGGGAACTCCGTGTCCCCGCCGAGGCGGACCAGCAGACCGGCGCGGGCCAGGTGGCCGACCGCCGCCGCGGTCACCCGCGGCCGGCACCGCAACGGCATCCCCAGGGCCTCCGTCAGCCGGTCCGCCGCCACCCCGGCACCGATCGGCCCCCGCAGGGCCACGCGCACCTGCTCCGGGTTGGCGGCCTCCACCACCGCCCGCGACCACACCCCCCGGCCGGCGTCGGCCGGCGGGACCAGGCCCGAGCCGACCGCCCACCGCCAGGCCGCCAACGGCACCCGCAGCCAGCCCGCGGCCTGGTTCTCGCCGTACACCTCACGCACCGAACGCGCCATGAATCGCACTCCGATCGCACATCGGCGGCCCGACGATCGGGCCGCGCCGGAAACATGCCGAAAGACCCTGTTTGCTGTCAATAGCCATGATTTCAGGGCAAGTTGGGGGCACACCGCACAAGCCGCCTACGCGTACGCGAGGCCCGGATTCACCCCTGCGGAGGACACAAAGCGGGGGCCGACACCCCTCATTGCCGGCTCCCCGAGGAACCCGTTCGCCAGCGCGCAGCGGGCGGCCCCGTCGGCGGTCAGCCAGCTGCCGCGGCCGGCTCCTTCCCGAACCGCGGGACGTCGTTCACGGTCACGTCCAGGCGCAGACGCTGGAACCTGAGCGGGTGACGGAAAACGCCCCGGTCAACGGCCCGGTCGGCGCTGAACTCCGCCACCAGGTCCGGGCGGACCGACGTGACGTCCAGGACGTCACGGCTCCCCCACGCCGCGGCGAACTGGACACCCGTCCAGGGGTGTCTGGGGCCGGCCGCGGCCAGGTGCTCGGCGACCTGCCGGGAGAGGTCCGGGCGCAGGGGTACCGTGCGGCCGACCGCGCGCAGCCGGCCCTCCTGGTCGTGGCGGCCGAGGACGAGGAGCTGCGGGCGGGCGAGGGTGCCCGTGATCGCGCCGATGATCGCCTCGGTGGTATCGCGACGGCGGATCTTGGTCCTTCTCTGCACTTCGCTTGCGGCCACCATCTCTCGCCCGCACCCAGCCGCACGGCGGACGGCACCCAGAATTTTCACCTGGGTGGCCGCTGTTGGACAACCCCTGGTCGCCCGATACCCGGAGTCACAGTTCACGGCGCCCCCCAAGTCGCCGTCCCGGGCGGTTGGCCGACGAAGCACAGGAGAATCATGTCTAGTTCTGAGACGGAGTCCCGTGGCCCTGGCGGCGCTCCGGCACACGAGCGGGGAACCGCGTCGAGCGGACCATTCGATCGGTCCACTCCGGTGGGCGCTGCCCGGTATTTTCAGCACTGTGTGCGTTCGGGTGATCTGGATGCCGCGCTGGACTGCTTCGACCCGGATTCGATCTACGTCACCGGGCCTGGTGCGTATGTGCGTGGGCTGGAGGAGATCCGCACTGCGGTCTCCGCCTATGTGAGCGTGCGGCCGGATCTGCGGGCGCATCGCTGGGCCGGTCTGGCCACCGGGGACATCGTCGCCTGGGTGGATGAGTGGACCATCAAGGCGACCTTGCCGGACGGCACGATGCTGGACATGAGCGGTGTGTCGTCCGACGTGCTGCGCCGCCGCCCGGACGGCACCTTCATCTACCTGGTCGACAATCCCTACGGCCACCAGTACCTCGACGCCTGAGTCCTCCATAGCCGATTTCCGGGCGGCTGGAGAGGGGTGCGTGGCCGGCACTGGCGGCCGCCGCACATCGCAGGGCCCCGTTAGTGGGGGCTCGCAGGTCGCCTGTGCGGTTGGTCAGGGCAGCAGGATGACCTTGCCGCGGTTGCGGCGGTTGTCGATGTCGTCCTGGGCCTGGGCGGCTTCCTTGAGCGGGTAGGTCCGCCAGATTTCCACCCTCAGCTTGCCGGTGGCGGCGAGGGCGGCCAGTTCGGGGAGGGCTTCGGGGGCGCGGTCGGCAGGGTCCATGCCGGTGAAGCGGACCCCGTGCTGGGCGGCGTTCATGTCGGCGATCGTGATCACGCGGTCGGGGCCCCCGGCCAGGTCGACGGAGTCGGGCAGGACACCGGCGCCGGAGGTGTCGAGCACCGCGTCCACACCCAGCGGTGCGGCGGCGCGGACACGTTCGGGCCAGCCCGGCCCGTAGGGGACGGCGGTCGCGCCCAGGGCGGTGACCCGTTCCAGGTCGCCGGTGCCGGCGGTGCCGACGACGGTGATGCCGCGCGCCGCGGCCAGCCGGACGGCGATCGCGCCGACGCTGCCGGCGGCTCCGTGGATGAGCAGGGTCTGCCCGGGCGTGAGGTTCAGGTGCTTCAGGGCGCGGAAGGCCGTCTCGCCCACGGTGGGCAGCGCGGCCGCGGTCTCCCAGGACAGGGCGGCGGGCTTGGCCACCGGGGCGGGCATCAGGGCGTACTGGGCATAGGAGCCGGCTGGCGTGATGCCGAACACCTCGTCGCCGATGGTGAAGTCGGTGACGGCTTCACCAACGGCGTCGATGACTCCGGCGGCGTCGACGCCGGGGACGAGGGGGAACACGGCGGGGAAGACGCCGGCCAGGTCGCCTCGGCGGATCACCGGCAGCGCGCTGATGGCACTGGCCGCCCAAGCCGACCGTGACCCCGAGGCCGACCAGGCACTGACGCGAATCAGCCGGGACCGCCACCGAGCACTCAACGAACTCCTGGCACCCTCCGGCGTACAGATGACGGCCGACGAGTTCACGCTGCTGATCGGACCGGTGATGTTCCGCCGCTTCCTCGACCGCCAGCCCCTCACCGACGCCTACATCGACACCGTCGTCACCCACTGGCTATCCGCGACCAGAGCCAAGGACATCCCGCCTACCGAGTAGGGCGGCGCCCATACCAGCGCCGCGGGGCCCGCCGAGGCACACGGTCTTCCACGCACGGTAGTCAGTCGAATCGAAGCTCCAGGGGCGCAGGCCGGCCGCAGCGACGTCGCGGCTACCCTCAAGCGGATCGGACGCTCCTAAGCGGCAACGGCGGCGCCTACCCTTCGTCGCCAAGCTGGTACAGGGTGCACACCTCGATACGGATCGAACTCTCATCCATGGCGGCCAGGTAGTCGCGGGTCACCTCACCCGCCTCACGGAACGCCGCCTGGGAACGCTCAGAGTCCTCCCTGGTGAGCCAATCCACGGAGATGGCCCACTCCCCCTCGTCCGAGACCATCGTGCGGCGACTACCGGCCACATATCCGGGCTGGGTGGGCTGGAACTCCCGGTCCATCCGGAAGGCAGCCCTCAGGAAATCCTTCGCGTCGACCCCGTCCTTCAACCGGAACCGCACGATCTCCGTGTACAACACCACTCCTCCTCCACATCACAGCAACACCCGACCCACCACTGGAGGAGCCGAAACGCCGCGACAGTCCTGGAATAGCGAGGCCAACGCCGAACATGCGGTACAACGGCGATGGGTGTCGACATGCCCAGGTTCACTCCGGCCGACCCGGCCCACCACTCGGGCGTCTGCCACACCTGCGAACGGCGCTGGTAGCGCTACGCCCGCGGGAGGACACAGGATCGCCTCAAGGTGCAGTCGACACACCAGCGCACGCACGGTCCGGACTGGGACGGGGCCCAGGTCCCGACTGCGGGTTGTGGAGTGGAGGTGCTCATGAGCGGATTCCGCTCGGCGGCGGCGCTGTAGTGAACCGTTTCGCCGACCCGGCATTCCCGCCGACACACAGCAGCACACGGACGCCACAAGCAGTCACCAGATAGCCCTGCGGCCTGGGCAGCGAGGGTCCCGGAAGGATGCGGCACTGGCTTTATTCACGGGTTGTGAAGCCCGTTGTTCACGGGTTTGGGAGGCGCCCAGATCCACGGTCGGGTGATGTTCAGGAGTTTTGAAGTCGCCAGGGTTCTTGCCACGGGAGCATCGGGATGCTCCTGGTGAAAGGGCCTGGTCATGCCGCAGATGTCGAAGATCGAGCTGTACGCGGCGATCCGTTGCGACCACCGCGGCGGTATGAAGATCCGGGAGATTGAGCGCAAGTACAACGTGTCATGGCGGACGGTCCGCAAGGCCGTGGACTCGGTCTGGCCCCGAGCCGAGGAAGCAGCTGCCGCCGCGGCCGACCGCGCTGGATCCGTACAAGCCCCTCGTCGATGAGATGCTGCGGACGGATCTGGACGCGCCGCGCAAGCAGCGGCACACGATCACGCGGATCTTCCACCGCCTGGTCGAGGAACACGCCGCGGACGTCTCCTACCAGATGGTCCGGCGCTACGTCTCCGACCGGAAGCCGCAGATTCTCATCGAGTCGGGGAAAGCACCTTTCACCGAACGCGAGGAGCGACGCGCGATCGCGTTCGCCTCAGCCGGAGGCGGAAAAGGACTTCCTTGGCCGCTTCGCGGTCGCTGAGATCAGCGGGGGTGACCATGACCAGCAACGGAAGGCCGCGCGTATCAACCACCATGTGCCGCTTGCGGCCATTGATCTTTTTCGCCGCGTCGTAGCCGCGAGAGTCCTTGCCGACGGTCTCGGCGGCCTTCACGGACTGGGAGTCGATCACGCTGGCCACCGCTTTGGGAGCTTTCCCTATCTCGCGGCGGACGCGACGGCTGAGCTGGTCGCGAATCTGTCCGACGACTCCGGCCGCCGCCCAGCGGGCCATAAAGCCCCAGACTGTGCGCCAGGGCGGGAAGTCGGCAGGTAAAGCACGCCACTTGCAGCCAGTGTCCACGACATAGCGGATGGCGTCCACGATCTCGCGACGGGGTGTTTCTCCGGACGGCCGCCGACAGGGGTGTCGCAGGCTGGCGGCGGCAGCAAGGGTTCGATCAGGGCCCACTCGGCGTCGGAGGTGCCCGAGGGATAGGTGGGATGGCGCATGGCGGTGTTCCTTGAGCATTGCTGTGGGCCGCCCCGGCCTTGGCCAGGGCGCCCCGTCGCAGCTGGTCAGGATGCGATGAGGTCGAGGGTGGATTCGATGGAGTTGAGCTGGGCGACGATGTGCCTGACCCATTTGTCGTTCGGGTGGGCGGCGGCATGAGGGGCGACCGTTCCGGTGATGAACCGGCGGAACTCAGTCAGCTTCTCGGCGAGCACCGCCCGTTCGTATGCCTCCAGCGCGGCCCGTTCAGCACCGAGCAGGTAGCCATCGGCCCGGGTCCAGATCAGCGGCGGCCAGCCCTTCTCCGCGATGATGTCGCGCAAGGCGGCCAGCCCCGCCCGGACCTGGCTCGGGGACAGTTCACTGGCGCGTACCAACTGGGGGAACAACAGCCCCGCAGGCCTTGAAGGCCTTCGGTCAGCGGCCCCCACGCACGCCGCGCGTTCTCGCTCACCCCCACCACCTGCGGAGAACCTCGCGGCCGCGCGGGCCTGGAACGAGCAGCACGGGACCCTGGCCGGCCCGGCGGCACGCGACCGCGCGGGACAAGCCGGTCGGGCAGTGGCTGACCGACACCCGCCGGCCCGGCGGACTCGGCAAGGACCCCATCCGGGCCGAACGGCGGGCCGTCGCCCTCGCCGCGATCGAGCCTGATTGGAACCCGGGCGCGCTGGGGTGGACGGACTGGCAGCGGCAGTACGCGGGCCTGGAGGCCCTGCTGGCGGGGGGTGGGCGCCTGGCCAACATCGTCCCTGGGGTGACATGGCACGGCGAGGACACCGGCCGGTGGCTGGCGACCCAGCGCCGCGACTTCGGCCGGCTCTCCGAGGAGCAGCAGCGCCGCCTGGCCGAGCTCGGCGTGAAGCCGGCGCGGGCCGTACGAGCCCGTACGTGGCCGCCACGACCGCAACGGCCTCCACGGCGTCCGGGCGAGGCGCGGAAGCCTTCCACAAGGGGCGTCCAGGCCCTTACGCAGTAAGTGGAGCGAAAAGGCGGCGGCATGTGGTCACAGTGCTTGCCGTATGGGGGGAGAGTTGGAGGACCGGTGGCCTATCAGGCGGCCGTCCCACCAGCGTTGCGGATCAGCTGCTGGAGCACCGTCAGTGTGGTGACGTAGTCCGTGTCGTCGATGCCCTCGTGGAGGGCGGCGCGGATCGCGGGGGCGTTGCGCGCGAGGTCGACGCGGGCCTGTTCGCCCTCCTCGGTGAGCCACAGCCGGTGGTCGGCGTCCCGGGTCAGCCAGCCGCGCTCCAGAAGGACCTCGGCCTCTGCCGCGAGATCGTCCTCGGGGCGGATGTAGGAGGTCATGGCCTCCCGCAGCTCGGGCAGGGTCATCCCCTCGCCGTCGGGGGAGATGTCGTTCGCCGACAGGTTGCGCAGCAGCCAGACCTGGGGCTGGGTGTAGCCCTTTTCGGCCATCTGGGCCCGGGTGTACGCGATGAGCGCCTCGTAGGCGACGCCGGTCCAGTACGCGGCGGGCTGTCCGGCGAGTTCGGCGTCGGAGATCTGCTGGGTCGTCATGGGATGTCGCCTCCTGGCGTTTCGGTGCGAAGCCTGCGCGCCTGTGCAGGTCATGCAGAGAACGTACGACCTCAAGTGCGGTTGAGGGCAAGCAGGTGATCTTCCGGAGGTCGTCGGCGCGAAAGCAAGGAGTCCAGTCACAGGTCCCGATCTGAGGCACGTTCGGGGGTGATCAGGATTGTGCAACGATCTTCGAAGTCTCGTGGCGATCTGACGGATGCACAGTGGGAGCGGCTGAAGCGGTGTTGCCGCCACTGCCGCGGATGGGCCGCAAGCCGCGGGATCGGCGGCAGGTCTTCGACGAGATCTGGTGGCGGGCCCGGACAGGCTCGCCCTGGCGGGACGTGCCCGAGAGATATGGGCCATGGGAGACCGTGTACACGCTCTTCCGGCGATGGCAGATCGACACACCTTCTTCAGGAACGCCGCATGAGTCCCCTTTCCGGCACCCGGTGGCCCGAGAAGGAGGAGCCGAGTTGGCTCCCGGGTCATGAGCCGGGCCACAGACGGCGTGATCCTCCGTCCATTCCCAGCGGCTTTCTTGCCCCTCGCGGCAGAGCGGAGTAGTTCGTCGGCATGGTCGCGAGCCGCCTGCACGATGGCAGCGGCAGATAGCCGGGCAGTGCCACCCCGGCAAGATCCGAGGCGGCAAGCGCCCGCACCGCAAGTCCGGCCTCCCGTTCGGAGACCGTGCCGAGCACCTCGGCAGGCGTGCCGCGGGTGGCCGCCGCGAACCGGGTGGCGCGATCCTTCTCGGCCGCGGCCAGCAGCCGCCCCAGCCGGTCGGCCTCCCGCGCGCGGGCCCGCTTCATCTCGCGGATCTGCCCCGCACTCGCCCACCGGCGCCGCCGCGGTCAGGCCGTCGCAGCCGCAGCCGCAGCCGCAGCGTGATCGGTACGGGCCCGCATGCGTGCCGCGTCCGCGCGCGGCGGCGCGCCGAACTGCCGTTTGTACTCGCGGCTGAACTGCGAGGGGCTGTCGTATCCCACGCTGGAGGCGACGCCGGTCACGTCGTGCGGGCGTCGGGCCAGCAGCAGCCGCGCCGCCTGCAGCCGGATCTGCTTCTGATACTGGATCGGGCTCATCGCCGTGACCGACTGGAAGTTCCGGTGGAACGCGGAGACGCTCATCCCGGAGGACCGGGCCAGGTCTTCGACGCGGAAGGCCTCGGCGTAGTTGTCGCGGATCCAGCCCACTGCCCGGGTGATGTGCGTCAGGCCGCTGTCCGCCAGGCCGAGCTGCCGGACGGCTTCGCCCTGCTCCCCCGTCATCAGCCGCCACAGGATCTCCCGCTTGGCCAAGGGGACCAGCACCCGGCGGTCGCGCGGCCGGTCCAGCAGGCGCAGCAGCCGCACGATCGCGTCGATCAGCTCTGCCGGTGCGTCGCTGACCGTGATCCCGGGCCGGGCCGACCGGGTCGAAGGCGGCAGGTCTCCCGGCCCCGCCTGCAGCATCAGCTCCGCGATGACGGCGGGCTCCAGCGTCATGCCGAAACCGAGTTCGGGTCCCTGGGCGATGCGTCCGACCACCGGCAGGTCGGCCGAGGCGACCAGGTACTGACCGACGCCGTATTCGTACACCCTGTCTCCGAGCGCGAGCCGCTTGGACCCCTGGGCGATGACCGCGAGCATCACGCCGGACATCGCGTACTCCGGCTCGGCGCCCGGTTCGGCCCGGCAGATCCGGACGCCGTCGATGGCCGTATTCAGATCGGGCCGCGCATGGCGGCCCAGCAGGTCGCGGAGCTCGTCGAGGGACATGCCCCCATCTCACCACGAGACCCGGCAGGATCCCCCGACTGGGGGCAGGATCGTGCAAGGACGCGCGGAGATCGGGCGAGTCTCCGCGCCGGGCCGGGGGAAGGGGGCGGGGGGCGTCCAGCCGAGCGTACGACTACGACCCGGTGCCCTGCTCCTCGTAGTGGGCTATCAGCCGGCCGCGGGCGATGGCGTGGAACCGCAGGTGGAATCCCACCAGGGCCGGCGTCGCGTCCGCATCCGGGCCCAGCTTCTCCCGGTCGACGGCGTACAC
>NZ_JBFBAV010000070.1:0-22874 GCF_040689505.1 Streptomyces sp. NPDC051211
CCGACCCGAAGCCCTACGTCTGGACCAAGACCGCCGACGAGATCCTCGAACGCCTCGCCTCATATCTGAACAGAATTCCTGACTCAGAAGACTAGAGGGCGTCAGCGATGTCCTGTCCCGCAACATCTGGCTGGTAGCCGGTGGCTGGTACAGGGAGCAGCCACCCATGGCACCTTCGCGTACCCGCTCCGCCCGCCGCCGGGCCGGTCACGGTGGAACCGGAGCATCGTCATGCTCAGCTACATGTCGGTTGGTTCGCCGTTCGTCAACGGCACCCCAACGAACTCTTCCCGGGTACGCTCGGCCCACTCCCCGTCGGTCAGGTATCCTCGCTGATCACGTCCAGACAGACGATTTCGTCGAGCTGCGGCTATGCCTTGGCCGTCTTCATCAGCTCCACCAGGCTGGAGAAGCTGTCTGCCGCGTGCCCGGCGTCCATACCGCGCCGGAACAGAGCGGCCACGGCGGCCGGCAGTGCCGTGTCGATGCCCGCGTCGGCGTGGGTGTGCAGAACGTGTTCGACGCTGGCCATGCCCATTGCGAGGCGGTCCACGTCGCCGTTGTGCTCGCCGGCGTCGATGCGCTCGGCGTAGAAGGAGAGGAAACCCGACATCCCCGTCATCGTCTCGGTGGCGTGCGGGAGGATGTCCGCTGCCGTGAGGCCGTGGGCGTCCGCGAGGGCTATGGCCTGCCAGTAACTGAGCATGGACGTCCAGAACATGCCCATGCCGATCTGGTAGAGGAGCGCGGCCAGGCCGGGGTCCTCGCCCCGGTAGTCAGTGCCGGTCAAGACTTCAAGGGTGGACCGGTGCGCCTCGAACACCTCGCGCGGCCCGCTGTAGAAGGTGGACGATTCGGGCTGTCCGATGCCGGAAGGCGGGACGGTGACGCCGCCGGTGAGGTGGACCGCGCCGCGCTCGGACACCCACCGCGCTCCGGCGCGGGTCTTCTCCGGGGTGTCGGAGCTGAGGTTGACCAGCACGCGGCCGGTCAGGGCGTGGGACGCCGGTTCCAACACGGCGTACATCGCGTCGTAGTCGGTCAGGCTCAGCACGACCAGCTCGTTGGCCCTCAGGGCGTCTTCGGCGCTCTTCGCGAGTACGGCGCCGCGCGCGACCAGGGCATCGGCACGGGAAGCGGTGCGGTTCCAGACGGTGACGCGGTGACCCTGGTCGAGTAAGGCGCGGACCATCGCCTGCCCCATCGGGCCGAGTCCGAGGACGGTCACGGGCTGCTTGCTGCTCATGGGAAACCTCCGGGTCATGTTCATGAGGACGGGCTAGAACGAGCGCTCTATTTAGAGCGTACGGGCAATGTAGCACGGCCCTAGAGCGAACGTTCTAACTAGTGGTGTGCACATGGGATAGGCCAACACTTGAGACCGGATCGCCATCGCCGCAGCACGCCTCCTCCTTCAGCGCCAAGGCAGTTCGTCAAGGAGGCGGAGGGCGTACTGGGCTCCGACGACCACTTCTTCCGCGGCGGCCCGAACCCTACTTCGGGAGGCACCCGAGCGCCTGGTCCTCGCCGCAGTCGCCCCGGACGCCGCCCGCGGAGTCCTCGCCGAGCAAGTTGCCCGCGAAGAACGGCAACGCCACGCCCTGTCCGACTGCTTCGCCGAAAGCGGGACCACGAGGCGTACTGGCTCGGGATCGTGCCGGCCGAAGCGGGCGGGGCCGGGCATCCGGCGCCGGGACGGTGCCGGGCGGGGGGCTATTCGACGGTCGCGCTCTGGTATGACCGTGACGGTCTCCGGCGCCGGCTCGGTGCTTGAAGCGTCTGTCCCGTCTCATTAGATCTTGCAGAGGAGGACCGTCGACCTGCGGGATGACAGGTCGAACCGCGACTCACTGGGGGAGTGACAACGCGTCGCGGAAGTTTCGTACTGAAGGTGGCAGTTTTCTGGTCAGAGGCCGCAGTAGGGGACGCGCTCAGGAAGGATGGCGCTGCTGACAATCCTGAAGCTGCCGACGGGTGGTCGACCAAACGATCTCGAACTCATTGGCCGACAGCCACTGCGGATCGTGCCCCTCCCACTCAGAGATAGGCCGTTCCGCAGTCAAACCGTAGACACTCTCGTACTCGGCCAATCGACCGGCACTCTGCGCTTCTTGCCACTCGGCCAGGGAGGCAGCGGCCAAAGCCTTGCTTCCGGGCTCCTGCAACTCGACTTGCCGGATCACGTACCCATCGCTGTCCAGTTCGAAGTAGAACCAGACGGCTTCTTCGTCCCAGAAGCAGCGAACCCAGCGCGTCACTGGTTCGCCGTGTCGAAGGGCTCGTCGTGCCAGCGCCAGCCGGCGGTGCCGTCGTCGTGGATGTGCAGCATGAACTCAGCAACCGGGCTGCCGTCGGGAAACATCATGGTGAGCGCACTGCGAATCCGGGTGTAGCAGGCGTCGGCCCGCTCCCAGTCCTCGTCGGCGACAGCCCGCTCTTGCTCAGCGAAGAGGGGACGGAACTCTTCGAAGCCAGGACGTGTGTCGACTTCGGCGTAAGTCCAGGGCATGTCGGCTCCGGTCACGGTCAGCCGGGCAATCTCCCGGTCGCCTTGGTGGAGCCGCCACACACTTCCAGTGGTCAGGTTCGGGTTGGTCATGCCTTCATGATGGCGATCACCACTGACAGAAAGAGCGAGAGCATGGCAGCTCCTGTGCGGGACTTGGCCGAGGCTCTCGACGGCCTCCTCGAGCTGCTTCTCCTTCAGCTTGACCAGCGAACCGTGGTCGATGACCGCGGCGTCGTGGAGTGTCAGGCACCCGAGGGACGGCCAGCCCTCTCGTTCGGATGGCCGAATACCTGTGATCATCACCGCCAGGGGGAACCGCGCGACGCCTTGCCTGCCGATCGGCGGCTGCGTCGCACCAGGGGGTAGCAAGGATGGCCACACGCACGAACGAGGACGCGCCTCGCACAGGACGGATCGGCTGCATGCCGAGCACAAGGGCCTGCTCATCGTCGCCCGCCTGGATACCTCTTCGCTGCCCCCCCTTCACGGCGTACGAACGCGCGTGACGCTCGCTCGTACGCTTTACGGCGGCGCGTCGAGGTGGGCTCTACCGCAGGCGAGTTCGGCAGTGACCGGGTGGGCGGGAGGGGTGGTCATCGCGACTGGCGGGCTGTCAGGCCGACCGTGGCGAAGCAGTCGCAGCCAAGAGAACTCTCAGGAGCGGTGGCGACCGAGAGACATTGACCCATGAGGGCGGCGACGGCGGAATCAAGTAGTCCGCCCGGGGTCAGTGCGGATGAAATGTGAGTGACGGATGGAGTGTCGATCCTGCACCATGGTCGTCACTGCGCGTCGATGCGCCCACATGTTCGATAAGGAATCCTGGTGCAGGTAGCTGTTTCGGTTACTCCCGCCCGCAGTGCCGGAGTGCGCGTCGTCTTCTGGGCCTTCGCCTACGGCGCCGGCCGTGGAACCCTTCCCGGAGCGGATCCGGCTAAGAGGTCGCGGCGTCCGTCCTTCAGTCGGGCGTGCACCTGCTGGAACAGGCATCTGACTTCCCCGCTGACAGCCTGATTCTGATCGTCGCCGACGGGCGCTGCGACGTGCTGCGGGTCCGCCGCGAGCACGAGCTTCCTCATCCCCCAGGTGCCCGGCTGCCCTTCACGCCGCGCGGCCCGGTCTACCAGGTGCGATAAACGGCAACAGGCGTCGGGGATATCTGCGACCGCCACATGACACACGGAAGGCATCCCATGGATAGCGAGCACATACAGACCTGTCTGGACCTGCTGCACCAGGCGCGGCAACTACCGGTGGAGGATGCCCAGCGCCGCCTGCTGGAACAGGCTGCCAGCGACCTCGTCCGGGACGGGCGGCATCGACGCCGTGCTCAGACACGTGCGGCTCGGGCCGCAGCCGACGCGAAACTGCTGGCTGCCACCGCGACCGGCGCACCCGACCGCATCATGGACGCCGCGCTGCCCACCGAAACTCCGCGCCAACGCGGCCTGACCGTCCGCGAGTATGTTCAGCTTCAGTCCGGCTCGGTTGCGACGCGTCAACCTCCAGACGGTACGTCGGACAGCGACGGGCATACACGACTGCTGAACCGCCCGCAACGCTGCTATGTCTGCAAGAACCACTACCGGCAGGTCCACCACTTCTACCACCTGCTGTGCCCTCAGTGCGCCGAAGAGAATCTCACCCGACGCACCGCCCGCACCGACCTGACCGGCCGGCGTGCGCTGCTGACCGGCGGACGCGTCAAGATCGGCTACCAGGTCGCGCTGATGCTTCTGCGCGACGGGGCCGATCTCACCGTGACGACACGCTTCCCCCAGGACGCTGTGCGCCGCTTCGCCGCAGCGCCCGGTGCCGCTGACTGGTGGCACCGGCTGCGGATAGCCGCCCTGGACCTGCGCGACCCCCGGCAGGTCCTCGCCTTCACCGACCAGCTGCACTCCCAGGGCCTGCCCCTGGACATTCTGATCAACAATGCGGCCCAGACCCTGCGCCGCTCTCCTCAGGCCTACACCGCGCTGGCCGCCGCCGAGACCACCCCGACCTCACTCGCCGCGCCGCGCATCTGGACCGCTCCGGGATTCTCCGTGCCCGGCCCCCGCAGCGCACCCCTGCGATGGACGGCGGAACTCACGCCTCGGCCCGAGGCGTCCTACGCCCTGGCCGGCACCACACACCCGGCTTCCGCTTCGGCGGCCGCCCCGCTGCCGCAGAAGGCCGTCGACGAGGCGGGCCTGCTGACCGAAACGGCCGCCACCAACTCCTGGACGCTACGGCTCGGACAGGTCGACCCGGCCGAGCTGCTTGAAGTCCAGCTGGTCAACGCCATCGCGCCGTTCCTGCTCGCCGACCGCCTGCTGCCCCTGCTGGAATCCTCCCCGCACCCACACCGCTACCTCATCAACGTCTCCGCCGTCGAAGGTCAGTTCGCCGTCCGCAACAAGACCAGCGATCATCCGCACACCAACATGGCCAAAGCTGCTTTGAACATGCTCACCCGAACCAGTGCCGCCGACCTGGCCACTCGCGGCATCCACACCTGCAGCGTCGACACCGGCTGGGTCACCGACGAAAAGCCACTCCCCGCCCGGGAATGGCACGCCGCCACCGGATGGCGTCCGCCACTGGACATCGTCGACGGCGCTGCGCGCATCTACCACCCCATCGTGCAAGGGCAGGCCGGCACGCCCATCCACGGCGTCCTCCTCAAGGACTATCAGCACGTCGCATGGTGACCGCTCCCTGCTCTGCAGCGGGCCATCCGGGGTCCAAGCAGGCCGATCCTGTCCCCCGCCGCCCGGGCGGTATCCGGCGGGATCGGCCGCGCCGAGCCAGCGTCGTCCGGATCCATCTGCTCGTCTTCACTGCAGGTTCGAGCAGTTCGAGCAGCAACGAGCGGTCAGTCCAACGGGTTGTCCACCGCCTTTGACGTCACGTGGGATCTGAGTCGGCTGTCGGACGTCGATCGCGTAGTCGTCATGCGGTGTCAGTGCGTCCGTCCCGGGGGCCGAAGGCTGCGAGGGCGTCTGCGTCGCTTGCGTGGGCCCGGAGGAAGTAGTCGGCCCACTCTGTGATTTCTGGATAGGACGAGTCCTGGGTGACGTGGCTGATGGCGGCCTCGATGTCGTAGTTCGTGGTGCGTAGTTCGACGCCCGGACCCAGGAGTGCCCAGTGGGCTCCGGTCCGCCCGTAGGGCATGCCGACGCTGCCGGGGTTGATGACGAGCCGGCCGTGGGCGAGGCGGACGAAGGGCATGTGGGTGTGTCCGAGGACGACGGTACGGACGTCGGCGTCGAGGTCGCCGAACACTTCCTGCCACCGGTCGAGGCTGGAGTCGACGAGGACGACTTCCTCGTCGTCCCGAGGGGTGGCGTGGCAGAACAAGACCTTCTCCATGCCCCGCAGGGTCAGGGTGAGTGAATTCGGCAAGCGGGCGAGCAGGTCGAGGTGGTCCCTGCGTAGCTGCTCGGCGGCCCAGGGCGCGATGGGGTCCGGGATGGCGGCGCGTTGGCCGCGCCGGTATTCGAGAAGTTCGCGATCGGCGTTCCCGCTGATCCAGATGACGCGGTCTCCGAGCCCGGTCAGCAAGTCCAGGACCCGGGCCGGTTGTGGGCCGGCTGTGATGTCGCCGGTGAGCACGATGCGGTCGGCGGCGCGTACTTCCGGCTCGTCGAGCACTGCTTCCAGCGCGGGCAGGACTCCGTGGATGTCAGAGAGGACGGCTACTTGGCTCAGCATGGTCACCACTGTGGAATGACACCCGGCTGGAGATGGAACCGTTCGCTTCCCGCGTAGCTGCGTCGCGGTGTCCGGCAGCCGTCAGGGAGGGCGGCGGCCCGTCTGGAAGGGCTCTACCGGTCAGCCGGCCTTAGCAAGCTCTTCGGCTCGGGCTCGGGTGCCGGCGAGGCGGTAGGGGTCGGTGCCCGTCTCGATGAGCAAGGGTGGATGGTGGCGGCCGGGACGCCCAGGGAGGGCCCGGACTGCGCCTGCGGCCCGGGCTCCGGTCTACTTCTTCAGCCTGGTGTAGACGACGCGGTCGGCCAGGCGTTCCGCCCGGCCCGGCGGGGTGAAGTGCATGTCGAACACGTGGCCGCCGTCCTGCCCGATCCTGATCACCGTGCGCATCGGGATGGTCTTGCCGGCGTACTCGGGGCCGAGGATCCCCGGATCGGTGAACTCTCCGGGAATGGAGATCTCGGACGGGATCAACTCCATCGGGCGGACGTCCAGCAGCCACATCCCACCGCCGATCAGGGCCAGGAAGTTCGGGATGTGCCAGGACGGCCCGCCCACGTGCTCGAAGTCCAACCGAAACGGCTGTGACGGCGCCTCCGATGCGTCGCCGGCACCCACCCGCCATGTCGGACTCCACCGACGTGACCAACCGTCCCCGGGCCGCAGCCGATCCCGCAACTCGGCATCCCCGTCGTACTCCGTGGCCAGCTGGTCCAGGTGACGTGAATCCGATGGGATCTTTGCCCTCTCTACCTCGGCCACGCACCCGCAACAGCACCCCCGGCCGGCAACGGGGACCGTTCTTCTGGAACTGATCGCAACTGGACTCTTGGAGATAGGTGACATCAAGTCCATCGCCTGAACTGGGCCTTAGCCAAGCAGTTTCGCCCCGTTGAGATCCAGAAGGCCCAGCTTGTTGACACCTGCACCAAAGTTTTCAGCCCAGTCGCCGCCAGCCGCCGTGCCACTCGGCTGGCATCTGAGCACAACTGGGCACCGCGGAGTGTCTGAGTCAGTAGCTTGCTCGGAACGTGAGCCAGAGGAGATGAGTGAGGACTGAAAGTGCCGAGTGGTCAGCTCATGCCAGGGTGACGTCCATGCCGCCCTCGGCCAGGACCTCAAGGACTGAGGCGAACAGGTCGTAAGGCCGGCCGTCCGGTGTCAGGGTCCGGGACAGGTGCTCGCGTGCGATCGCGGCGTCCCGCCAGAGCAGGGTGGCGGGGGCGGTGTAGCCGAAACTGCCGCGCAGGCAGTCGTCAAGGGCGGCGAGACTGCCGCCGAAGTAGCCACCCGGCCCGTTGACCGCCTCGCCGAGCGCCAGATAGAGGGCTGGTGCGTCGGTGATGTGCCGGCCATCGAGTTCGTAGGCGTGACCGGCTGGCCGGTCAAGGTGAGATCGTCGGCAGGCCCGCTCTCGGACGAGGTCATGCCAGGCCCCGCGGCGGCGGGTATCGAGGCTGGCCCAACCGTTCACGGCGTCCGGCGGCCCAGCGAGCCACCGCTCCCAGATGGGCCTGGCGTATTCGGGAACGGGTGTGAAGCGGCCCCCGTCGAGCTCCAGGTCGATCAGATCCGCCCCGCAGGAGGATGGGCGCCAGTCGCTGACCGTGGCCCACAGCAGCCGATCAGTAAGCAGCTCACCTTGGCTATCGCGTATCTCCAGAGCGGCTTCCTCCAGATCCAGCGCCCGCCGGGTGCCCTTCATCAGCGCCACCCTCAGCTGATCACTCTGGGCGAGCCCCCGCAGGACAAGCGAGGGCTGCACCTGCTCGGGCGACAGGACACGGGCGAATTCCCGGCATGATCCCAGCCAGCGGTGACCGTCGTGCAGGCGAACGCGGCCCCTGTGCCCCTCAGGCGGACCTTCGTAGTCGTCCAGGCCGGTGAGCAGCAGACTGTCCGTCCCGGGGAACTGCCCCAAACTCTCTGCGTCCTCCAGCAACCAGGCGTCGAGTGCCTCGTCATCCGGCACCAGCCACACCCGGCTGCCGACCCAAGCAGGTACGCCGGATTCCTCCGGAACCCAGCCGAACAGCTCGTACGTCCCGCGCTGGGATTCTCCGAACAGTCCCTCCGCCTCGGCGCAGACGCCCCAGACTCGGCCGTCCTTCGTCCCGGTCAGCGTGTACCGCGCGTCCCCGCGCTTCTTCTCGTCCTCATGCACAGCGGAAATCATGCCCCGCCCACCTTCCGACGACGAAGCCGGGATGTTCTGCTGGCCGCAGACTCGCGGCCGTCCCTGGCCAGCGGCACAAATGGTCGGTGTCAGCCGGTACGACTCGATGTCATCTGTCTCGAAAAGTCGCGGTAACTGAGCCTGGACACGTTAGTTGGAAGCAGTGAGGCTCGGCGACCTGATGGTCTCTGGCCTGTGGGACACGCTTGTTGGCCCCGGTTGGTCACGCTTCGTGCAACCAACCGTGAGTCGTCAGTTTCCTTGGCACCAGTTGCGAAGATCATCGAGAAGATCGAATCGGGCACCAGCACGTCCATTCGCTAGGTTCTGTCCGCTCCGCCAGCGGCGCCCAGCCGCACCCGGTGACGCTGGAGGTCAACCTCGGCGACCTCCACCGTGATCAGCTCGCCTTCATCGACAAGCTGATCCGGGGTATCGACTGGCTCGTCAGTCAGCTCTGAGAGGTGTAGGAACCCCACGATGTCGGGAGCAAGCTGCACGAACACACCAAAGGGAACGATCTTGGTGATCGGCCCTGTGACGACTCGGCCGACCTGATCCGCAAACCGAATCAGCGGATCTTCCTGTAGAGCCTTCAACGAGAGCGTGACCTGTCCGGAGCGCGTCTCGGCAATGATCACCTCAGCGGTGATCCGCTGGCCGGCTTCGACTGCCTCGGAGGGGTGGTTGATCCAGCCCCACGTCAGGTCCGGCACCCGGATGAAGCCTGTGCAGAGGCCGTCCGGTTCGCCATCGATGTGAACGAAGACCCCGAAGTTGTGAACCTGGGAGACCGTCCCGGCCACGACCTGCCCTCGTTCAAGCGCGAGGAGGAAGGACCGCAAGGCCGGAATCTCGCACGCCCTGGCGGAGAGATGAAGCTGACCTTCGCGCCAACGGCCGATCTCTTCGGCATTGATCTCCTGGCCGACCTCAAACAGCTCAGATGGATGCTCCATCCGACGCATCGACGCCTCATGTCGAGGAATCCGGCCGATCTCGGCCCTTCCCCTTTCGGCATCTACGAGCTGCACCAGGACGTCCGATCCGTCGAACCCGGTGACCTTCACCGTTCTCACGGCCCCTGACGACCGGAGCTGGTTGGCCAGGGACTGCATGCGGGGGTCAGGGTCTGGCTCGGACATGGAGGTGAGCCTAGTCGGCGCCGGTCGCACTGGTGTCACCTCTCGTGACCAGGTTCCAACTAGCCTCGGGCTTTCACGGGGGCTGCCGTCCGAGGCTTGATCGAAACCGCCAGAAGTGCTCCTGACCGGCAAAGATAGGGCTTGTCGAAGGTCCTGTCGGTCGCGAGGAAAGAAGCACTTCTCAGGTGAGTAAGCGTAATCGGGTCCTACCCGCGTGTCCGCGTCGAGGGCGGCGGCCGGACCGTGGTGTCCCAGGCCGGGGCGGTGCTGCTGGCCGAGACCGTCCGCAAGACCGGCCTGGAACGGGTGATGTCGGCGGCGCGGGCGCCGGACCCTGATCCGCACCGACTCCGGCGGAGGCACCCGCGCGTTCGTCAACTGGCTGACGGTGCGGGGACGGTGGCCGTCCCACTCGGTCGGCATGACCATCACCGACGCCATCCACCAGGCCGTCCTGAAGGTCCCGGCCGCGGCCTGGACCCCAGCGGTCGAGCCCGGCGGGGAGATCCGCGACGGCGCCTGGGTCGCCGAACCCGCCGGCGACTGCCTGAAAGGGTGGCCGAAGGGGATGCGGCTGATCGTCCGCAAGGAACGGCCCCACCCCGGCGCCCAGTTGCGGATCACCGACGCCGACGGGATGCGGATCACCTGGCTCCGAACAGGACGGGGACTGCTCTTGGGTTCACGCTTGCTGCTGGGCGCGAACGGTTTCACGGTCCGGGCTGGTCGCCATGGTCGCCGACGGTGCGGTGCGGGGCCAGGTCCAGGCGTACCGCAGGATGAGGGCGAGAACGATCACTTCCAGTGCGACGCCAAGGCCGTAGAAGTACGTCCAGGACTCGCCCACCGCGTTGAATGCCGCGAAGGGGACCTGTAGCGAGGCCACGATGAGGTTCGTGATGCGGTTCGCCCGGGCGGGCAGCGTCATCGACAGCACGACCATGAGGATCGGGATCGCCATGAGCGCGAGGAAGACGGTGAACAACGTCTGGCTGATGTCGAACTCCCAGACGACGCCGACCAGGATGTCATCGATGACGCCGGGCCTGAAGAAGGCGAGAATGTCGACGTAGGCGTACAGGAACGCGAAGCTTGTCCACGCTGCGGCGAGCTTGGCTCCCACCGGGATCCGCTGGTCTTCCAGTGTGGTGGGTTGACGTGTTCTCATCATGGGCTCCGTTGTTGTGGTGAGGATCGGCAGGTCCACGATCGCTGAGCCCGGCGGCGGGCCCATCGGCATCGAGGCCGGACCCGCCTCGGCCGTTGGGAGGAGCGGCGTCTCGTTCTTTGGGCCGGTCCCCGACGCTTCGGCGGTCCCTAGACTGGGTGTGTGATCACCAACGCCCTGAGCTCGCTGTGGGCCGAGCCCCGCGCCACGGACGCTCCCGAACGGGTGTCGCGCGACTGGGTGCTGGTCGGGGTGTTGATGGTGACGGCGCTGCTCGAGGGAGTCCTCCGGGACGACGTCGCCTGGCGGCCGTTCGCGACGATCGTGGCGGTCGGACTCGCGCCGGTGCTGCTGTGGCGGCGTACCCACCCGTTGGCCTGTGTCGTGGTGGGTTTCGGCACCGGCATGGCGTTGGGACTGGCGAGCCTGCTGGGCGGGGTCCCGAGCGTGGGCCTGAACACGATGGTCTACGTCCTGGTGCTCGTCTACGCGCTGGTCCGTTGGGGCTCAGGGCGCGAGATCGTGATCGGGCTGGCGGTGGTGACGGTCGCTGCGGCATTCGCCATAGCGACCGACTACACCGGGCCGGTCGACGTCATCGGCGGGTTCGCCATCCTGGCGGCGGCGGCGGCGGGCGGAGCGGCGTTCCGCTACCGCGCCGAGAGCTGGCGCCGGGCGTTGGACCAGATCCGCAGCCAGGAGCGGGTCGGCCTCGCGCGCGAGCTGCACGACATCGTCGCCCACCACGTCTCGGCGATCGCTGTGCAGGCGCAGGCGGGCCGGGCGATGGCCGGGCAGCGACCTGAAGCGGCGCTCGAGACGCTGGCGGTCATCGAAGGGGAAGCGTCGCGGACGCTCGCGGAGATGCGGGCGATGGTCCGGGTGCTGCGCGACGGAGCGCCGGCGGAGTACGCCCCCCAGCCCGGCGTTGCCGACCTGGTGTCCCTCGCCCGCCGCGACCCGGTCCCGGTCGTCGACGTGGAGTTGCCAGATGACCTAAACGAACTTCCGCTCCAGGTCGACGCGGCGGTCTACCGGGTGGCGCAAGAGGCGCTGACCAACGCCCTGCGGCACGCCCGCAACGCCTCGCGTGTGGAGATCCAGGTCGTAGAGGGCGCGGGAAGGCTGCGACTACGCGTGACCGACGACGGACAGATCGACCCGGCACGGTCGGTGAACCACGGCTTCGGGCTGCTGGGGATGACCGAGCGCGTGCAGCTGCTCGGCGGCACGCTGCGTGCCGGGCCGGCGCCCGAGGGCGGGTGGACGGTCGACGCCGAACTGCCGACGAAGGTACGCCGATGACGGTGCGCGTGCTGGTGGCCGATGACCAAGATCTGGTGCGGACCGGCCTGTCGATGATCCTTGACGCGCAGCCCGACATCGAGGTCGTCGGCCAGGCCGCCGACGGCCACGCCGCCGTCGAGCTGGCGCATCGGCTCCGCCCCGATGTGTGCCTGGTCGACATCCAGATGCCCGGGCTCGACGGCATCGAGGTGACCGAGCTCCTCGCAGGGCGGGACGTCCCGGACCCGATCGCGGTAGTGGTGATCACGACATTCGACCTCGACGAGTACGTCCACGGCGCGCTCCGAGCCGGCGCCCGAGGCTTTCTGCTCAAGGACGCCGGGCCGGAGCTGCTCGTCCAGGCCGTCCATGCCGCCGCCGTCGGCGATGCCCTGATCGCGCCGAACATCACCCGGCGGCTGCTAGCCACCCTCACCGCCAGGGAACCGTCGAGCCGACGGACCCAACCGATCGAGCCGCTCACCGAACGCGAGGAGGAGGTGCTGACGCTGGTCGCCCGTGGCCGCACGAACGCCGAGATCGCCGCCGAGCTATTCATCGGCTTGACGACCGCCAAGACCCACGTCGCCAGCCTGCTGACCAAAATCGGCGCCCGAAACAGGGTCGAGATCGCGATGTGGGCGTACGACACGGGCCGGGTGGGGAACTGAACCGACCCTTCCCCTGTACGGGCGTTGTCCGGGGTTCCGTGCGCAGGCCCTCGATGGCCAGCTCCGGCGGGCAGCCAGGCCACTGGTTGAGGTCCATGACGGTGTGGGCGGAGAAGGGGCGCCTATCGTCCTCGGCGCGGACCAGATCCCAGTCCAGGGGTATCCCTGTCGGGATCTCCCAGCCGCTGTGGATACGGGAGAAGTACATGAGCTCGTCGGTGGGCGAGGGGTCGCCGTCCAGGAGGGCACCAGGATCGGGCGCCGCCGCAGCGCGGCGCAGCCGGGCGGCGAGCCCCGGGTGGCTCAGCCCGTCCTCCTCGTCGACGACTGCGGCGAGGGCCGCCAGCTGCTCGGGGCCGCCGTGCCTGAGCAGGCGGCGTGCGGCTCGGAGCACCATCGGCAGCGGCAGGTAGTGACCGCAGTGGCGCAGGGCGTGCAGCACCAGCTCGGGGAAGGGCGCGTGCAGAGCCGGTGCGAGGTCCGCCGAGCAGGTCTTGCCAAGCAGTTCCTCGACCAGCCCGCCCGGCGCCCGCCATGCCGGGTCCGCAGGGTCGGCGGCGGTGAGTACGGCGGCTCCTGCGTCGTCCCTGCTGCTACGGGGCCACCTCTCGGTCAGGTACAGCGCACGGCTCACTTAGGGATCTCCCAGCCGTGCGAGGCTCAGACGCTGGTCCGGTGTGTTGCCGGCCGCGTTGTGGGCGAGCGCTACCTGCAACTCGCGGTCGTCGGAGGCGAGTACCGTCTCCGTCAGCTGCCGGGGCAGCCGGTGCCCGTGGCGCAAGAGGTCGAGCGTCGCACCGCGCGTACGCCGGATCAGCTCGGCAGCCATCGACGGCTCCGCCAGACGGTACGCGGACACCAGCGCGTCCTGCTCCATGGTCCCCACTCGATGACTCCTCACGCCGTGTCAGAAAGCCTGACGCTATCCGTCGGTTCACATTGAGCCTTCCGACGACCTGGTCAGTGGCTCGGGACCGACGCGGAACGGCCGGCGGGGCGCGCCGCGAGCGGCGGGCGCGTCCCGTCTGTGGAGCGTGGGTGGGAGACCGGGGTCAGGCGCTGGTGAGCCGGTCCGTCCCGGTTGCGGGGGCGGTCGCCTCGGGTTCCTGCCCGTCCCCGCCGTCCTTGTGCCGCGGCGACGTCGCGTCGGCCGCGGCATCGAGCCGTCGCTTCTCGGCCCGGTACACCAGGTAGGCGCCCCGGAACCCGGCGAGGCCGGTGACGACCATGACGGCGATCACCGGCCACTGCCAGGGTTCGGGCACGTGGAGTGCGAGGAACCAGACCTTGTCCTGCGCCCCGTTGAGCTTGATGCCCATCGGCACCAGGCCCTGCGGGAACAGCCCGACGATGCCGGCGGCCATGGAGGCCCACATGAGGGTCTGGCGTTTGCCCGACATCGTTTCGAACGGGGACTTGGCCGTGCTCTCGCCCGGCTTGTCGGGGGTGGACGCCGGCGTGCCCGACCGCATCAGGTGCAGCAGGTCGGGGCCCTTGTCCCGCAGTTCCCTCGCCGCCACGGACCCGAGCGTCACGTGGCAGAGCGCGCCGGTGAGCAGGCCGACCGGGACGCTCGCCCACAGCAGGGCGGGCATGTCCAGGGCGTGGCCCGCCCAGGCGACCCCGAGGGCGGGGCACATCGCGAGGGCGACCAGGAAGAACATCATGAACGACTGTCCGGTGACGTCACCGTGGTCCATCGGCGAGTTCTTGCTCTTGTGCGGGTCCGGGCCGGGAACCAGGGCGACGACGGAGACCCAGATCAGCAGACCGGACCCGCCGCCGAGCGCGGCGAAGGTGCCGGCCAGCGCCCACGGCACCAGGGAGGCGTCACCGTGCAGCAGGCAGCCGAGGAGCGTCAGCGCCAGCGTCAGCGGGCCGAAGACGGTCAGCCAGGCCAGCTGGCGGGCACGGACGTCGGCCTTCTCCTTGCCCGGCACCGTCAGGGTCAGCCAGAGCGCCGTGCCGTCCTGCCCGTAGAGGTTGGCGCAGGTCGCGGCGGCCATCAACGCGCTGGCCGCGCCGACGAACGGGAACCCTGCGGTGAAGCCGAAGATCAGCGGGAACAGTACGGTGATGATCGAGAAGGCCGGGCCCATCACGATGCCCTGAGTGCGTATCGGGTCGCGCCACCAGGTACGCAGTTCCTTGAGGTAGACGGCCCCCTGGTCGCCACGGAACAGCGGGCTCCGCCGGACGGCCTGCTCTGCGGAGGAACCGCGGACCACCGGGCGGGCGAGCCGCTGCGGTCCGAGCAGGGCGCTCCACGCCAGGAACAGCGCGACCACCACCGCGGCTTGGGCGACGAGCGGGCCCACGGTCCACAGCCAGTCGCCTCGGGCGGCCGCCTCGACGGCGAGCAGACCCCAGCTGGACGGCAGCGCCCGCACCACCGTGGAGAAGGTGGGCGGGAACCCGTACTCCAGCAGCAGGTAGACCCCGATGATCAGGACCCAGGAGAACGAGCACAGCGACACCATCGCCGCCGTGACGGTCGCGGTGACGGCTCCGCCGATGCGGGACCTGGCCAGGCTGCGGAACAGCAGCGTGACCACCCGGGACAGCAGCACCACCAGCAGCAGGAGCAGCACCACCGCGGGCACCGACACCACGACGGCCACCCAGCTCAGCCGGGCGGCGAAGACGATGAGCGCACCGAAGGCCACCAGCGTGATGGCGGTGGTGGCGGCGACCAGGGCGGCGGCGAGCAGGCCCATGGCCAGGGTGCGGCGCGGGATCGGCTGGCGGTGGAAGTGCTCTCCGTTGAGCGGGGGTTCGCCCGCGAAGATCGGGCCGGCCATCCAGCCGAGCGCCCACAGCGCGAACGTCACCGCGAGCAGGTCCATCAGCAGCCGCGGATGGGAGAAGTCGAAGAACGCCAGGACGAGGGTGGTGATGGCGAGGCAGATTCCGGCGGTCCAGCCAAGGCCGCTGAGGGCCATCTTGGCGTCGGTCGTGCTGTGGCGCAGCACGGCCAGTTTCATCCGGATCAGGACGCCAACCACGACAGTCCCTCCCCGCCGCCGATCTTGACGCCGACCAGGTCGACGAAGGTGTCCTCCAGCGAGCGGCCGCCGCGGACCTCGTCGAGGGGGCCTTCCGCGACGACACGTCCCCGGGCCATCACGCCGACGGTGTCGCAGAGCTCTTCGACGAGGGCCATGACGTGGCTGGAGATCAGCACCGAGCCGCCGCGTTCCACGAACCTCTTGAGGATCTTCTTGATGGTGGCGGCGGAGACCGGGTCGACGGCCTCGAAGGGTTCGTCGAGCACCAGCACCTTGGGGGCGTGCAGCAGCGCGGTGGCCAGGCCGATCTTCTTGCGCATACCGGTGGAGTAGTCGACGACGAGGGTGCGTTCGGCGGAACCGTCGAGTTCCATGACGGCGAGCAGTTCGTCCGCCCGCCGGTCGACCTCCTCGACACCCAGACCGTGCAACTGGCCCAGGTAAAAGAGCAGTTCACGACCGGTGAGCCGCTCCGGCATGGCCAGCCCGTCGGGCAGGACGCCCAGCAGGCGGCGCGCCCGCAGCGGGTCCTCCCACACGTCGGTCCCGTGGACCAGGGCTTTCCCCTCGTCCGGCCTGAGCAGACCGACGGCCATGGACAGCGTGGTGGTCTTGCCCGCCCCGTTCGGCCCGACCAGGCCGTAGAAGGAGCCGGGCGCAACCGTCAGCTCCACGTGGTCGGCTGCCTTGTATTCGCCGAACACCTTGTGCAGGCCCGCGAGACGGAAGGCGGCCACCTCGCCTTCGGGCGCCTTCCCGACCATCGTCTTCCTCACGGTCCGCTCTGCTCCTTCGTCCACCGAATCCCTCTCTTGGGGGCGCGCAAGCCGGTCCGCACCGGAGCGCCGACCTCGTCAGCCTACGGCCATTCTTTCAATTGGCTTTTGCCCCGAGCGAGTTGTCCTGACAGCGGGCTGATTCACAAAGGAAGGAGAGGTGTGCATCGTGATTCTGCTGGTCACGGGTCTGGGTGAGGAGCGGGAGGGACACTCGCGTCGGTCTGCGCCCGATGTCCGCAGTAGCCGTCCCTCCTCGTCCCCATCCCGGGCGCGTCCGGGTCACGCGGTGGGAGCAGGCCCTGGCCGGGACCCCTGGCCTTGATTCCGAAAAGGTCGTGGCCCAAGAAGTTGATGTGCCGGTCCTTGAACCGTTCGCCCTACGGCCGGGGCTGTCGCGGGCCGACCCGGAAGAACGACCCCAGAGGCCCGAGTGTCCCCGGGCCTCCTAGAAGGCGACGGGATGGTCCAACCGCGCCTTCCCGCTCATGGCGGAGGTGAGCTCGGCCCCTGGGGCATCGGGGCCGGGCGCGGCGACGGCGACGGCGACAGAGGCTGTGGCGACCACTGCTTCGGGTGCGGGCACAGCGACAGGGGCGGCGATTGCGGCGGCGATGGCGAGGACGGCGGTGGCGCGCAGGGTCCACTTCAGCACGGTGAGGCTCCGATCTATGCGTGTGATGGCATGCGTCATGATCGTCGCCATCTCTCCGATGTCCGGGCATCGTCCGAAGGTCGCGACCGTATCCCCCACACGGGGGAGGCGGCCGCCGCGGCGTGCCTCCCGCCCCCCGTGAACACCGCGTCCGGGAGCAACAACGACGGCGGGTGCCTCCACGGCTGCATCGTGGAGGCACCCGCCGGGCTGCGCCGTTACGGCGCCATCTCGTACGCCCCGGCCAGCGCCTCGACGCGCGCCCAGACCCGCGCCGAGCGTGCTTCGTCGACGACCGGGCGCCGGACCGCGCCGAGCGCCCAGTCCTGCTGTGCCGCGGTGGCGGAGTCCTTGCCGTACAGCTCGACGGCGTGTCCGGAGAAGTCGCGTACGAGGACGGAGAAGAGTTCATCGAGGACGGACTCGTCCAGGTCCGTCAGGCGGGCCTGCTCCAGGATCAGCTGCCCGTGCACGACCAGGGCGAACAGCTGGCCCACGGAGAGGAGGAAGTCGAGGTCGCGGCTCTGCTCCTCGTCGGGGGCGACGGTGGCCACGAACTCGCACAGGGCGTCGGCCTGTTCGCGGAAGCGGGCGACGTTCGGCACGGCGGCGTAGGCATCGTAGGCGGGGCGCCAGTCGTGGAACCGTACGGAGCCGAGGCCGCGGGCCGGTCCCTGGCGGAACAGGAAGTCGTCGTCGGCCGCGTCGAGACGGGTCGGCACGGGCGCGTACTCGGCCGGCTCCAGCAGGTGGTTGCGCATGAACTTGAGGATCAGCGCGAGGTTGACGTGGACCGTGCCTTCCAGCTTCGGCAGTCCGCGGATCTCGACGGCGGCCTGGGCGAAGTAGGTGTCCTTCTCGAAGCCCTTGGCCGCGATGACGTCCCACATGAGGTCGATGACCTTCTCGCCCTCTGTGGTCACCTTCATCTTGGTCATCGGGTTGAAGAGCAGGTACCGGCGGTCGTCGGGTCCGGCGGAGCGGAAGTAGTCGACGGCGCGGTCGCTGAACAGCTTCATCCCGACGAGACGGACGTACGCGTCGGCCAGCTCGCGGCGCACGTGCGGGAAGGCGGTGACGGGACGGCCGTAGAGGATCCGGTTGTGCGCGTGCGTGACGGCCTCGTACATCGCGTGCTCGCAGATGCCGATGGAGGCGGTGCAGAGGTTGAACTTGCCCACGTTGACGGTGTTCAGGGCGGCGTCGAAGGCGGCGCGACCGGTGTGCAGGACGTCCTCGGCGCGGACCGGGTAGTCGTCCAGGCTGAACTCGCTGACGTACTTCGAGGAGTCGACGACGTTCTTCACGAGCTGGTACGCCGGGTGGCGGCTGTCGGCGGCGAAGAAGACGTAGCCGTCGGGGCCTTCGATGTCGGTGCGGCGGCCGAAGACGGAGACGAGGCCGGCGGCGTTGCCGTTGCCGATGTAGTACTTGGACCCGCTGGCGCGGAAGCCGCCGTCGCCGTCGGGCTCCAGCAGCATGTCGGTGGAGTAGATGTCCGCGCCATGGGTCTTCTCGGACAGGCCGAAGGCGAACACCTCGCCCTCGGAGAGGAGTTCAGCGGCGCGGGCGCGGGCGGCCGGATTGTCGCTCTGCCAGACCGGGCCGAGACCGAGGACGGTGACCTGCCACGCGTACCAGTAGTCGAGTCCGTAGAAGCCGAAGATCTCGTTGAGCGCCGCGATCCGCGCGGTGTCCCAGCGCTTGTCCGGCTCGTCCTGGCCGGCGGCGGGGGCCGGGGTCAGGAACGTCGCGAAGAGCCCTTCCTTCGCGGAGAAGGCGAGGAAGTCGGCCAGCCAGGCACGGGAGCGGTAGTCCTCGATGAGCTTGCGCTTGCCGCGGTCCTCGAACCAGTCGACGGTGGCGCGCAGCAGCCTGCGGGTCTCCGGGTCGAAGTGCGCCGGGTCGTAGGTGTGCGGGTTGAACAGCAGAGTGTCGGCCATGGCGGTACACCTTCCGAGGGGTTGGGAGGGTTGGGAGGGTCGGGAGTCGGAGGTCGGACGGACGCGTGGAGGGAGGGGGCGGTGCGGCGCAGTGCGGTTCGGTGCGGCGCCGCGTGGTGCGGTTCAGGCGGTCGCGGTCGGCGGAGTCCCGCCCAGCCGGTGGAGGGTGTCGAGGACGTCGTCGAGCCAGGCGATCGTCATCCGCTCGTACGCGATGCCGCCCCGCAGCACGACGTGCTGGAGCTCCTGACCGGCGTCGAGCGGTGCGGGGGCGTCGGGCCCGGTGAAGTCGCGCAGTTCGCCGGCGAGATAGCGCGCAAGGCGGTCGCCGTGTGCCCGACGGTGCCTCTCGACCTCGCAGATCAGCTCGGCCGGATCGTCGAAGGCCGCACCACGGATCTTCACGGCGAGGTCGTGGCGGAGGCTCTCGGGTTCGATCGGCTCGTGCAGCCACCGGGCGAGGGCGGCGCGGCCGGGGCCGGCGACGGAGTACTCCTTCTTGTCCGGCCGGCCCTGCTGCGGGACGTCGCGGACGGCCAGCATGCCGTCGGCCTCCATGCGCTTGAGGACGCGGTAGATCTGCTGGTGGGTGGCGGTCCAGAAGTAGCCGATGGACCGGTCGAACCGGCGGGCCAGCTCATAGCCGGAGCCCGGCTGCTCCAGCAGGGAGACGAGGATCGCGTGGTCGAGCGCCATACCGCGATCCTGCTATGCAACTCGTTGCATAGACAAGCGGCAGTGGTCAGGTGAGACGCGGCTCACCCGCGGCGGCACGCGAGGGGCACAGCAGGTGCGTGGCCGACTACCGGCTGCCGGCTGCCGGCTGCTATCGGCTCGGCCACCGGGACCGCATCCGAGGCGGCCCCGGGCGGGGGCGGCACGTTCCCGGCGGGCGTGCCTCCGGATCCGGTTTCTAGAGCCAACCGTTGCGACGGAAGGAGCGATAGAGGAAGCCTGACGCCACTGCCATGAGGCCGACGGCGAGTGGGTAGCCGTAGCTCCAGCCGAGTTCCGGCATGTGCTCGAAGTTCATTCCGTAGACGCCGGCAACCATGGTGGGGATCGCGAAGATCGCGGCCCAGGCGGAGATGCGCCGCATGTCGTCGTTCTGCCAGGTTCCGACCCGGGCTTGCTGGGCATCGAGGACCGAGTTGAGCAGTTCGTCGAGCGTCCGCACCTCGGTGTCGGTGCGGTGCAGGTGATCGGCCACATCACGGAAGTAGGGCAGGACCTTCGATGGGCGGTCCTCCTCGCCCAGTCCGCCCAGGAGGCCGGGCAGGACCGGGACCAGCGGTTGTACGGCGTCCCGGAACTCACGCACCTCCCGTTTCAGGGAGTAGATGTCCTCGGTGTGGTCGACGCGACAGGACGAGAAGACGCGGTCCTCCAGCTGGTTGAGCGCGGCGCGCACGGTCTCGGCGGCCTCGCTGTAGGCGTCGACGACGACGTCCAGGACGGCGTGTACCACCGACAGGGGGCCAAAGCGCAGCATCGACGGGTCGGCTTCCAGTCGGCGGGCTGCCTCGGCTGCTGGATCCAGCTCGCCATGGCGGACGGTGAGCACGTAGCGCGGTCCGACGAAGAGCATCAACTCGCCTGTCTCCACCGCGGCTTCCTCCTCGATGTACCAGAGGGTCTTCAGCGCGACGGTCAGCACGTCGCCGAAGCGCTCTCGCTTCGGCCGCTGGCGTGCCTGAACCGCGTCCTCGACCGCCAGGGGGTGCAGTCCCAGCTCCGTGGCCAACTGCACGATCTCCTCTTCGGCCGGGTCGACCAGACGCACCCAGCCGAATTCGCCGTCGCCCAGCCCTCGCAACCGCTTCAACACCAGTCGGCACGCCTCGTCGTCAAGGCCGCACGCGACGGTCTCCGACCGGCCCGACCGCTCCTCGTACACCACGCATTCCATATCCCGCGCATGCTTCGGAACCCGGATTTCATGCACGCCTGCGGGCAGCTCCGGCTGCGCTTCCAGCCCCCGCGTCTCCTGTCCGGGCCTCGACCGCCCGTGTAACAGCTGCAGGAGCCCGTACCGTGCTCCGCGATTCCTGAACCGTCTCGACGACCTTGATCGCTGGGCCCATCGGCTGCCGGGAGGAACAGCGGCTCGCCGCCGTACTAGGTGGCAGCGCGCGAGGATCGTTACCGCCCCTTACCCTTCTTTCCTGCCGTTTTCTCCGGGTTTTTCTTGGGCTTTGCCTGCTGCGGCGCCTTCGCCGGGCGCTCACCGCCCGGCTGCCGGGAGTACGGGTCGGCGGTGGTGGCCGTCGGGAGCTCGCGCGCGGTGGAGGGTGGCGCGACCGAGGGCTGCGGGGTTCCCGGCGGCGACGACGCGGGAAGCGGCGGGGCGGGCGGGGTTCGTCGGGGGCCTGCCACCTCGGCTTCCTGATGGGGGAAGGGAGGGGTTGGAGGTGTCTTCTCCCCTGCCGGAACGCCGCCCAGCAGGAGCGCGCACGCGCCCGCCACGCTCACGGCCGCGAGGCCCATTACGGCCGCACGCCGCGAGTTCAGCGTCCCCTTCTCCGTCGGGACAGGCGGGCGCACAGGCTCAGCGGCACGGCGGGCGGCGGTGAAGGGCGGCGACGGTGAGCGGTGCGTGGCCGTGTCCGTGTCCGTGGGCGCCGCGCTCACCGCGGCGCGGGATCCCGGCGCGGATGCGATGTGCTGCAGGCGCAGATGGACGTCGGCGGCGTCGGGGCGAGCCTCGGGATCCCGGTCGGTCATCGCCCTCAACAGGCGGCCGAGGTCGGCCGGCAGCGAGTCGGGTATCCGGGGCGGATGCAGGAGGTGGGCGGTGCCGACCTCCACGGGTGTCCCCTGGTACTCGCGGTGGCCGGTGAGTGCTTCGAGGAGGGTCACTCCCAAGGCGTAGACGTCACTGGCCGTGCTCGCGCCTTGGCCGAGAAACTGCTCGGGGGCCATGTAGGCGAGAGTGCCGACCAGTGTTTCGGGTGCGCTGTGGGAGCGGTCGTGCACGGTTCTGGACAGGCCGAAGTCGGCCAGGTAAGGGGAACCGTCCTCGCGGAGCAGGATGTTGGAGGGCTTCACGTCGTGGTGGATGACGCCGTTCGCGTGGACGTGGTCGAGGGCCGACGAGATCTCGGCGCCGAGCCGTGCCACCTGAACAGGACTGAGGGGGCCGGCCTCCATCCGGGTGCGCAAGGTGGCGCCGCGGATCAACTCCGTGACCATGAAAGCGCCCTGTCCGTGACGGCCGGCGTCATAGACGGTGACGAGGGCCCGGTGGGAGAGGCGGGCCAGAGTGCGGGCTTCGTCGCAGAAGTGGTCGGCGGTGACCGTGTCCGTGCCGGCGCGGAACACTTTGACGGCCACTTCGCGCCCCAGCACCTGGTCGATGCCGAGGAAGACGTCCGCCGTACCGCCGGATCCGATGGGCGCTTGGAGCCGGTAACGGCCACCCAGCACGGCGTCGTGATCGGGCGGTGCTCCGTACGCGGGGACGGGCCGGGCCGACATACGGGGTCCTCCTCCACTCGCGGGCTGTGTCGCGCGCCTACCCGTCAGGAGCCGTACTACGCTCGAAGCCCGTCCACCCCCTGTAGGTCTCGGAGCAGGCGAGCGGAGCAGACACCACTGCGGGTTGGGCGCAGCCCAAGCAGGGACCGTCTCGCAACGGCACCTCTGGAGCAGTGGACGCGTCGCCAGCCTCCATTTCGCACGCCAACCCTCCCCCGGCGTCGTGCGGCCGGCTCGCCCGCACGACGGACTGCCACCCGGATCCGAACGGACCCGGGCCGCCTGCGGGCCCGGCACCCTCCCCCGCCGGGAACCCGCGGTCGCGCCCGGGAACTCCCGACGGCGGCGCTCGTACCGCCGCCC
>NZ_JBFBAV010000071.1:0-22482 GCF_040689505.1 Streptomyces sp. NPDC051211
GCCGGCATCGGCATCGACGCCCGCCTGCTGGACTACACCGAACACACCATGAGCGAAGGCGCCTCCGCGCAAGCCGCCTCGTACATCGAGTGCGCGATCGACGGCCGCGTCCTGTGGGGCATCGGCATCGACGCCAACACCACGCGAGCCTCGCTGAAGGCGGTCATCTCGGCCGTCAACCGCGCGGGCCGCTGATCCTCCCCCCGGCCTCGTACGGAACCCCGCTCCTCCTCCCGGAGGGGCGGGGTTCCGCCGCGTCCGGGCCGCCTCAGCGGGCCAGGTAGCCGCCGTCCACCGGCAGCACCACCCCGGTGACGAAGGAGGCTGCGTCCGAGGCGAGGAAGGCGATCACCCGGGCCACCTCCTCCGGCTCGCCGATCCGGCCCATCGGATGGGCGCGGGTGATCTCCGCCAGGTACTCCGGCCCGCCGGGCTCGTCGTCGAGCGCCCGCACCCGCTCCGTCCGGATGGTTCCGGGCGCGACGGCGTTGACCCGGATCCCGTGCGCCGCCCACTCCACCGCGAGGTGCTTGGTCAGCCCAGAGGCCACGAACTTCGCCGGCCCGTACGCGGCCTGCCGGGCCTGGCCCGCCAGCCCCGAGATGGACGACAGGCACACCAGCGCCCCGCCGGACGGCTCCTGGGCGGTCATCGCCTCGATGGAGTACTTGCAGGTCAGGAACATGCCGCGGCCGTCCACCGCCATCACCCGGTCCCAGTCGGCGGCACTGGTCTCCCGTACATCCGAAAGAGGGATCACGCCGGCGTTCGCCACGCTGACGTCGAGCCGCCCGAACGCGGCGACCGCCGCCTCCACCATGGCCCGGTTGGCCTCCGGATCCGAGACGTCACCGGTCACCACCTCGACCCCGAGGCCTTCCGCGGCCAGTTCCGTACGCAGGGCCGCCAGGCCCGGGGCATCGATATCGGCCGCGGTGACCCGGGCCCCGGACCGGGCCAGCAGCAGGGCGGTGGCCCGCCCGATACCGCTCGCGGCACCGGTCACCAGACAGGACTTGTCCTTCACGGTCCAGAGGGTACGGATTGAGGGGGCGCAGATCGGCCAACTCCGGGCGCCCCACGATGTTGTCTTGTCACACGACTGACGCACGGTCATGGATGTGGCTAACATCACGCCAGCGCGGCGATGTTGCCGCGGTGCTACGGAGGTGGGACGTGCTGCCAGTTCGGGGTGGGACCGGCCGGAAGCTGAAGGTCTGGGGCATCCGTACCGCCTGGAACACCGTGAGCGACGGGGAGTTCTTCTGTCCCGGCTGCGGCGGTGACCGGAATTACCGCCGGCGCACCGGGCGCCGAAGGTTCGCCGTCCTCGGCGTGCCCGTGCTGCCGCGCGGCCATGTCGGGCCGGTCGTCGAGTGCGCCGGCTGCCGCGACCGGTTCGCCACCGACGTCCTGGACCACCCCACCAGCAGCCGCTTCTCGGCGATGCTGCGCGACGGGGTGCACACGGTCGCGCTGGCCGTCCTCGCGGCCGGCGGCACTTCCTCGCGCAGCGCCCTGGACGCCGCCGTGGGCGTCGTACGGTCGGCCGGCTTCCAGGACTGCACCCAGGAGCAGCTGGCGGCTCTGGTCGAGACGCTGACCTCGGACACCGGGCGGCTCCCCGGCCTGTACGACGGGCCCGAATGCTGCGGGGCGGCCCTGTCCATCGAGCTGCACGAGGCGCTGGAGCCGCTGGCCCCGCACCTGGCTGCCGCGGGACGGGAGTCCGTACTGCTGCAGGGCGCCCGGATCGCGCTGGCCGACGGCCCGTACACGCCGGCCGAACGCGAGGTGCTGGCCACCGTGGGCGCCGCCCTCCGCCTCGACTCCGACGAGGTCTCCCGCCTGCTGGCCTCGGCCCGCACCCCGTCCTGAGCCGCGCGGGGCTCGCCCCGCCCGGGAACAGATGGCCATATAGCGGGCGCACGGCAGGTAACGATCCGGCCTCGCGGGGTCTGTGAAGCCTTCGTGAAGTGCCCGTCGGATCGACGGAAGAGATCCATCCGGGCTCGGTGGAACCGCCAATCCGATGCCCGGAATCTCCCGATGCCGTTTGCGGATTCGAATCCGCGTTCGCTGCGTTCCTGCAGCTCAGGGGTTCGTCACTTCGCGAGCGTGTGGCCTGAAACAGATCATCGGGCCGAGGTGCCCCGTAGCGCGTCGCGACGGCGTCCGCCAGTGGAGAAATCTACAGATCCAGCCTCGCCGGGCCTCAACACTTTGTGGAAGTCGACGATAGGTGTGGCTCCCCCCACAGGCGTTCAATTCCGGTCACACGAAGAGACGCCTGCTGTAACACAGCGGGGCTTCGATCACGTGATTGCACTGACAACCCTGGCGGAACCACGCACCACGAACCGCGCCTGGCCAGGGATAACCAGATCTCCTCTCATTTACCTACCTCCCTGAAGGGCAAGGCAGAGATGGCACGTGTCGCCGCCCGGCTTTCCGCCAATGGAGAGCAGAGCTCGCACCCGGTCGACGAGGTGCTCCCCCTCCCCAAGCTCGCGCTGTACGGCTTCCAGCACGTACTCGCCTTCTACGCCGGCGCGGTGATCGTCCCGATCATCGTCGGCAACGCGCTGAAGCTGAGCCCGGAACAGCTGGTCTACCTGATCAATGCGGACCTCTTCACCTGCGGTATCGCCTCGATCATCCAGGCCTGGGGCATCGGCCGGATCGGCGCCCGGCTCCCGCTGATCCAGGGCGTCACCTTCACGGCCGTCTCTCCGATGATCGCCATCGGCCTCGGGGCGGGCGGCGGCACCGCCGCCCTGCTGGCGATCTACGGCGCGGTCATCACGGCCGGCCTGGCCACCTTCGCCTTCGCCTGGCTCCCCGCCAAGGCCTTCCGGGCCGTCATGCGACTGTTCCCGCCGGTCGTCACCGGCACGGTGATCACCGTGCTCGGCATCGTCCTGCTGCCGGTCGGCCTCAACGACGCGGCCGGCGGCCTCGGCAGCCCCGACTTCGGCGACCCGAAGAACTTCGCCTACGCCGGCGGCACGATGCTCTTCATCCTCGTCCTGATGAAGCTCGGCCGGCCCTTCCTGTCCAGCATCTCCATCCTGCTCGGCCTGGTCGGCGGCACCGCGGTCGCCTTCCTGCTCGGCGACGCGAAGTTCGGCGACGTCGGCAACTCCGACTGGATCGGCATCACCACCCCCTTCCACTTCGGCGCCCCGAAGTTCGAGTGGTTCCCGATCCTCCTGATGCTCATCGTCATGCTGATCACCATGGTCGAGACGACCGGTGACACCTACGCCGTGGGCGACATCGTCGGCAAGGAGGTCGACAGCGAGACCGTGGCCCGGGCCCTGCGGGCCGACGGCGCCGCCACCGCCCTCGGCGGCGTGCTCAACTCCTTCCCGTACGTCGCCTTCGCAGAGAACGTCGGCCTGGTGCGGATGACGAAGGTGAAGAGCCGGTTCGTGGTCGTCGCCGCCGGTGTCTTCATGATCATCCTGGGTCTGCTGCCCAAGGCGGCCGCGATCGTCGCCGCCGTCCCGCACGGGGTCCTCGGCGGCGCCGCCACCGTCATGTTCGGCATGGTCGCCCTGGCCGGCATCCAGACCCTGGCCAAGGTGGACCTGAAGGAGGAGAAGAACGCGCTGGTCGTGGGCATCTCCCTGGCCTTCGCCCTGCTGCCCGCCACCGTCCCGGTGCTCTTCACCACCAAGCACATGGACGCGGACCTGGCCTCGCTCCTCAACAGCGGTGTCACCCTCGGTGCCACGGCCGCCATCGTCCTCAACCTGGTCTTCAACGGGCTGGGCAAGGACGACGCCCACGGCCCCAGGATCGCGATCCCGGCCCCCGCGGCCGCCCCGGCCGAGGCTGTGGCCGCGGCCGCAGCCGACGAGGAGACCGAGGCCAAGACGGAGGCGAAGGCCGAGGCCAAGGCGGAGATCAAGGCCGAGGTCGGAGCCAAGGCCGCCGGCAAGGCCGAGGCCGACGCTCCCGCAGCAACCGCGGACGCAGAATCCCCGGACGCGGCCGCCGACGAGGCCGGAGACGCCGACGAGGCGGGCGAGACCGCCAAGACCCCGGCCGGCTGAACTGCCGAAGAGGTGACGGCCCCCGCCCGGACCTCGTCCGGGCGGGGGCCGCCGCTGTCTCCCGCCGCCGGCGGGAATTGGCCATAAGATCCACTTCTTCTGACCCATTCCCATCGGACGATCGGATCCCTTTCCATGCGCATGCGCGCACTCGGCCGCATAGCCGCGGCGACCGCCCTGGCGGCACTCACCTCCCTGCTGGGCACCGGCAGCGCCCAGTCCGCCGACTACGCGCTGCGGACCGCCGACTTCACGGTGCCCACCGCGCCCGCGGCCGTCTTCAACAACCCGCAAGCCGGCAAACCGGACGAGATCAAGAACCACCTCATCGACCTGATCGACCGCGCCGAGCCCGGCACCGTGATCAAGGGATCGATGTTCTCGTTCACCGACGAGGAGACCCGGGCCGCGCTGGTGGCCGCCTACCACAGGCAGGTCAAGGTCCAGCTGATCGTCGACAGTCATGCGCTGAAGGCCGTGGAGGAGGACTGGCTCTCGAAGACCAACTCCGACAAGGACCTGGACGGTAGCGAGGTCGCGGACCTCTACGCCGTGCTCGGCGGGGACCGGGGCAAGGACTCCTTCGTCTACGTCTGCCCCCGCAACCGGGGCTGCATCGGAGCGCGGAGCGAGGCGGAGATAGGCAAGTCCCCGTTCAACCACAACAAGTTCTTCATCTTCGAGAAGGTCGCGGGCGTTCCGAACCTGGTGTTCCAGTCCTCGGCCAACCTGACCGGCCTCCAGCGGACGAAGTACTTCAACAACGCCGTCACGATCCCCAGCAAGGGCCTGTACGACGTGTACGACCACTACTTCGCCGACCTCCAGTCGTACTCCACGGACGCCAATGGGCATTCCGATTACTACAACCACACGCACGAGACGGCCGTCCCCTACACCTACACCAGCGGGGCCGGCCCCAAGGTGGCGGGTCCGTACGCGGCGTACTTCTTCCCGCGCCAGGAGGGCTCGTTCCCGAACGACTCGATCCTGGACGTGCTCGCTCCGGTCACCTGCGGCACCAGCGAGAACCGGACCAAGATCCGCGTGGCGATGTACGCCTTCACCCGCGCCGCGGTCGCCGACCGGCTCCTCCAGCTCCGCAAGCAGGGCTGTCACGTGTACGTCTTCGTGTCCAACGAGCCCGGTGGCCTCGGCACCGAGGTGGCTGCGAAGCTGAAGGAGGGCGGCATCATCGGCCTTGCCGCCTGTGACACGGAGGGCTACAACCTCCACTCCAAGTACATGATCATCGAGGGCACCTACGACGGCCAGGCGGACAAGTCGCTCGTCTTCACCGGCAGCCACAACTACACCAACCCCTCGCTGCGGGGCCACGACGAGACCGTGCTGAAGATCGACGACTACACGGTGTACTCGCAGTTCGAGCACAACTTCGACGACGTCCTCAGCGGCCTCAAGGAGAAGAACGGCATCTGCACGGAGATGCCGTAGTCCGCCGGCCCCATTGCCCCGCAGCCGTGCGGGACAATGGGGCCATGAGTCTGTTCCGTGATGACGGCATCGTGCTGCGCACCCAGAAGCTGGGTGAGGCGGACCGCATCATCACGCTGCTGACCCGCGGCCACGGCAGGGTGCGGGCCGTGGCCCGCGGGGTGCGCCGGACCAAGTCCAAGTTCGGCGCCCGGCTGGAACCTTTCTCCCACGCCGACGTGCAGTTCTTCGCCCGCGGCAGCGAACTGGTCGGCCGCAGTCTCCCGCTCTGCACCCAGACCGAGATCATCGCCCCGTACGGCAACGGCATCGTCACCGACTACGCCCGCTACACGGCCGGCACCGCCATGCTGGAGACCGCCGAACGCTTCACCGAGAACGAGGGCGAGCCCGCCGTCCAGCAGTACCTGCTGCTCGTCGGCGCCCTGCGCACCCTCGCCCGCGGCGAACACGAGCCGCACCTCATCCTCGACGCCTTCCTGCTGCGCTCCCTGGCCGTCAACGGATACGCGCCCTCTTTCGAGGACTGCGCCAGGTGCGGCATCCACGGCCCCAACCGGCACTTCTCCGTCGCCGCCGGCGGAGTCGTCTGCGGCGACTGCCGGGTTCCCGGCAGCGTCGTACCCTCGACGGAGGCCATCGCACTGCTCAGCGCCCTGCTGACCGGCGACTGGGCACACGCGGACGCCTGCGAGGCGCGCCACGTGCGGGAGGGGAGCGGACTGGTCTCCGCCTATTTGCACTGGCATCTGGAGCGCGGGCTACGCTCCTTGCGATACGTCGAGAAATAGGAGCTGGGCACATGGCACGACGCGGGATTCTGGGACGCCCCCGCCGCGACTACAAGCTTCCCGAGCCGCACCCGTCCGGTGAGCGCCCGCCGAAGATCCCCGGCGAGCTGGTCCCGAACCATGTCGCGATCGTCATGGACGGCAACGGCCGCTGGGCCAAGGAGCGCGGACTGCCGCGCACCGAGGGCCACAAGGTCGGCGAGGGCGTGGTGCTCGACGTGCTCAAGGGCTGCATCGAGATGGGCGTCAAGAACCTGTCGCTGTACGCCTTCTCGACGGAGAACTGGAAGCGCTCGCCCGACGAGGTGCGCTTCCTGATGAACTTCAACCGCGACGTCATCCGCCGCCGCCGCGACGAGATGGACGAGCTGGGCATCCGCATCCGCTGGGTCGGCCGCATGCCGAAGATGTGGAAGTCGGTCGTCCAGGAGCTCCAGATCGCGCAGGAGCAGACCGTCAAGAACGACAAGATGACGCTGTACTTCTGCGTGAACTACGGCGGCCGCGCGGAGATCGCGGACGCGGCGCAGGCCATCGCCCGCGATGTGGCGGCCGGCAAGCTCGACCCGTCGAAGGTCAACGAGAAGACCTTCGCGAAGTACATGTACTACCCGGACATGCCGGACGTGGACCTCTTCGTCCGCCCCAGCGGCGAGCAGCGCACCTCGAACTACCTGCTCTGGCAGAGCGCGTACGCGGAGATGGTCTTCCAGGACGTGCTGTGGCCGGACTTCGACCGGCGCGACCTGTGGCGGGCCTGCCTGGAGTACGCCCAGCGCGACCGCCGCTTCGGCGGGGCCGTCCCGAACCAGCTCGAGGGTCCGGGCGCGGCAGGGTAGCCTCCCGTGGCATGAACACGGGGGAGATCGTTTTCGAGTACCGGCCGACGGCCGAGGACTACCGGACGGCGTTGCGGGCTTGGTCCTCCGGGACCTGGCCCGGCCGGCGGGCCATGGTGCTGCCGGCCGTCATGTCCGTCACTGGTGTGGTGGTCTATGGGCTGCTGCGCGGTTTCGATCCGGTCATCGGCAGCATCGTCACCGCGGTGGTGCTGACCACCGCCACGGTGGGCGCCGTCCGTGCCCCCGGCCGGATCGCCCGCGAGAGCTTCGCGAACATGGAGCCCCACGGGGACTCCCGGACGGTGCTGGGCGAGACCGGCATCGTCATCACCGGCGGCGGGCCGGACCGCACCGTCTTCGACTGGCAGGGCGGCCCGGGGTGGTACCACGAGACGCCCGGGCTGTTCGTGCTGACCAAGAACAAGGGCCGCACCTTCCTGGCGCTGCCCAAGCGCGGCGCGGCCGACCCCGCCGATGTGGACCGGGTACGGGAGCTGCTGGACCGGAACCTGAAGCGGATCTAGTCTGCGGCGGCGGCGCAGTCCGCGCAGGTGCCGAAGATCTCCACCGTGTGGGCGACGTTCACGTAGCCGTGCTCGGACGCGATCGACTCGGCCCACTTCTCCACGGCCGGGCCCTCCACCTCCACGGCCTTGCCGCACTTGCGGCAGACCAGGTGGTGGTGGTGCTCGCCGGTCGAGCAGCGGCGGTAGACGGACTCGCCGTCGCTGGTGCGCAGTACGTCCACCTCGCCGGCGTCGGCGAGGGACTGGAGCGTCCGGTAGACGGTGGTCAGGCCCACGGAAGCGCCGCGGTGCCTGAGCATGTCGTGCAGCTCCTGGGCGCTGCGGAACTCGTCCACCTCGTCCAGGGCAGCCGCCACGGCGGCCCGCTGCCGGGTGGACCGTCCTCGTACTGGCGCGGTGCTCGTCTCGCCAGGCGCAGTCGCCACCGGTTCCTCCTCGTATCGGCCTCGGAGCCATTGTGCCAGGCGCCCGGGGCTTCCCTCCTAGACCTTCACGTCGTCCTGGGTACAGAGCTGCTCGGCCGCGTGGGCCGCGTGGGCGCGGCGCCGGGCCAGCGGGGTGGACACCACGGTCATCACCAGGAACACGGCGATGGCCAGCAGGACGATGGTGCCGCCGGACGGGGCGTCGATGTAGTAGGTGGTGACCGTTCCGGTCAGCGAGACCAGGACGCCGATCACCATGGCCACGGACAGGGTGGCGGTGAACCCGCGGGTGACGCGCTGCGCGGCCGCGACCGGGATCACCATCATGGCGCTGACCAGCAGCAGGCCCACGATGCGCATGGCGACGGTGACGGTGACCGCCGCGGTGACCGCGATCAGCAGGTTCAGGACGCGCACCGGCAGGCCGGTGACCCGGGCGAATTCCTCGTCCTGGCAGACGGCGAACAGCTGCCGGCGCAGGCCCACGGTCACCGCGATCACGAACGCCGCGAGGATCACCACGGCGGTGACGTCCTCGGCGGAGACGGTGGTGATGGAGCCGAAGAGGTAGCTGGTCAGGTTGGCGGTGGAGCCGCCCGGCGCCAGGTTGATGATCATGACGCCGCCGGCCAGGCCGCCGTAGAAAAGCATCGCCAGGGCGATGTCCCCGCTGGTGTTCCCGCGCGAGCGGATTAGTTCCATGCCGACCGCGCCGATGATGGCGACCAGGGTGGCCATCCAGATGGGGCTGGTGTTGAGCAGGAAGCCGAGGGCGACACCGGTCATGGCGACATGGCCGATGCCGTCGCCCATGACCGCCTGCCGCCGCTGGACCAGGTAGGTGCCGATGGCGGGTGCGGTGAGGCCGACGAGTACCGCCGCGAGCAGGGCCCGCTGCATGAAGGCGTAGTTCAGGAGGTCCATCAGCTCAGCAGTCCCGTCCGGAGCGGCTCGGCGTCGTGCGCCGCATGGGGGTGTACGTGGTCGTGGCCGGGCAGGGCGTGCTGCCCGACGGCCTCGGGGGGCGGCCCGTCGTGGACCACGCAGCCGTCGCGGAGGACGACGGCCCGGTCGATCAGCGGCTCCAGCGGCCCGAGTTCGTGCAGCACCAGCAGGATGGTGGTGCCGGCCGCGACCTGCTCGCGCAGGGCGCCCGCGAGGACCTCCTGGTTGGCGAGGTCCACACCGGCCATCGGCTCGTCCATGATCAGCAGTTCGGGCTCGACGGCGAGCGCGCGGGCGATCAGGACGCGCTGGTGCTGGCCGCCGGAGAGGGCGTTGACCGAGGCGCTTGCGTACGCGTCCATGCCGATCAGGGCCAGGGCCCGGTCGACGGCCTCGCGGTCGGCCTTGCGCAGCACGCCGAAGCGGGAGCGGGCCAGCCGGCCGGCGGTGACGACCTCGCGGACGGTGGCGGGGACTCCGCTGGCGGCGGTGGTGCGCTGGGGCACGTATCCGATCCGCGACCAGTCGCGGAACCGCTTGAAGTCGGTGCCGAAGAGGGACAGCTCGCCGTCCGTCAGCGGGACCTGGCCGACGACGGCGCGGACGGCCGTCGACTTGCCGGAGCCGTTGGCACCGAGCAGGGCGACGACCTCACCGCGCCGGACGGTGAGGTCGACTCCGCGCAGCACGGGGCGCGAGCCGAGCGAGGCCGTGGCCCCGCGCAGGGATATGACAGGCTGCTCCGCTGCCGCGGCGGCCGTCGTGGGCTGCATGGCTCGCGCCTCCGTTACTGCCATTACTTGGTCCCGAGCGCCTTCTGGAGGTTCTTCAGGTTGGACCGCATGACCTCGAAGTAGTCAGCGCCCTGGGACTTGTCGGTGATTCCCTCGAGCGGGTCGAGGACATCGGTCTTCAGCCCCGTGTCCTGGGCGAGGGTCTTGGCGGTCTTGTCGCTGGCCAGGGTCTCGAAGAACACGGTGGAGACATTGTCCTTCTTCGAGACGGCCTGGAGTTCCTTCATCCGGGCCGGGCTCGGCTCGGACTCGGGGTCGACCCCGGAGATGCCCTCCTGGTCGAGGCCGTAGCGCTCGGCGAGGTAGCCGAACGCGGAGTGGGTGGTGATGAAGGTCTTGGTGGCGGTGTTCTTGAGACCGTCCTTGAACTCCGTGTCGAGCGCGGCCAGCTTGGCGGCCAGCTCGTCGGCGTTCTTCTTGTAGTCGGCCGCGTGGTCCGGGTCGGCCTTGGACAGGGCCGCGCCGACGCCCTTGGCGACCTCGGCGTACTTCACCGGGTCGAGCCAGATGTGCGGGTCCGCGCCGGCTTCGCCGTGGTTGTGGCCGTCACCCTCCGCGTGCTCTTCGTGGCCCTCCTCGCCCTCGTGGGCCTGGCCGGAGGTGCCGTGCTCCTCCAGCTCGGTGAGGGTGGCGGCGTCCACGGTGTTCTTCACGCCGGACTGGGCGACGGCCTTGTCGACGGCGGGCTGGAGGGACTTGAGGTAGAGGATCACGTCCGCTTCGCCGAGCTGGGCGGTCTGCTTCGGGGTGATCTCCAGGTCGTGCGGTTCGACGCCCGGCTTGGTCAGGGTGCCGACGGACACGTGCTCCTTGCCGATCTGCTCGGCGAGGAACTGCATCGGATAGAACGACGCCACGACGTCGAGCTTGCCGTCCTTGCCGTCGCCTGCGGCAGTGGCTCCCGAGCAGGCGGTGAGGGCCGTGGCGCCGAGGGCGACGGCTCCGGCGAGGGCGGCGGTGGGTATCAGGCGTCGTGCGTTCATGACATCCATTTTCATCAAAGATGGAAACCGTTGTCAAAAACCCTGGTGAGAGGTCCGGGGGCGGGCCGGAGAAGGGGGATCCGATTTGAAAGGGGAGGGTCGGGCGCCGGTAACCTAAAGGCTTCGCCGTTCGTCCTCGTAATGAAGAGAGCACCGTGGCCGCCGACAAGATCGACACCATCGTCAGCCTGAGCAAGCGCCGTGGCTTCGTCTACCCGTGCAGCGAGATCTACGGCGGCTCCAAGGCCGCCTGGGACTACGGACCGCTGGGTGTCGAGCTCAAGGAAAACATCAAGCGCCAGTGGTGGAAGGCCATGGTGACCGGCCGTGAGGACGTCGTCGGTCTCGACTCCTCCGTCATCCTGGCCCCCGAGGTCTGGGTGGCCTCCGGTCACGTCGCGACCTTCTCGGACCCGCTGACCGAGTGCACCTCCTGTCACAAGCGTCACCGCGCCGACCACCTCGAGGAGGCGTACGAGGCCAAGCACGGCCGCCTGCCCGAGAACGGGCTCGCCGACATCAATTGTCCCAACTGTGGCGTGAAGGGCCAGTTCACCGAGCCCAAGCAGTTCTCCGGCATGCTGGAGACGCACCTCGGCCCGACCCAGGACACCGGCTCCAAGGCGTACCTGCGTCCCGAGACCGCCCAGGGCATCTTCACCAACTTCGCCCAGGTGCAGCAGACCTCGCGCAAGAAGCCGCCGTTCGGCATCGCGCAGATGGGCAAGTCCTTCCGGAACGAGATCACTCCGGGCAACTTCATCTTCCGGACCCGCGAGTTCGAGCAGATGGAGATGGAGTTCTTCGTCAAGCCGGGCGAGGACGAGCAGTGGCACGAGTACTGGATGAACGAGCGCTGGAACTGGTACCGCGACCTCGGCATCCGCGAGGAGAACATCCGCTGGTACGAGCACCCGAAGGAGAAGCTGTCCCACTACTCGAAGCGCACCACCGACATCGAGTACCGCTTCAACTTCGGCGGCAGTGAGTTCTCCGAGCTCGAGGGTGTGGCCAACCGCACCGACTTCGACCTCAAGGCCCACTCCGAGGCCTCCGGCCAGGACCTCACCTTCTTCGACCAGGACGCCGGGGAGCGCTGGACCCCCTACGTCATCGAGCCGGCGGCCGGTGTCAACCGCGCCATGCTCGCCTTCATGCTCGACGCGTACATCGAGGACGAGGCCCCGAACGCCAAGGGCGTCATGGAGAAGCGCACCGTGATGCGCCTCGACCCGCGCCTGGCCCCGGTCAAGGTCGCCGTCCTGCCGCTGTCCCGCAACCCGCAGCTCTCCCCGAAGGCCAAGGGCCTCGCGGACGCCCTGCGGAAGAACTGGAACATCGAGTTCGACGACGCGGGCGCCATCGGCCGCCGCTACCGCCGCCAGGACGAGATCGGTACGCCGTTCTGCGTCACCGTCGACTTCGACACCCTGGACGACAACGCGGTGACCGTCCGCGAGCGCGACACCATGAAGCAGGAGCGCGTCTCCCTGGACCAGATCCAGTCCTACCTGGGCGGCCGCCTGATCGGCTGCTAGGCAGCAGGCACGCAAGACGAGACCGGTGGCCCGGTGCGCGAGACGCGCACCGGGCCACCGGTCGTTTTTCCCTCGGTATTCAGGCCCGCAGGCCCCGGATCACCAGGGTGCTGACCGCCTCGAACTCGGCGGTGATGGACGGGGACAGCCAGTCCGCCGCGTACTGCGGGTCGTGGAAGCGGGCGGTCGCGTCGAAGACGGCCCGGGCGGCGGCCGGGACGTCGGGGGCGGCGAGGGTGCCGGAGGCGACGCCCTCGCCGATGATCCGGGCCAGCTGGCCGATCATCTCCTCCAGATGCGTCTCCACCACCCCGCTGTTCTCGGCGAGCAGCACGGTGTACGTCGCGAACAGTTCGGGATCGTCCCCGGCCTTGTGCCGCTTCGCCTCGAAGAGGGCCTCCAGCCAGGACTCCAGCCGGGCCGGGGCGGGCTCGGCCGCCGCGGAGGCGATCTCCTGCAACCGGACGACCGTCCGCCCTAGCCAGCGGTCGGTGACCGCTTCGCGCAGGGCCGCCTTCGACGGGAAGTGCCGGTACACGCTGCCGTGGCTCACGCCCAGGGCGCGCGCGACGTCCACCACGGTGGCCTTGGCCGGCCCGTAGCGGCGCAGCACCTCCTCGGTGGCTTCGAGGATGCGCTCGGGGGTCAGGGGCTCGGCGGCTGCGGGTGGCATGAGTACGACCGTACAGCCGGGTCAGTGCTCGCTGTCGAGGTGGGCCATCTGGGCCTGCGGGTAGCGCTCGCCGGCGGCCGCGTCCGCCGGAACGGCCTCCTCGATCGCGGCCAGGTCGGCGGGGCTCAGGGAGACCTCCAGGGCCCCCAGGGCCTCGGACAGCCGGTCCCGGCGGCGGGCGCCGACCAGCGGCACGATGTCCTCCCCGCGGGAGAGCACCCAGGCGATGGCTGCCTGCGCCACGCTCACGCCCTTCTCCTCGGCGACCTTGCGCAGGGCCTCGACCAGGTCGAGGTTGTGCTGCAGGTTGGCGCCCTGGAAGCGCGGGCTCATGCCCCGGAAGTCGCCGGGGGAGAGCAGCCGGTCCCGGCTGAAGTGGCCGCTGATCAGGCCCCGGGACAGCACCCCGTACGCCGTCACGCCGATGCCCAGCTCGCGGGCGGCCGGCAGGATCTCCTGCTCGATGCCGCGCGAGATCAGCGAGTACTCGATCTGCAGGTCGGCTATGGGGGCGACGGCGGCGGCCCGGCGCAGGGTGTCCGCCCCGACCTCGGAGAGGCCGATGTGCCGGACGTGCCCGGCCTGGACGGCCTCGGCGATCGCGCCGACCGTCTCCTCGATCGGGACGGCCGGGTCGACCCGGGCGATCCGGTAGATGTCGATGTGGTCCCGGCCCAGCCGCTGCAGCGAGTACGCCAGGAAGTTCTTCACGGCCTCGGGGCGGCCGTCGTATCCGGTGAAGCCTCCCTCGACCGTGCGCAGGGCGCCGAACTTGACGCTGGTGAGGGCCCGCTCGCGGGCCGCCGCGGGGGCGCTGCGCAGAGCCTCGCCGATCAGCAGCTCGTTGTGCCCCATGCCGTAGAAGTCGCCCGTGTCGAGCAGGGTGACGCCCGCGTCCAGGGCGGCGTGGATCGTGGCGATCGACTCGGTGCGGTCGGCCTCGCCGTACAGCGCGGACATGCCCATGCAACCGAGACCCAGCGGGAAGACGGCCGGGCCGGTGGTGCCGAGGGTGCGGTGCGGGGTGCTCAGGTTCGTGGTGGTCATGCAACGAGGATGACATGACGGATGACAGATTTCAATATCTGTCATCCGTCATGTGTTCTGCCGGGTCGCCGGCTCGCCGGACCGGTCAGGCGGAGAGGGTGCGCAGGACGAGGGAGGCTGCGGCGAGCAGGCCGAGCACCAGCGCGGGAGCGAGGGCCTTGTCCCCGGCCCGTACGTGGGCGGTCACCGCGCCGATGAAGAACAGGACCACGCCGATGGCGGCCGCGATGCCCAGCGGCGCCAGCCAGATCCCGGCCACCAGGCCGACCGCCCCGGCGGCCTTGACGGCGGCCAGTCGCGGCAGCCAGGCCTCGGGGACCTGCACGTTCTGCATGTTGGTGACGATCTGCGGGTGCCGCGTGGCGGTCATGGTCGCGGAGCCGGTGAGGGCGAGGGCCAGGAGTGAGGTCACGGCGACGAAGGCGATGAACATGAGGAGCTCCAATGGTCGTAAGCGTTGAACCATTGAATAGCATCAACGATCGGTGGAGTGCAATTGTTTCCCGGCTGATACGGTGCTGGTATGACGACAGCTCAGGACAACTCGGACCCCATGCAGCGACTGGGTTTGCAGCTGGCCTGGCACGGTTCGCTCACCGAGGCGCGGATCCGCCGTGCGCTCGGCGCCGCGGGACTCACGCCCCGGCACGCCATGACGCTCATGCACCTCGACGGCGGCCCGGTCGGCCAGCGGGTGCTCGCCGAGCGGCTGGAGGTGGACCCGAGCGTGCTCGTCGGGATCCTGAACGACCTGGAGGGCGAGGGCCTGGTCGAGCGCCGCCGCGACCCCGCCGACCGGCGCCGCCACATCGTCGCGATCACCGACTCGGGCTCGGCCGCCCTGGACCAGACGAATGCCGCGCTCGACGAGGTCGAACGCGGCATCTTCGCGGGGCTGACCGAGCAGGAGTGCGAGGTGCTCCGCGGGCTGCTCGGCCGGGTCAACTCCGCCACCGAGGACTTCGAGTGCCGGGAGTAGTCCGGCCCGCCGCCCAGCCCCTTCGCCCGGACGCCTCCGCCTAGCAGGCCCTTCGCCCAAGCCCTCTGCCTGGACGCCTCCGCCCAAACCCTCCGCCCGGACGCCTACGCCCAGGCCTCTCCGCTCACACCGGCCGGCTGCCGGCGGCCGGCGCCGGGCTGGCCTTCGGCTCCAGCTCCGCCGCGGTCCGGGCCGCCGTCTCCCGCGCCCAGCGTCCGCTGGTCAGCAGGCCGAGGACCAGGACCGCCGCACCGCAGACCGTGATGATCCACCAGCCGGGCCGAGCCGCCGCGCTGAAGTCGCCGCCCCGGGCCAGCCCCGCCGCCAGCACCGCGCCGATCACCGCCACGCCCAGCGCGCCGCCGGTCTGCCGGCTGGTGGAGGCGATCGCCGCCGCCACCCCGGCCTGGGAGCGCGGCATACCGGAGACGGCCGTGTTCGTGACCGGCGAGTTGACCATGCCGAAACCCACCCCGAACAGCACGTACCCGGTGAGCAGCAGCGGGGTGGACGTCTCGGCGGACAGGACGGCGAACATCAGACCGCTCCCGCCCATCGCCACCCCCGCCACCACCAGCGGCAGCCGCGGCCCCCGGGTCGCGACCAGCCTGCCCGAGAGCGGCGCGAAGAACAGGGTCGGCGCCGCCAGCGGGACCATGTACAGCCCGGCGTGCAGGGCGTCCAGACCGCGGACCTCCTGCAGGTAGAGGGTGTTCAGGAAGAGGAACCCGGACAGCGCGGCGAAGGTGCAGATCGCGATCACGTTCGCACCGCTGAACGGGGCGCTCCGGAAGAATCGGAGGTCGATCAGCGGGTCCTCCCGCCGTGGCTCGTACACCAGCAGCCCGACCAGGGAGGCCACGGCGGTCAGGGCGCACCCGAGGATCAGCGGCGAGGTCGGGCCGGCCGACGGGGCCTCGATGATCGCGTAGGTCAGCGAACCCAGCATGGCCATGATCAGCAACTGGCCCACCGGGTCCGGGCGCCGCGGCCGGTCCGCCCGCGATTCGGGGATGTGCCGGACGGTCAGCACCAGGGCGGCCAGGCCGATCGGCAGGTTCACCCAGAAGATGGACCGCCAGCCGATGGAGTCCACGAGCAGCCCGCCGATCAGCGGGCCCGCGGCCATCGAGACGCCCGCGACCGCACCCCAGACACCGATCGCCCGGGCCCGTTGCGCCGGTTCGGTGAAGGTGTTGGTGATGATCGACATGGCGACCGGGTTGAGCATGGCCGCACCCACCGCCTGCACCACCCGGAAGGTGATGAGCCAGCCGAGGGTGGGGGCCAGCGAGCAGAGCAGCGAGCCCGCCGTGAAGGTCACCAGGCCGGCCAGGAAGACCTTGCGGCGGCCGATCCGGTCGGCCGTGGAGCCGGCCAGCATCAGCAGCGAGGCCATGCCCAGGGTGTAGGCGTCGATGGTCCACTGCAGGCCCGCCACCGAGGCGTGCAGCTCGCGCCGCATCTCGGGGAGGGCCACGTTCAGGACGGTGTTGTCGAGGCTGACGATGAGCAGACTCATGCAGCAGATCGCCAGGACGAGCATGCGATGCCGGTGACTCACCTCGTGCATGCCGCCGACAGTACGGCCAACCGGCAACTGCGGCATGCGCGACAATGGGGGGATGACCACGCTCCCTCCCGCCCTCGCGATCGGCCCGCACACCGTGCAGCCGCCGGTGGTGCTCGCGCCGATGGCCGGCATCACCAATGCCCCGTTCCGCACCCTCTGCCGCGAGTTCAGCGGCGGCAAGGGGCTGTTCGTGAGCGAGATGATCACGACACGGGCGCTGGTCGAGCGCAACGAGAAGACCATGCAGCTGATCCACTTCGACGAGACGGAAAAGCCGCGCTCGATTCAGCTGTACGGGGTGGACCCGGTCACCGTCGGCAAGGCCGTCCGGATGATCGTCGAGGAGGACCTCGCCGATCACATCGACCTGAACTTCGGCTGCCCGGTCCCCAAGGTCACCCGCAAGGGCGGCGGCTCGGCCCTGCCCTACAAGCGGAACCTGCTCCGCGCCATCCTCAAGGAGGCCGTCTCCGGGGCCGGCGACCTGCCGGTCACCATGAAGATGCGCAAGGGCATCGACGACGACCACCTGACCTACCTGGACGCGGGCCGGATCGCGGTCGAGGAGGGCGTCACGGCCATCGCCCTGCACGGGCGCACCACCGCCCAGCACTACGGCGGGACCGCCGACTGGGAGGCCATAGCGCGGCTCAAGGAGCACGTCCCGGAGATCCCGGTCCTCGGCAACGGGGACATCTGGTGCGCCGAGGACGCCCTGCGGATGGTCCGCGAGACCGGCTGTGACGGCGTGGTGGTCGGCAGGGGCTGCCTGGGCCGCCCCTGGCTCTTCAACGACCTGGTGGCCGCCTTCGAGGGCCGTACGGACGACTACACGGCTCCGGGGCTGCGGGAGGTCGCGGCGGTCATGATCCGCCACGCCACCCTGCTGGGGGAGTGGATCGGGGACGAGGCCCGCGGGGTGATCGACTTCCGTAAGCACGTGGCCTGGTACCTCAAGGGCTTCTCGGTCGGCTCCGAGATGCGCAAGAAGCTGGCCGTGACCTCCACCCTGGCCGAACTCGATGCTCATCTGAGCGAGCTCGACCTGGACCAGCCGTGGCCCGAGGATGCCGACGGCCCGCGCGGCCGGACGTCCGGAAACAACCGGGTTGTCCTGCCGGACGGGTGGCTCAAGGATCCGTACGACTGCGCGGGCGTGAGCGAAGAGGCCGAGCTGGATACGTCCGGCGGCTGAGAATCCGGCCCACGAGCGGCGTGAGATACACCACGCATGGGTGGGGTTGCGCTCAGATGAGCGCGTAGATCACGGATAAGACTTCCAAAGGGTGGCACTGGGTGCCACCCTTTGTGTGTTCAAGAGTTGAACGCAAATGTATCGATGATCGCTCATCCGAGCGACGACACGCCTCACCTGACACTTTTTCCTTCGGGTTGTGAAAGCTCTTGGTAGGTTTCAGCTACTCGTTGGTTACTTTCGATCTGGTGGCGCACGGGTGGTTACAGCCACATGACGACCAAGTGGACGTACCCAGAAGCCTTCGATCTGGGTATGTTCCTCGCCGTCAGGGCAGCCACCGAGTCCTCGAGGAGTCGAGACCCGTGTCGGAAAACAAAGATCAGAAGTTCGTCTACGACTTCACCGAGGGCAACCGGGACCTCAAGGACCTTCTCGGCGGCAAGGGGGCCAACCTCGCCGAGATGACCAACCTTGGTCTCCCCGTCCCGCCCGGCTTCACCATCACCACGGAGGCCTGCAAGGTCTACCTGGAGAGCGGCGAGGCTCCGGCCGCGCTGCGCGACGAGGTCAGCGCCCACCTGGACGCCCTCGAGCAGAAGATGGGCAAGAAGCTCGGCCAGTCCGACGACCCGCTGCTGGTCTCCGTCCGGTCCGGTGCCAAGTTCTCCATGCCCGGCATGATGGACACGGTCCTCAACATCGGCCTCTCGGACGCGTCCGTGAAGGGCCTGGCCAAGCAGGCCGGCAACGAGCGCTTCGCCTGGGACTCGTACCGCCGCCTGATCCAGATGTTCGGCAAGACCGTCCTGGACGTCGACGGCGAGCTCTTCGAGGAGGCCCTCGAAGAGGCCAAGGCCGCCAAGAAGGTCACCGTCGACACCGACCTCGACGCCGCCGACCTGAAGAAGCTCGTCACCCGCTTCAAGAAGATCGTGGCCAAGGAGGCCGGCCGGGAGTTCCCGCAGGACGCCCGCGAGCAGCTCGACCTCGCCGTCTACGCGGTCTTCAACTCCTGGAACACCGACCGCGCCAAGCTCTACCGCCGCCAGGAGCGCATCCCCGGCGACCTGGGCACCGCCGTCAACATCTGCTCCATGGTCTTCGGCAACCTCGGCCCGGACTCCGGCACCGGTGTCGCCTTCACCCGTGACCCCGCCAGCGGCCACCAGGGCGTGTACGGCGACTACCTGCAGAACGCCCAGGGCGAGGACGTCGTCGCCGGTATCCGTAACACCGTGCCGCTCGCCGAGCTGGAGTCGCTCGACAAGAAGTCGTACGACCAGCTCATGGGCATCATGGAGACCCTCGAGACGCACTACAAGGACCTGTGCGACATCGAGTTCACCATCGAGCGCGGCCAGCTGTGGATGCTGCAGACCCGGGTCGGCAAGCGCACCGCCGGTGCCGCCTTCCGGATCGCCACCCAGCTCGTCGACCAGGGCCTGATCGACGAGGCCGAGGCCCTCCAGCGGGTCACCGGCGCCCAGCTCGCCCAGCTGATGTTCCCGCGGTTCGACGAGGACGCGAAGACCCAGCTGCTCGGCCGCGGCATCGCCGCCTCCCCGGGCGCGGCCGTCGGCAAGGCCGTCTTCGACTCGTACACGGCCGTCAAGTGGTCGCGTTCCGGCGAGAAGGTCATCCTGATCCGCCGCGAGACCAACCCCGACGACCTGGACGGCATGATCGCCTCCGAGGGCATCCTGACCTCGCGCGGCGGCAAGACCTCGCACGCCGCCGTCGTCGCCCGCGGCATGGGCAAGACCTGCGTCTGCGGCGCCGAGGAGCTCGACGTCGACACCAAGCGCCGCCGGATGACCACCTCCGAGGGCACGGTGATCGAAGAGGGCGACGTCGTCTCCATCGACGGCTCCACCGGCAAGGTCTACCTCGGCGAGGTAGGGGTCGTACCGTCCCCGGTCGTCGAGTACTTCGAGGGCCGGATGCACGCGGGCGCCGACGACGCCGACGAGCTGGTCGCCGCCGTGCACCGGATCATGGCGTACGCGGACCGGGTCCGCCGGCTCCGGGTGCGCGCCAACGCCGACAACGCCGAGGACGCGCTGCGGGCCCGCCGCTTCGGCGCCCAGGGCATCGGCCTGTGCCGCACCGAGCACATGTTCCTCGGCGAGCGCCGCGAGATGGTCGAGCGCCTGATCCTGGCGGACACCGACGGCGAGCGCGAGGAGGCACTCAGTGCCCTCCTGCCGCTGCAGAAGAAGGACTTCATCGAGCTGTTCGAGGCGATGGACGGCCTGCCCGTCACCGTCCGCCTGCTCGACCCGCCGCTGCACGAGTTCCTGCCCGACATCACCGAGCTGTCGGTCCGCGTCGCCCTCGCCGAGTCCCGCAAGGACGCCAACGAGAACGACCTGCGCCTGCTCCAGGCCGTGCACAAGCTGCACGAGCAGAACCCCATGCTGGGTCTGCGCGGCGTCCGCCTCGGCCTGGTCATCCCCGGCCTGTTCGCCATGCAGGTCCGGGCGATCGCCGAGGCCGCGGCCGAGCGCAAGAACGCCAAGGGCGACCCGCGTGCGGAGATCATGATCCCGCTGGTCGGCACCGTCCAGGAGCTGGAGATCGTCCGCGAGGAGGCCGACCAGGTCATCGCCGAGATCGAGGCCGCCACCGGCACCAGCCTCAAGCTGAGCATCGGCACGATGATCGAGCTGCCGCGGGCCGCGCTGACCGCCGGTCAGATCGCCGAGGCGGCCCAGTTCTTCTCCTTCGGCACCAACGACCTGACCCAGACGGTGTGGGGCTTCTCCCGCGACGACGTCGAGGCCAGCTTCTTCACCGCGTACCTGGAGAAGGGCATCTTCGGGGTCTCGCCCTTCGAGACCATCGACAAGGACGGCGTCGGCTCCCTGGTCCGCAGCGCCGTCCAGGCCGGCCGGGCCACCCGCCCCGACCTCAAGCTCGGCGTCTGCGGCGAGCACGGCGGCGACCCGGAGTCCGTCCACTTCTTCCACGAGGTGGGCCTGGACTACGTCTCCTGCTCCCCGTTCCGCATCCCGGTGGCGCGCCTGGAGGCCGGCCGCGCCGCCGCGGAGGCGAAGGGCTCGGACAGCCGCTGACCCCCACAGCCGCTCCGACAGCTGCTTCCGACAGCTGACCTCCGACTGCGCCTGCCCCCGGGTTACCTGACCTCCCGGGGGCGGGCGCAAGCCATTTTTTGTTGTTCAACGACTTTTACGTCAGCAGGCGGTGGACGGATCCCCACCCGTCCACCGCCTGCTGTCAATCTGCCGGGCACGTCGGCGCTTCCCGGTGCGACCGACCGCCAGGCCCCGCAAAGCCCCCCACGGCCTTCGCGGAGCGTTTCGGTCGCGCCGGAGTGTGCCCGGCGGAGTACAGGATTTCGGTTGTCACGCCTCTGCCGAAAGGGGTTTCAACTGTGGCCGAAAGGGCGTGGTGACGTCGTGTGACGGCATGCATACTCGTGGGGCGGGGGGATTGCGGTTGCACAGGTGGGGGTTCGGTGCTGCGTATCCATTTCACTGGAGTGGACCTGGCACGCGTACGGATGGCAGGGCGTCCCGATGCGTTGTGGGAAACGATTCTCAGCTTTCACCGGTTAAGGGACCGGCGTGACGCCCGGTTGTTCGGTGAATGGCGTACGGAAACACGGAGCCGGTTGAATAGTGAAACACGGCTCCTCGGAGCGCTCATACCGAGTCGCGGCTATTTCCCCGATTTCCTGACCCCGGTCGAGGGACAGTACGGATGGGACGTCGGCCTCGACGCGCTGCGCGGCATTCGCGCGGACCGGCTGCGTCGCGAGCTGACGCTGGTCGGGGGCGGCGCGGGAGCGCCGCTGCCGCAGCGGCTGCGGGAGTTCGCCGACGGCGGCACCCAGCAGCTGCCCCGGCTCCTCGGCGAGCTGCGCGGCTACCACCGGGCGGCGGTGGAGCCGTACTGGACGCACATCCAGGCCCAGATCGAGGCGGAGCGGGCCGCCCGCGGCCGGGCGCTGCTCGACGGCGGGGCGGACGAACTGCTGGCCTCGCTGCCGCCGATGCTGAGGTGGCGGGCGCCGGTGCTGGAGTGCGACTACCCGGTGGACCGGGACGTACGGCTGCGGGGGCGCGGGCTGCTGCTCCAGCCGTCGTTCTTCTGCCGGCGCACCGCCGTCACCCTGCACGACCCGGAACTGCCGCCCGTACTGGTCTATCCGGCGGCCGCGGAGCTGGCGTCCGCGCCGACGGGAGCCGACGTGGTGGGGCGGCCGGCCGGGCTGGACGACCGGCGGGTCCGGACCCTGGGGAAGCTGGTCGGGCACACCCGGTCGGTGGTGCTGCGGGCGATCGGCGACGGCGCGACCACCAGTGAACTGGCCCGCCGGGCCGGGGTGTCGCTGGCTTCGGCGAGCCAGCACGCGTGTGTGATGCGGGAGGCGGGGCTGGTGACCACGCTGCGGCGGGGGAACGCCGTGCTGCACACGGTGACGCCGTTGGGTGCGGCCCTGCTCAAGGGTGGGGCTGTGGCGTCCTGACGCGGTCGTCTGTGACGCGGTCGTCTGTGACGCGGTCGTCTCGTGACGCGGCCGCACCCCGGCGGGGGATGAACCCCGCCGGGGTGCGGCCGGTGGTGCCGTGCGGCGCCGTTGCCGGGGGGGGCGGGCCCCGCGCCCCCGCCCCGCGAAAGCCCGCGG